>NZ_JAMKBZ010000004.1:0-293738 GCF_053772255.1 Rhodopseudomonas parapalustris | reverse complement strand
GCTTGACCCGCGCATCCATCCGCTATCGTAAAAGAGTCTCTCATCCGATGGATTGCCGGATCAAGTCCGGCAATGACGTCAGGGGTTCAATGCCGCCACCCGTTTTCCGATTTGCGCCGAGCCCGAACGGCTATCTGCACCTCGGCCACGCTTATTCGGCGCTGCTGAATACCGATCTGGCGCGGGCGAGTGGCGGCCGGCTGTTGCTGCGGATCGAGGACATCGACCGCACCCGTTGCCGGCCGGAGTTCGAACAGGCGATCTACGAAGATCTGTCCTGGCTCGGCGTCGGCTGGGACGGCGAGGTACGGCGGCAGTCGGATCATCTCGAGCTGTATCGCGAGGCGGTCGATCGGCTTTCCGCACAGGGGCTGATCTATCCGGCATTCGAAAGCCGCGCCGAGATCGCCCGGCTGGTCGCGGAGAAGGAAACGGTGGCGCCGTGGCCGCGCGATCCCGACGGCGCGCCGCTCTATCCGGGGATCGGCAAGCAGCTCTCGGCTCAGAAGCGCGCCGAGCTGATCGCTGCCGGCGTGCCCTATGCTCTGCGGCTCGACATGCCGGCCGCGCTCGCGCTGGCCGGTGAGCTGCATTGGCAGGAGTACGGCAGCGGTCCCGAGGGAGAGACCGGCAGCATCGCGGCGCGGCCGGAGGCGTGGGGCGACGTGATCGTTGCGCGCAAGGAGACGCCGACCAGCTACCACCTTTCGGTGGTGATCGACGACGCCCTGCAGGGCATCACCGAGGTGGTCCGCGGCGCCGACCTGTTCTGGTCGACCTCGGTGCACCGGCTGCTGCAACATCTGCTCGGCCTGCCGGCGCCGGCGTATCGGCACCACGCTATCGTCCGCGACGCAGAAGGGCGCAAATTGTCGAAATCGACCGGGGCCACCGGCTTGCGGGAGCTGCGTGCCGCCGGGGTGTCGCCACTGGATATCCGGACCATGGTTGGGCTTGCCGCCGCCGTCTGAGTGTCGCCTGATGCAGCCGTTTGGTGTTATCGGAGCGGGACTTCGCGGCGTGACTCGACGGCCTCGGACGTGGCATTGTCGCCTGCACGGTTCGGGGGACACATGGCGGTGAAATCGCGCGCGTTGCGCAGCGGGCGGACGCAGGTCAAGCGGACGCCGCCGAAACGCGTCCGCCGCAAGAAGCCGTCCGCCTCCGGCATGATCGAGACCATGCTGGCGACCTTCGCCCACGAGGTCCGCACCCCGCTCACCGGCATTCTGGCCGTCAGCGACCTGCTGGCGACCTCCGATCTCGGCGAGCGCGAGCGGCGCTGGGTCGACACCATCAAGGCGGGGGCCGAGCACCTGTCCGGCCTCGCGACATTGTTCGTCGATGCCGCTCGGCTCGGCAGCACCGGCCTCGGGTTGCGCTCGGAGTTCTTCGATCTGCGGGCGCTCGCCCGCCACGCCGGCGACTCGCTGTCCGGCCGCGCCGCCGCCAAGGGCCTGCGTGCGACGGTGACAATTTCGTCGCGGCTGCCGAGCTTTGTGATCGGCGACGCGGTGCGGCTTCGCGCCGCGCTGGAAAACCTGATCGACAACGCGGTCAAGTTCACAGAGCGCGGCGATGTCGCGCTGAAGGTCACGGCAGCCTCCGCCGGCCGCGGCAAGGCGCAGGTCTCGTTCGCGGTGTCCGACAGCGGCATCGGGCTGTCGCTCGCCGAGATCAAGCGGCTGTTCCGGCCGTTCTCGCAGGCCAATGTCGGCATCGCTGCACGGTTCGGTGGTGCCGGTCTCGGGCTGTCGTCGGTGCGGCAAATTGCCCGGGCGCTCGGCGGCGACGTCACCGTGGCCCAGCGGCCGCGCGGCGGCACCTTGTTCACCCTGACGGTGGTGCTGGAGCGGGCCAAGCCGCCGCAGGCGCCGACCGCCGAGGGCGGAACGCGCGCGGAAGACGTCCGGCCGCTCCGGATCCTCAGCGTCGAAGACAACCCGTTCGGCCGCGTGGTGCTGAACGCCATCCTGACCGAGCTCGGCCATTCCTGCGAGTTCGTCGGCAGCGGCGAGGCGGTGCCGGAGCGGCTGGCCAGGGGCGAGTTCGATGCGGTGCTGATGGACATGGTGCTGCCCGGGATCAGCGGCGTCGAGGCGATCGAGCGGATCCGAGCGCTGCCGCCGCCGCTCGGTACGATTCCGATCGTCGGCGTGTCCGGGCGCGATCAGGACGAGGCTGCGGCGCGCAAGGCGGGGGCCGGGGGATTCCTGCTCAAGCCGGTTTCGCCCCGGACTCTCGCAACTGCGCTTCTTGCAGTGTCGTTCCCTCGGGGAGCCGCGACTTGATGATAGCGGCGTTCAATTCGCCGCCGAACACGAAGATCGCGGCGATGAAATACAGGAACACCAGCGCGATGATCACCGAGGCGAGCCCCGCATACATCGACACGTAGTTGTTGGCGAACCGCGCCAGATACATGCCGAACGCCATGCCGGAAATCAGCGAGGCGCTGATGGTGAAGACGATGCCCGGCAGGATCTGCCGAAACGAACGCCGCCCCGCCGGCAGATAGGCGTGCAGCAGGAACAGCGCCAAAGTCAGCGCGCTGATCGCGATGCCGTAGCGGGCGATCGTCAGCAGCGGCTCGTTGTCGTGCACCAGCAGTGGGACGTACAGCCGTGCGGTCGCGAGAATCAACGGCCCCAGAACGATCAGGAAGCCCATCGCCAGCGCCGTGAAAGCCGCCACCAAGGTGTAGCCGATCGATTCCAGGCGCAACAAGTACCAGGGGCGCGGCTCGATCACCGCATAGGCGCGGTTGAGCCCGACCCGCAGGCTCTCGACGCCGTTGGAGGCGAAGTACAGCGCCAGCAGCAGGCCGATCGTCAGCACGCCGCCGCGGGTGGTGGTCAGCACGTCGTGGATTTCGCCCGACAGCGTGCTGGCGACCTGGGCCGGCCAGACGTCGAGCAGCAGTTCGGCCGCGCGGTCAGCGAGCTCACGGGAGCCGACGAAACCGGCCAGTGACGTCAGCACGATCAGGAATGGAAACAGCGCCATCAGGGTCGACAGCGCAATGTGGCTGGAGATTGCCCATCCGTCGTCGGCCAGGAACGTATAAAGCGCATCGACGATGACCGTATAGGCGTAGCGGATCTGCCTCACGAGTCACCTTGTCACGAGTTGCGGCCGGCGGCGGGGTGGGGAGACCTTAGCATCCGATACTAACCGGCTCCACCCGGGATCGTTGCACCCGGCGCCATCGCGGGGATGGCGCGGAATCAGAGGCGGTGTTATGAAACCTAGATGGCAACGTTTCTGAGTTCAATCGCTCTGCCGATCGCGCTCTGCGCTGTCGCGCTGGTGCTCATGCTCGGTCTGATCAACATGATGCGGGGCGGCTCGCCGAACCGGTCGCAGACCCTGATGCGTTGGCGGGTGTTGCTGCAATTCGTCGCCATCGTCATCACCATGCTTGCGGTCTGGGCGCTGGGCCGTTAGCTGCCCCCCAAGTCCCGCCTCACCAGACTCCCGGCTCATTAGGTCTTCCGCAGCAGGAATCCCGCGCGATGGTCGTTCTCAATCGAATCTACACCCGCACCGGAGACGACGGCACCACCGCACTCGGCAGCGGCGAGCGTCGGCCGAAATACGATCTGCGGATCGCGGCCTACGGCACTGTCGACGAGACCAACGCTGCGCTCGGCGTGGCGCGGCTGTATTTGTCCGAGCTGCCGGAACTCGACGCCATGATCGGGCGTATTCAGAACGATCTGTTCGACCTCGGGGCCGACCTCGCGGTTCCCGAGCGGGAGGGCAAAGCCGAGCGGCTGCGCGTGCTGTCGAGCCAGGTGGAGCGCCTGGAGCGCGACATCGATCAGCTCAACGAAAGCCTCGCTCCTCTGACTTCATTTGTACTGCCGGGCGGCAAGCCGGCAGCCGCTTACCTGCATGTCGCGCGGACAATATGCCGTCGTGCGGAACGCGCGATGGTGGAACTCGGCGCCCGGCCCAACGAGAGGATTACCCCTGCGGCCGTCCAGTACGTCAACCGGTTGTCGGACTTCCTGTTTGTCGCGGCCCGCCTGGCGAACGACGGCGGCGCCCGCGACGTGCTTTGGGTGCCGGGCCAGAACCGCTAGGGAACAAGCGGTTTTTGGCTTTGCCGCGTTGACCCCGGTTAGGAGGGGCTTTAGGTTCCGCCGCCACAACTAAAGATTACCCACCGCAACACGAAAGAGGATCGATGAAGGTTCTGGTGCCGGTCAAGCGCGTGGTCGACTATAACGTCAAGATCCGCGTCAAGAGCGACGGGTCGGGCGTTGAACTCGCCAACGTCAAGATGTCGATGAATCCGTTCGACGAGATCGCCGTCGAAGAAGCGCTGCGTCTCAAAGAGGCCGGCAAGGCGACCGAAGTCGTCGTGGTCTCGATCGGACCGGCGCAAGCGTCGGAAACCCTGCGCACCGGCCTCGCCATGGGCGCCGACCGCGGCATCCTGGTCAAGGTCGACGGCGTGGTCGAGCCGCTGGCGGTCGCCAAGATCCTCAAGGGCGTTGCCGACGAGGAAAAGCCGGGACTGATCATTCTCGGCAAGCAGGCGATCGACGACGACTCCAACCAGACCGGCCAGATGCTGGCCGCGCTGCTCGGCTGGGCACAGGCGACCTTCGCCTCCAAGCTCGAAGTCGACGGCTCCGACTTCACGGTCGCGCGTGAAGTCGACGGCGGTTCGCAGACCGTCAAGCTGAAGGGCCCGGCGATCGTCACCACCGATCTGCGGCTCAACGAGCCGCGCTACGCCAGCCTGCCGAACATCATGAAGGCCAAGAAGAAGCCGATCGCGGAGAAGACCGCGGCCGACTACGGCGTCGACGTTTCGCCGCGCCTCGAAGTTCTGAAGACCGTCGAGCCGGGCGGCCGCAAGGCCGGCGTCAAGGTCAAGGACGTCGCTGAACTGGTCTCGAAGCTCAAGAACGAAGCGGGTGTTATCTGATGGCCACGCTGCTGATTGCCGAACACGACAACTCTCAGCTCAAGGACGCCACCAACAAGGCGATGACCGCCGCCGCTGCGCTCGGCGGCGAGGTGCATGTGCTGGTTGCCGGCCAGGGCTGCAAGGCCGCTGCCGACGCCGCCGCCAAGCTGCAGGGTGCCGCCAAGGTGCTGCTCGCCGAGGCGCCCGCCTATGAGCACGATCTCGCCGAGCCGCTGGCCGCGCTGATCGTTTCGCTCGCCGGCAGCTACGACGCGATCGTCGCTCCGGCGACCTCGCGGTTCAAGAACGTGATGCCGCGCGTCGCCGCACTGCTCGACGTCATGCAGGTGTCGGAGATCATCAAGGTGGTCGCGCCCGACACCTTCGAGCGTCCGATCTACGCCGGCAACGCGATCCAGACCGTGAAGTCGAAGGACGCCAAGAAGGTCATCACCGTCCGCACCTCGACCTTCCAGGCGACCGCGGGCGAAGGTGGCAGCGCTGCGGTCGAGACCGTCGCGGCGGCGGCCGATCCGGGGCTGTCGAGCTTCGTCGGCGAGGAAGTCGCCAAGAGCGATCGTCCCGAACTGTCGTCGGCCAAGATCATCGTGTCGGGCGGCCGTGCGATGCAGAGCCGCGAGAACTTCACCAAGTACATCGAGCCGCTCGCCGACAAGCTCGGCGCCGGTGTCGGCGCCTCGCGCGCCGCGGTCGATGCCGGCTATGCGCCGAACGACTGGCAGGTCGGACAGACCGGCAAGGTGGTGGCGCCGGAGCTGTACATCGCGATCGGCATTTCCGGCGCGATCCAGCATCTGGCCGGCATGAAGGACTCCAAGGTGATCGTCGCGATCAACAAGGACGAAGACGCGCCGATCTTCCAGGTCGCGGACTACGGCCTTGTCGCCGACCTCTACCAGGCGGTTCCGGAGCTGACCGAAGAGCTCGGCAAGCTCGGCAAGTAACGCCTTCACGGCGGACGAACCCGGCCCCGGGGCCGGGTTCGTTGCAGAAGCCTTAAGCGTTCACCGGCTAACTGTCCGGGCGCCGAAACTCGGACAGCGGCGCGGGAATGTGCGAAGATGCACCGGCCGCGCAACGCGGCTGTGCTCCGAACGAGAAGAGAGATGGCGGCAGCAATCAAAAAAGTCGGCGTAATCGGCGCGGGGCAGATGGGCAACGGCATCGCCCATGTGGTCGCCCTCGGCGGGTTCGACGTGATCCTGAACGATGTCTCCGCCGACCGGCTGAAATCGGCGATGGCCACCATCAACGGCAACCTGTCGCGGCAGATCGCCAAGAAGGTCATCACCGAAGACGCCCGCAAGACTGCGCTGGCGCGGATCACTGCGACGGAAAAGCTCGACGGGCTGGCCGACTGCGACCTCGTGATCGAAACCGCGGTCGAGAAGGAAGAGACCAAGCGCAAGATCTTCCACGAGCTGTGCGCCGCGCTGAAGCCGGAGGCGATCGTCGCCTCCAATACCTCGTCGATCTCGATCACCCGTCTGGCCGCCTCGACTGATCGGCCGGAGCGCTTCATCGGCATTCATTTCATGAATCCGGTGCCGGTGATGGAGCTGGTCGAGCTGATCCGCGGCATCGCCACCGACGACGCCACCTTCGAGACCTCCAAGGCGTTCGTCGCCAAGCTCGGCAAGCAGATCGCGGTGTCGGAAGACTTCCCGGCCTTCATCGTCAACCGCATCCTGCTGCCGATGATCAACGAGGCGATCTACACGCTGTACGAAGGCGTCGGCAACGTCGAAGCCATCGACATGGCGATGAAGCTCGGCGCGCATCATCCGATGGGCCCGCTGGAGCTGGCCGACTTCATCGGCCTCGATACCTGCCTGTCGATCATGCAGGTGCTGCACGAGGGCCTCGCCGACTCCAAGTATCGGCCGTGCCCGCTGCTGGTGAAGTACGTCGAAGCCGGCTGGCTCGGCCGCAAGACGAGCCGCGGTTTCTACGACTACCGCGGCGACAAACCGGTCCCGACCCGCTGATCGGCGGAGCTCGCTCACCCGATTCCCGGTACGCTCCGGATCTGCTCGGCCAGGAAGTCGATCAGCAGCCGCACGCGCGCGATCCCGGCGCGCTCCGGTACGATCAACAGATTGAGCGGCACCGGCGACAGTCGATATTCGGGCAGGATCACTTCGAGCCGGCCCGCGGCCAGTAGGTCGTCGACCAGCCAGCGATGGGTCGCAGCGATGCCGCGCCCGGCGAGCATGGCCTCCCGTGCCGCAAGCCCATGATCGACCCTGAGCCGGCCGCCGAATGGCACCCGATGCTCCTGTTGATCGGGTCCCTGCAGGATCAGCAGATCGCTGCCAGCAACATTCACCATGCGAATGCCCTGGTGGCGGGACAGATCCGATGGCGCCATAGGTCTGCCGTGAACCGACAGATAGTCCGGCGAAGCCACCAGAAGGCGGTGGCTGTGGCCGAGCGTCCGGAGTCTCAGCGAGCTGTCGGTCAGCGGAGCCAGCCGGATCGCCAGGTCGACGCCCTCGCGGACTAGGTCGATGCGCTGATCCGTCAGACCGAAATCGATTCCGATGTCCGGATAGCGATCCTGAAACGTGAACATCAGCCGGCTGGCGTGCAGCACGCCGAACGACGCCGTGCAGGATATCCGGATCGTGCCGGCCGGGGCTCCGGAGGCGCCGAGGGCCTCGTCGCCCGCCTGTTCGAGCAGCCGCAGGATCTGAACGCAGCGGGCGTAATAGCGGCTGCCTTCTTCGGTCAGCATCACCCTTCGGGTGGTGCGGCTCACGAGCGGCGCGCCGATCGCGGCCTCGAGCTCCTGCAACTGCCGGGTGACGGTGGACTGGCCGACATTGAGGTCGCGTGCGACCGCCGACAGGCTGCCCCGCTCGGCAATGCGAACGAAGGTGCGGATGCGTTCGATCGTGACGGCTGATCTATCCATTTATCGGAATAATCATATCGAGAATCGGCGGCTACTGGAATAGTTGCGGCAGGTCTAGCAGGAGGCTCTGGTCATCGTTTCAGGGAGCCTCGCCGTGAAAGTTCTTCTGGTCTTCGCCCATCCGGAACCGCGTTCGCTGAACGGAGCGTTGCGCGACGTTGCGGTCGCCGAGCTGCAACGCCTCGGCCACCAGGTTCAGGTCTCAGACCTGTATGCCCAAGGCTGGAAGCCGGCGGTCGACCGCGGCGACTTTCCGAGCCTGGCGTCGGATGAACGCCTTCTGCCGACCGAGGCATCGAAGGCGGCGTTCGACGCCGGCGAGCTGACGCAGGATGTCCGCGACGAGATCGACAAGCTGCTCTGGGCCGACGCCGTGATCCTGCAATTCCCGCTGTGGTGGTTCAGCATGCCGGCGATCCTGAAGGGCTGGGTCGAGCGGGTGTTCGCCTGCGGTTTCGCCTATGGGGTCGGAGAGCACAGCGACAAGCGCTGGGGCGACCGCTACGGGGAAGGCGTCCTGGCCGGCAAGCGCGCCATGCTGATCGTCACCACCGGCGGCTGGGAGCAGCACTACGGTCCGCGCGGCATCAATGGGCCGATCGATGACCTGTTGTTTCCGATCCACCACGGCATTCTGTTCTACCCGGGTTGCGAGGTGCTGCCGCCTTATGTGCTGTATCAGGCCGGCCGTCTCGATGCTTGCGGGTTCGAGGCCGCAGCCGAACGGCTCCGGGAGCGGATGCGCGCGCTGGGCCAGACGCCGCCGATTCCGTACCGCCGCCAGAACGGCGGCGACTACCTGATCCCGGCGATGGAGCTGCGCTCCGAGATTGGCGATCCGAACGCCACCGGTTTTGCGGTCCATCTGAGCGCGGTGGCAGGCGCAAAGAGCGAAACGGCCGCTCGCGATGCAATTTCATCGAATGCGAGCGTCCCCGCGTCAGATTGTTAACGGTTTGCTGCCAGACTGCCCCGATGGACATGAGCATGATCAGCGCGGCGCTCGCCATGCAGGCCAGCAGCACACAGATGCAGATCGCGACGACGATTCAGGCGTCGGCCTCGCGCATGGAGCGTGACACCGTGCAGACGCTGCTCGGCACTGGGCAGGGCGGCTCGCCTTCGCTTGCCAATGTCGGCCCCGGCGTCGGCGGCAGTCTGAATATCAGCGCGTGATCCGAGCCCTTTAGCTGTCATCGCCATTTAGCAGTCATTCCGGGGCGCGAGCGTTAGCTCGCTAAACCGGAATCTGAACGTGCCCTGCAAGATCAAGATTCCAGGTTCGCCGCTACGCGGCGCCTCGGAATGACGCCGAGGTGGCTATGGCTTCCCGGCCGCGGCCGGCTTCACCGCCGCTTTGATCAGCGTGGTGGCGTCGTTGCTGTCCCACTCGGCCGGGCCGGCGATGGTGGCGATCTCGCAGCCTTCGCGGTCGACCAGCACTGAGGTCGGCATCCCGAGCGCGCGGCCGACGGCCTTCAGTTCCTGAAACACCTTGGCCGAAGCGTCGGTGAACACCGCCAGGTGCGTGAGCTTTTCGTCGTCGAGGAACTTCTTCGGTTTGGCGGGGTCGCGGGTGTCGATGTTGATCGCCACCACGTCGAAGTCCGGGCTGCCGAGCTTGGCCTGCAGATTGTCGAGCGCCGGCATCTCCTTGCGGCACGGCACGCACCAGGTCGCCCACAGATTGACCAGCACGGTGCGGCCACGGAAATCCGACAGCTTCTTGGGCTGGCCGGCGTCGTCCGTGAACATCAGATCAGGCAGCCGCAGCGGCGCCGTCGCCGGCGTCAGCGCCGCGACCTCGCCGCGCAGCAGCGGCTTGAGTTGCTGCGCCAGCGCCACCGCCGGCCGGCACACCGGATCGCCGCCCGCATTGCGTTGCAGCCCGGCAATCCCGTATACCCCGGCGGCGCCAGCGACGACGAGCACGGCAATCGTGGCCAGGATGATGGTCAGACGGCCGGCGCGGCGCGTCGGGGCAGGATTCGGCTGGGATTCAGTCATCGAGCAATCGAGGTCGGCAAGCCGTGCAGGTTCGCGGGCGGCTGCTGGTGATGAGATGTGATTGAGACGCGAGCATGATCGTGAGCGGCGACAAATGAGCAACAAGATGTGGGGCGGCCGATTCACCGATCGCCCCGACGCGATCATGGAAGAGATCAACGTCTCGATCGACGTCGATCGTCATCTGTATGCCCAGGACATCACGGCGTCCAAGGCTCATGCGGCCATGCTCGCCGCGCAGGGCATTATCACCGCGAACGATGCGAAAAATATCGGCAAGGGTCTAGACACGATCCTGTCAGAAATCGGCGCCGGTAAATTCACCTTCAAGCGTGCGCTCGAGGACATTCATATGAATGTCGAGAGCCGGCTCGCCGAACTGATCGGCCCTGCCGCCGGCCGGCTGCACACCGCGCGCTCGCGTAACGATCAGGTTGCCACCGATTTCCGGCTCTACGTCCGCGACGTGCTCGACGAGACCGATGCGGCGCTGGCGGCGCTGCAGCAGGCGCTGGCCGAGCGCGCGCTCGAGCAGGCCGATACCGTGATGCCCGGCTTCACCCATCTGCAGACCGCGCAGCCGGTGACGTTCGGCCATCACCTGATGGCCTATGTCGAGATGGTGGCGCGCGATCGCGGCCGGTTCCAGGACGCCCGCAAGCGGCTCAACGAAAGCCCGCTCGGCGCTGCAGCGCTGGCCGGCACCTCGTTCCCGATCGACCGCCACGCCACCGCTGCCAAACTCGGCTTCGACCGGCCGATGGCCAATTCGCTCGATGCGGTGTCGGACCGCGACTTCGTGCTGGAGACGCTGTCGGCGGCGTCGATCTGCGCGGTGCATCTGTCGCGCTTCGCCGAGGAGATCGTGATCTGGACTTCGCCGCTGGTCGGCCTGATCCGGCTGTCGGACAAGTTCACCACCGGCTCGTCGATCATGCCGCAGAAGCGCAATCCGGACGCGGCCGAACTGGTCCGCGCCAAGACCGGCCGGGTGATCGGTGCGCTGAACGGCCTGTTGATCGTGATGAAGGGCCTGCCGCTCGCCTATCAAAAGGACATGCAGGAAGACAAACAGGGCGCGATGGAAGGCTTCGCGGCGCTGTCGCTGGCGATCCGCGCGATCACCGGCATGGTCCGTGACCTGGAGCCCGAGCCGGAGCGGATGAAGGCGGCGGCCGGCGAGGGCTATGCCACCGCAACCGATCTGGCCGATTGGTTGGTGCGGACGCTGAAGATGCCGTTCCGCGAGGCGCATCACGTCACCGGCCGGATCGTCGGCCTTGCCGCCAAGAAGGGTGTGGCGCTGCACGAGCTGCCGCTCGCCGATATGCAGTCGGTGGAAAAGCGCATCACCAAGGACGTGCTGGCCGTTCTCAGCGTCGAATCCTCGGTGAAAAGCCGCACCTCCTACGGTGGCACCGCGCCGAAGAACGTTCGCAGCCAGGCCAAGGCCTGGCTCAAGCGGCTGGCCAAGGACCACAAATCTCGCTGAAGCGGCTGCCTCGGGTGATTTTCGGGGGCTCGCCAGCGCGGCGCAATCTCGGTATGGTGCCGCGCCAATTGGGGATATTCGACGTGAATCGCGTGACCAACCCATCGCGATGGGCGCTTCTGGTGATCGTGGCGGCGACGCTGGCTCTTGCAGGCTGCGGTCGTAAAGGCGGTCTGGATCTGCCGCCGGGCGCTGCCGACACGCCATCGGCCGCGCCGGCGAGTACGCCGGAGGCCAAGGGCGACGTGTTCGACTCGTCCTACGGCACCAACGCGCCGCCGTCCGCCGCCAAGGGGCGGAAGCGAACCACCATTCTCGATCCGCTGCTGGACTAAGCGCCAAGATGCGTCATTTCGACTATCGCGACGGCGTGCTGCACGCCGAAGGCGTCAGCCTTGCCTCGATCGCGCAAGACGTTGGCACGCCGTTCTACTGCTACTCGTCCGCCACGCTGGAGCGGCACTACCGGGTGTTCACCGAGGCTTTCGCCGGTACCGATGCACTGGTGTGCTACGCCATGAAGGCCAACTCCAACCAATCGGTGTTGCGCACGCTGGCCAAGCTCGGCGCCGGCGCCGACGTGGTGTCGGGCGGCGAATTGCAGCGCGCGCTGGCCGCGGGGATTCCGCCGAGCAAGATCGTGTTCTCCGGCGTCGGCAAGACCGAGGCCGAGCTGCGCGCCGCGCTCGCCCACGACATCAAGTGTCTCAACGTCGAATCCGAGCCCGAGCTCGAACTGCTGTCGCGGCTTGCGGTAGAGACCGGCCGCACCGCTCGGATCTCGCTGCGGGTCAATCCGGACGTCGATTCCGGCACCCACGCCAAGATCTCCACCGGCAAGTCCGAGAACAAGTTCGGCATCCCGATCCGCCACGCCCGCGAGGTCTATGCCCGCGCCGCCAGGCTGCCGGGCATCCAGGTCACCGGCGTCGACGTCCATATCGGCAGCCAGATCATCGACCTGGCGCCGATGGAAGCGGCGTTCCGCATCGTCGCTGAATTCATCCACGTCCTGCGCAGCGACGGCCATAATGTCAGCCACGTCGATTTCGGCGGCGGCCTCGGCATTCCTTACTACGAAGATCGCGAAGCGCCGCCGGAGCCGTTCGCCTATGCGGAGATGGTCAAGCGCGTCACCCACAATCTCGGCTGCACGCTGCTGTTCGAACCGGGCCGAATGATCGTCGGCAACGCCGGCATCCTGGTCGCCAAAGTGATCTACGTGAAGCACGGCGACGGCAAGACCTTCGTGATCATCGATGCGGCGATGAACGATCTGATCCGCCCCACTTTGTACGAAGCGTATCACGAGATCCTCGCCGTGCAGCAGCCGGCGCCCGGCGCAGCCACGATGGTGGCCGATGTGGTCGGCCCGGTTTGCGAGACCGGCGATTACCTCGCGCTCGATCGCAAGCTACCGGAGCTGAAATCCGGCGATCTGATCGCGATCATGACCTCGGGAGCCTACGGCGCGGTGCAGGCGTGTACTTACAATACGCGCGCGCTGGTGCCGGAAGTGCTGGTGAAGGAGGATCAGGTCGCGGTGGTGCGTCCACGCATCGAGGTCGAGCAACTGATCGCGATGGACAAGCCGGCGCCTTGGCTGTGAGCAGGTCCTTCCCCTGAGAAAGGGGGGGACCGCCAGACGCGGCGTACAAATTCCTGGCGGTCCCGGCCGCGCTTGAAATCCGTGGCCGTGAACATGCGGCTTCGCCGGCCACGCGCGCGACGGCCGACCGTAGCGTTCCGGCAGATCAGAGCAATTTGAAGTGCTTTTTAACCTAACCGATCAACCTTAACGGAGCAGCGCCGGCTCCGATTGGAGCGCGCTGGCTGCGCATCATCGGTGGCTACTGCGATGAATCAGCCTTAGTTCGGCCCTCAAGGCATCCCAACAGGGGGGCGGCGTGGCTACGTGCCGGATCGCCACCGACCCTCGGCGAGACCATACCACCATGACGGACCTGACTGCCGCGAATGTACCCACCGGGCCCGACAAGTACCCGGTCGTCCTCCGCATCCTGCATTGGCTGCGCGCGATTCTGATCCTTGGACTGATTGCCGCAGGCTGGACGATGACTTCGCTCGACGACGGCACCGAGGCGAAGTTTGCCCAGCTCTATCCACTGCACAAATCATTCGGCGTCCTGGTCTTCCTGATCGTGCTGGTTCAACTGGCGATTCGGAGTGCGGTGCGTCTGCCCTCAGAGCCGGTGCTGCCCGCACACGAGCGAGTACTGTCGCGCGTCGTTCACATCGCGATCTACGTGCTGCTGTTGGCCGTTCCACTGATGGGTTACGCGATGTCCAGCACCTATCCGGATAGCGACGGTGTGACACTGTTCGGCCTCCCTCTCCCCGAACTGCTACCCAAGAGCGAGTCGTGGTTCCGCGTGTTCCAATTCCTGCACAAGGTCTTTGCCTACAGCCTGCTGGGGCTGGTCGGATTGCACATCGCGGGCGCTTTGAAGCATCGCTTTGTCGATGCCGATCCGAACGCCGACGTGTTGCGGCGGATGTGGTAGGGCCTGCGCGCTCGCGCGGCGGCTGAGCAGGTTCGAGCCGGCAGTGGTCGGCACTGTGACGAGGTCCGCACGACGTCGTCACGTCTTTGTGTCGGGGCCGGTCTGTTCGGGCTCTGGCCTGCTGTGCCTCATTGCCGCCGTTGTGCTACGCTGCTGTGAGCAACAATCCGGAGAGATGGTTGAGCGGCAGCATTCCCGATCCGTCGCAGGCCCCGCACGATGAAGAGGCGGTCGCGCGGCTGCACCTGGACAAGGCGATCGGGCGCGCGACGCTGGCGATTGCCTGGGAACGGGCATGGCCGCATCTGGCGCGACTGATCAGCGTCGTCGGGCTGTTCCTGGCGCTGTCGTGGGCCGGCCTCTGGCTGGTGTTGCCGTTTTCCGGTCGCATCGTCGGCATGGTGCTGCTGGCCGCGCTCGCGCTCGCCGCCCTGATCCCCGCCATCAAGTTCCGATGGCCGAGTCGCGACGAGGCGCTCGCGCGGCTCGACCGGAACACCGGCCTTAAACACCGCCCGGCCACCGCTCTCGGCGATACGCTGGCGACCGGCGATCCGGTGGCGCGGGCGTTGTGGCAGGCACAGCGTGACCGCACCCTGGCGACGATCCGCGGGCTCAAGCCGGGGCTGCCGTCGCCGCGGCTGCCGCTCCACGATCCGTGGGGGCTGCGGGCTCTTGTGGTGATCCTGTTGGTCGCGACCTTCTTTGCGGCCGGTGAAGAACGGACCGCGCGGGTGATGGCGGCGTTCGACTGGAACGGCGCGATGGCGCCGTCCAACGTGCGGGTCGACGCCTGGGTCACGCCGCCGGTCTACACCAACAAGCCGCCGATCATTCTGACCTCCGCCTCCAACAAGGATCTCGCCACGCCGAGCAGCGGCGCGTTGGCAGTGCCGGTCGGCTCCACCTTGCTGGTCCGGTCGAGCGGCGGCGACCTCGATGTCGCTGTCAGCGGCGGTGTGGTCGAAATCAAGCCGGACAACGAAGTGCCGAAAGGCATCAACGAGCGGCATTTCCGCATCACCGGCGACGGCACCGCGCGCGTGCGCGCGCCGGCGAGCGAAGCCCCGTGGAGCTTCACCGCGACGCCGGACAAGCCGCCCGCAATCGCGCTCGCCAAGGAGCCGCAGCGCCAGGCGCGCGGCTCGTTGCAACTGTCATACAAGCTCGAAGACGACTATGGGGTCACCGAGGCCGAGGCGCAGTTCGCCGCCGCGCCCGCCAAGGCACCGGACGCTAAACCGGCGGATGCGCCGCGGCCGCTGTTCGAGCCGCCGCAGTTCAAGCTGGTGCTGCCGAATGCACGCACCCGTGCCGGTGTCGGCCAGACCGTCAAGGATTTCAGCGAAGATCCCTATGCGGGCGCCGAAGTGGAGCTGACGCTCACCGCCAAGGACGAAGCCGGCAACCAGGGACACAGTGAGCCGTTCGCAATGCGGCTGCCGGAGCGGCTGTTCACCAAGCCGCTGGCGCGCGCTTTGATCGAGCAACGCCGCATCCTGGCGCTCGACGCCAACGCCAACAAGAAGGTCCACACCGCGCTCGACGCGTTGATGATCGCCCCTGAGGCGTTCACCCCGAATGCTGGTCAGTATCTCGGGCTCTATACCATCGCCGATCAGCTCGAACGCGCCGGCACCGACGACCAGCTCCGCGACGTCGTGAGCAATCTGTGGTCGCTGGCGGTGTCGATCGAAGACGGTGATGCGTCGGATGTCGAGAAGGCATTGCGTGCCGCGCAGGACGCGCTGAAAGACGCGTTGGAGCGTGGCGCGCCGGACGAGGAGATCAAGCAGCTCACCGACAAGCTACGCGCGGCGCTCGACGCCTATATGCGCCAGCTCGCGCAGCAGCTTCGCAACAATCCGCAGCAGCTCGCCCGTCCGCTCGATCCGAACACCAAGGTGATGCGGCAGCAGGATCTCGACGCGATGATCCAGCGGATGGAGCGGCTGTCTCGCTCCGGCGACAAGGAGGCCGCCAAGCAACTGCTCGATCAGCTCGCGCAGATGCTCGAGAACCTGCAAATGGCGCAGCCCGGCCAGGGCGGCGACAACGACATGGAGCAGGCGCTCAACGAACTCGGCGACATGATCCGCAAGCAGCAGCAGCTCCGCGACAAGACTTACAAGCAGGGCCAGGACCAGCGTCGTGACCGAATGCGGGGCCAGGACGGCGAGCAGAATCTCGGCGATTTGCAGCAGGATCAGCAGAATCTGCACGACCGGCTGCGCAAGCTGCAGCAGGAGCTTGCCAAGCGTGGCCTCGGCCAAAACCAGCCCGGCGACAAGGGCGAACAAGGCCAGCAGGGTCAGCAAGGCGAGGGCGGTCTCGACCAGGCCGATTCGGCGATGGGCGATGCCGAAGGACGGCTCGGTGACGGCAACGCCGAGGGCGCGGTGGATTCGCAAGGCCGTGCGCTCGAAGCGCTGCGCCAGGGCGCGCAGAAACTCGCCGAAGCGATGCAGCAGGGCGACGGCGAGGGGCAGGGCGAAGGTCAGGGCAATCGCCCGGGCCGGCAGCAGAGCGGCGCCAACCAGACCGATCCGCTCGGCCGTCCGCTCCGCGGCCGCGATCTCGGCGACGATCTCACCGTCAAGATCCCCGGCGAAATCGACGTCCAGCGCGTCCGCCGTATTCTCGAAGAACTCCGCCGCCGCCTCGGCGATTCCGGACGTCCGCAGATCGAGCTCGACTACATCGAGCGGCTGCTGAAGGATTATTAGGGCGATTAGCTAACGACGAGCACCGCGCAACGGGTGAGGGCACTCCTCTCCGCGAGTCGCTGACTCTCTGCGCGCGTCGCCCTCACCCCAGCCCTCTCCCGCCGGCGGGAGAGGGGGCGCGCTGCGGCTTGGGGCGGGCGTTGATCGTCCCGCCGCGAGGGGATCAACTACTCTTCTTCGCCGCCAGAGCGTCCGCGACCGCGGTGCGGATGTCGGCCACCGAGAATGGCTTGGTGACGACGTCGTGGACGATGGCGTCGAGGCCGGAGGCGCGTTCGCGTTGATCGGCGAAGCCGGTCATCAGCAGGATCGTCAGCTCGGGGAAGTCGCGCGCCGCGGCGAGTGCCAGCGCGATGCCGTCCATGATCGGCATCTTGATGTCGGTCAGCAGCAGGTCGAACCTGCCGTTCTGGTTGGTGAGGATCTCCAGCGCTTCGCTGCCGTCTTCGGCTGTGACGGTTTCGTGGCCGTCCATGCCGATCGCGCGTGCGACCAGCAGGCGCATCGATTCTTCGTCGTCGGCGATCAGGATGCGCGCCATCGTTCTATTTCCCCGTCGCGGCCGGCGCTGGGCCGCGTGCAACTCGTCTCATCATGGCTTCAGGCGCCGCCCGCGGCAATGTCGCGCCGGTTGAAGAATCGCACGTCGATCGATCGCGCTTCGGCCGGCGGCGACGCCAGCCGCGTCCGGAACCAGGCGATCTCGCCGGGCCGCAGCGCCTGCTGCTCCAGCACCGCGTTCCAGGCGTAGATCTCGGTGCCCTTGCCGTCGCGCACCGAGAACCGCAGCCGCGGCACATCGACCGCGCGCTTGGCTTGGCCGACGATCACGCCTTCGATCACCAGCACCGGCTTGGATTCCACCGTCTCGCGGCTGATCTTGACGTCCTTGATCGCCAGCCCGCGCAGGTTCACGTCGAAGCCGATCATCTCATAGAACGCCGCCGTCTGCGGCATCAGTCTGACGATGTCGACGCGCCAGATCAGCAGGCCGAGCGCCACCGATCCGAACACCGCGATCGCAAGCTGCGCGTTGAGCAGCGATTTGACTGCCTTCATCGGCTCCTGCCGCAGTTCCGTCAGCCGATCCTTGATGCTGCGCGGCCGGCGCCTGGCGCCGAACGACGGCTTGCGCTTGCGTCGCCGCGGCAATGGCTCGTCGTCGTCGCCTGGCGCGGGCTCGTTGGCGAGCGCACGCACGAATGGATCGAAGTCGCCCTGCCCGGGCAGATCCGCGGTGATCGGCGGACTTTCGACGACGGGCGTGTCCTGCTCGTCCTCGGTCACGCCCCAAGCGGGATCATTGGCGAGATCATCGGTGGCCGGCTGCTGCTCTTCGACCGTCATTGCGGCGACACGGACGTCGCTCTGCACGTCCTCGGGTCGCGCCAGCCAGACTTCCTTGCACCGGGAACAGCGCACCGTCCGGCCGGCATCTCCCAGTTTGGCCGGATCGATTGCATAGGATGTCGTACAATGCGGGCAGACGATATGCATGGCGAATCGCTGGCTATAAGGTTCGTCCGATCGTACCGGCCTTCCGTTAACGAATCGGAAACCATAGCCGCCTCACAACGGGCGGCACGGGCAGATGGCGTGGCGTGCCCTTTCTCCCCGCGCCGATCGAAATCGGAGCTGAACGTGGTCCGCTTCGAAAATGTCGGCCTGCGCTATGGGCTTGGTCCGGAGATTCTCCGCGACCTCAACTTCGCAATTCCGGCCCACTCGTTTCAGTTCCTCACCGGGCCGTCCGGTGCGGGCAAGACCTCGCTGCTGAGGCTGCTGTTCCTGTCGCTGCGGCCGACCCGGGGGCTGGTCAATCTGTTCGGCAACGACGTGTCGCTGCTCGGCAAGGACGAGGTCGCGGCGCTGCGGCAGCGCATCGGCATCGTGCTGCAGGACTTCCGCCTCCTCGACCACATGACCACCTACGAGAATGTGGCGCTGCCGTTCAGGGTCACCGGGCGTGACGAGTCGAGCTATCGCAAGGAGGTCATCGACCTGTTGAAATGGGTCGGGCTCGGCGACCGGATGGATGCGCTGCCGCCGGTCCTGTCGGGTGGCGAGAAGCAGCGCGCCGCGATCGCCCGTGCGGTGATCGGCCGGCCGCATCTGCTGCTCGCCGACGAGCCGACCGGCAACGTCGACCCGACGCTCGGGCGCCGGTTGCTGCGGCTGTTCGTGGAATTGAACAAGACCGGGACCGCGGTGGTGATCGCGACACACGACATCAACCTGATGGATCAATACGAAGCGCGCCGGCTGGTGCTGCACCAGGGGCGGCTTCACGTTTATGAATAGGCTGGGGCCGGTGCGCAGAGCCGACGAACGCGACATCATGGTCGACCTCGGGCACGAGCGCCCGCAGGTGCCGCCGAAGGCGCGCAACGCCTCGCCGATCGTGCCGCGGGCTTCGATCTCCGGCCGCGCGCTGGTCGCCGTGGTGGCGATCATGACGTTCCTGGCGTCGATGACCACCGGCGTGGTGATGTTGATCAGCGCGTCGGCGGCGGAGTGGCAGTCGGAGGTCTCCAGCGAGCTGACCGTGCAAGTGCGCTCGGTGCGCGGCCGCGATCTCGATCGCGACGCCGAGCAGGTCGCCGAGGTGGTGCGCAGCCAGCCCGGGATGGTCGAGGTGCGGACTTTCACCAAGGAAGAATCCGCCAAACTTCTGGAGCCGTGGCTTGGAACCGGCCTGTCGCTCGACGACCTGCCGGTGCCGCGGGTGATCGTGGCGCGCACCGTCCCAGGCCGCGGTCTCGATTTGGCCGAACTGCGTCGCCGCGTCGCCGAAGCGGCGCCGAGCGCGACGGTCGACGATCATCGCGCCTGGATCGAACGGATGCGGTCGATGACCGGGGCGACGGTGTTCGCCGGGCTCGGCGTGCTCGGCCTCGTGATCGTCGCCACCATCATCTCGGTGTCGTTCGCCACTCGTGGCGCGATGGCGGCCAATCGGCCGATCGTCGAGGTGCTGCATTTCGTCGGCGCCAGCGATCGCTACATCGCCAACCGCTTCTTCCGCCACTTCCTGCTGCTCGGCCTGCAGGGCGGGCTGATCGGCGGCGGCGCGGCGATCTTCGTGTTCGGCTTTTCGGAATCGGTGGCGACGTGGTTCTCCGGCACCCCGGTCGGCGACCAGTTCGCGGCGCTGCTCGGCACCTTCTCGCTGCGCCCGACCGGCTATCTGGCGCTCGCCGGCATGGCGGTGTTGATCGCCGGGATCACCGCTCTGGCCTCGCGGCGCACGCTGTTCAGCACGCTGAATTCGATCGAATGAGCCGCCGATGACCGCCGATCTACCGCCGCACCGCTGCGGTCGTTCGACCATCCGGCGGACTCCCTTTCGCCCGAAATCGCATTAGAGTCCGGGCATCTTTCGCGGGTCGCCAACGGTGGCCGCGAAGCGCCCGCCAAACGAGGCCTATCGCACGTCCCATGCCGTCGTCGTCCGATCACAACCCGATCTCTTTGCCGTCTGACCGTCCGGTTCGGCGCGGCGGGCGGCTGCGTGCGACGATCGTGGCGATGCTGGCGCTGGGCTTCGTCGCGGTGGCGGGCGGCTTCGTGGTGTTTCTGGCGCAGTTGCACGGCGCTGAGCAGCGGCCGCGCCACAACGCCGACGGCATCGTGGTGCTGACCGGCGGCTCGTCGCGGGTCTCGGACGCGGTGGAGCTGTTAGCCGCAGGCTATGGCAAGCGGCTGCTGATCTCGGGCGTTCATCGCACCAATGGGGCCCGCGACATTTCGCGCTCGGTGCCGGAAAGCCGGGATTTGTTCAGTTGTTGCGTCGACCTCGACCGCTCCGCGGTCGATACCCGCAGCAACGCCGCCGAAACCCGGCGCTGGGTCCAGGAGCGCGGCTTCCGCTCGTTGATCGTGGTGACGTCGAATTACCATATGCCGCGTGCGATCGCCGAAATGTCGCACGCCATGCCGGACGTCGAATTGATTCCGTTCGCCGTGATCGGCGACAAGTGGCGCGACGAGCCGTGGTGGACCAGTAGCGGAACGCTGCGGCTGTTGCTATCGGAATACGCCAAATATCTCGCGGTCGAGCTGCGGGTGCGACTGTCGAAGTTCGGCATCGAGCTGATGCCCGAACCGGCCGAACAGGCTGAGCCGACCGGCGCCCGCAAGTCAGCGACAGCCGCCGTCAACTGATCGGACCGTTCCGATGTTCGTGATCTTTCTGCGTTCGCTGATTTTCAACGTGCTGTTTTACCTGTTGCTGGTGGGTTGGCTGATCGTGGCGATCCCGACCTTCCTGTTGCCGCGCCGGGCGCTCATCAAGGTCGCCAAGATGTGGGGCCAGAGCAGCATCTGGCTGATGCGCTTGGTGTGCGGCACACGGGTCGAATTTCGCGGACTGGAGAAGATCCCGCCGGGGCCGCTGATCGTCGCGCCGAAGCATCAGTCGATGTGGGAGACCTTCGCGCTGCTGCAGTTCTTCGATGCGCCGCTGTACATCCTCAAGCGCGAACTGACCTGGATTCCGGTGTTCGGCTGGCTGCTGGTCAAGGCGGACATGATCGCGATCAATCGCCGGAAGGGTGGTCGGATCCTGATGGAAATGGCGAAGAGCGCCAGCGAAGAGGTCAATCGCGGCCGTCAGTTGATCATCTTTCCGGAAGGCACCCGGACCCCGGTCGACGCGCCGCCGCACTACAAGGCCGGCGTCGCTCAGATCTATGCCGATTGCGACGTGCCGTGTCTGCCGGTCGCGCTGAACTCCGGGCTGTTCTGGCCGCGGCGCCAGTTCATGCGCTATCCCGGCACGATCGTGGTCGAGTTTCTCGATCCGCTGCCGGCCGGCCTGGAGCGGCGGGAATTCCTCACCCGCGTCAGTGCCGCGATCGAGACCGCCAGCAACCGGCTGATCGCGGAAGCGCGCAAGGAGCAGGCTGCACTGTTCGGCCGGGTGCCGAGCGTCAAGCCGCATCAGGCGAAGCCGGCGCCGAAGCCCGAACGCGGTCCGGCCGGCTGATCGCGCCTCGATCCGGCGTCAGCGCGGCGCCGGTGCGTCGTCGCGCAGCGCCTCGGCGAGCTGGTGCAATTGCGGATCGCGGCAGCCCTGCGCCTCCAATGATCGGACGGTCGCGATCACGTAATCGCGGTTCGGCCCGGAGCGGCCATGGCCCTGTCGGACGTGGCGGAGCTGTTCGGCAGGCGTCAGCCGCCCGGCATATTGCGCATGACCGCGATCGACCACGTAAGCCAGCGCGCTGACGCGGCGGCGGGCGTCGTCCTCGAGCCAGACCGATCGTTTGACCTCGCGATACACGCTGGTCACCTGCTCGCGCTCGCGCAGGTAGGCGACCGTCGCCATCCGCTGGGCATCGGCGATGCGGAACGCGATGCCGCGGCAGGCGCCGCCGCGATCGAGCCCGAGCACCAATCCCGGCTGCTCCGGCGTTCCGCGGTGCACGAAGGAGTATACGCACAGCGCCCGGTGTTCGCCGATCAGCCGTGCCGGCACCCGCTCGACGAAATCGAAGCCGGGGTGCCACATCAGTGAGCCATAGCCGAACACCCAGAGATCGCCCTCGGACAGTTCGGATTCGGTGAGAGTCTTGGCGGACATGGCGACGGGACTATCGTGCAAATGACAAATTCAGTCCTTACCGCATCGGGTTCGGAAACGTGAGCGGTTTGCTGCGCGAGCCGGCCACGTTTCCGGTATGAGCTGCGGCACCCGGTCGCGGATTCACTTTCCCGGCTTCTCCTTCTAAGTTGGCTCGATGGCAAATTCCCCGATCCCTCACCGTCGCCCGCTGTGGCCGCTTCTGGTGTTGCCCGGGCTGGTGGTGGTCGCCGCGCTCGGCTGGAGCGCGTTCTGGCTGTTTTCGGCCAGTCAGGTCGATCAGATCGTCGATCAATGGCGAGCCCGCGAAGCCAAGGCCGGCCGAAGTTATGATTGCGGCCAGCGCTCGGTCGCGGGCTTTCCGTTCCGGCTGGAAGTTCGCTGCGAGAACGCCAGCGTCGCGCTGACCTCGCAGACGGCCGAGCAGGTCGCCAGCCAAACCCCGATGACGGCGAAGCTCGGTGAAATCCTGGTGGTGGCTTCGCTGTATCAGCCGAGCCTTCTGATCGCCGAATTCAAGGGCCCGGCGACCTTTGCCGATCGTGGTCAGCCGGTGTCGATGGAGCTGAACTGGAAGACCGCCCGCAGCAGCGTCGCCGGACTGCCGGGCGCGCCGGAGCGCGTCGCCCTGGTGTTCGACGAGCCGGTGCTCGACGGATTGAGCGGTGCGACCCGCGTGCCGCTCGCCCGCGCCCGGCACGCCGAGCTGCATGGTCGTCAGCGCGAGGCCGCCGGCACCGAACCGCGCCAGCTCGAAGTCGATCTCAGCCTCGACGGCACCTCGGTGCAGAACCTGCATCCGCTGCTCTCCGATCCGTTCGACGCCCATCTGCGCTTGCTGCTCAGCGGCCTGAAGGATTTCCGCCCCAAGCCGTGGCCTCAGCGCTTTCGCGAGATCCAGGCTGCCGGCGGTCGTATCCAGTTCGAGCAGGCGCGGATTCAGCAGGGCGACATGGTGGCGGTCGCGACCGGCTCGCTCGGGCTGACGCCGCAGGGCTATGTCGACGGCGAATTGCAGATGGTGGCCACCGGGCTCGATAAGGTGATTCCCAAGCTCGGCATCGACAAGATGCTGGAGCAGGGCGTGTCGCAATCGACGCTCGACCGGCTGGCGCCCGGCGTTCGCGCCAACGCCGTCAACAACGTGCTCGGCGCCCTCGACCGCGCCATTCCGGGCCTCGGCCAGGTGGTGCGCAAGAACGCCAATGTCGCGGCCGTCGCCGGCATCGATGCACTCGGCCAGGAAACCACGCTGGAAGGCCGCCCCGCCCGCGCCTTCCCGCTGCGCTTCGTCGAAGGCGCCGTAATGCTGGGGCCGATGAAGGTGGGGCAGACGAAACCACTGTTCTGAGGAGACGCTTAGTAAGCGTCTCCCCGCGGGCCATTTGAAGTAAGCGTTCCCGCGATCCGCAGCGCGCTCCCTCTCCCGCAAGCGGGAGAGGTGACAGACGTGCTGCCCTGCCAATAACTAACTAGTTTAATGCAACCCCGGCGCCTCGTGGCCGGTGCGGGCGACGTATTCGGTGTAGCCGCCGCCGTATTTGTGGACGCCTTCGGGAGTCAGCTCCAGCACGCGGTTCGACAGCGCGGCGAGGAAGTGGCGATCGTGCGAGACGAACAGCATGGTGCCTTCGAAATCGGCGAGCGCCTTGATCAGCATTTCCTTGGTGGCGATGTCGAGGTGGTTGGTCGGCTCGTCGAGCACCAGAAAGTTCGGCGGATCGTACAGCATCTTGGCCATCACCAGCCGCGCCTTCTCGCCGCCGGACAGCACCCGGCAGCGCTTCTCGACGTCGTCGCCGGAGAAACCGAAGCAGCCGGCGAGCGCGCGCAATGAACCCTGGCCGGCCTGCGGAAACCATTCTTCCAGTGACTGAAACACGGTGAGTTCGCCGTCGATCAGATCCATCGCGTGCTGGGCGAAGTAACCCATCTTGACGCTGCCGCCGATCGTGACGCTGCCCTCGTCGGGCGCAGTGCTGCCAGCGACCAGCTTGAGCAGGGTCGATTTTCCGGCGCCGTTGATGCCCATCACGCACCAGCGCTCGCGGCGGCGGATCGCGAAATCCAGATCCTCGTAGATGACGTGATTGCCGTAGGCCTTGCGGACATGGCTGAGGCTGGCGACGTCTTCGCCCGAGCGCGGCGCCGGCAGGAAGTCGAACGCGATGATCTGGCGGCGGCGCGGCGGCTCGACCTTCTCGATCTTCTCCAGCTTCTTGACCCGGCTCTGTACCTGGGCTGCGTGTGAGGCGCGCGCCTTGAAGCGCTCGATGAACGCCACTTCCTTGGCCAGCATCGCCTGCTGCCGTTCGAACTGCGCCTGCTGCTGCTTGTCGGCGAGCGCGCGCTGGCCCTCGTAGAATTCGTAGTCGCCGGTGTAGCTGGTCAGCGTACCGGCATCGATCTCGACGATCTTGTTGACGATCCGGTTCATGAAAGCGCGGTCGTGCGAGGTCATCAGCAGTGCGCCCTCGAAGCCCTTGAGGAACTGCTCCAGCCAGATCAGGCTTTCGATGTCGAGGTGGTTCGACGGTTCGTCGAGCAGCATCACGTCGGGCCGCATCAACAGGATGCGGGCGAGCGCCACGCGCATCTTCCAGCCGCCCGACAGATTGCCGACGTCGCCGTCCATCATCTCCTGCGAGAACGAGAGACCCGCCAGCACCTCGCGGGCGCGGCCTTCGAGCGCATAGCCGTCGAGTTCCTCGAAACGGTGCTGGACCTCGCCGTAGCGTTCGAGGATCTGCTCCATTTCGTCGGCGCGGTCCGGATCGGCCAGCGCGTGCTCCAGCTCCTTGAGCTCGGCGGCGACCTCGCTGACCGGGCCGGCGCCCTCCATGGTCTCGGCGACCGCGCTGCGGCCGCTCATCTCGCCGACGTCCTGGCTGAAATAGCCGATGGTGAGGCCGCGATCGACCGACACCTGGCCCTCGTCGGGCTGTTCCTGGCCGGTGATCATCCGGAACAGCGTGGTCTTGCCGGAACCGTTCGGCCCGACCAGCCCGATCTTCTCGCCCCGCAGCAGCGTTGCGGAGGCTTCGATGTAGAGGATCTGGTGGCCGTTCTGCTTGGAGATGTTGTCGAGACGGATCATGGGCTCACGCGGGGGGAGAAATGCTGCGGCGCGTTTAGCCGATCGGAGGCCGCAGCGGAAGGGCTGGAAGGCAGGACGCGCCGCAGTGCGCTCCCTCTCCCCGTGCGCGGGGAGAGGTGAAGGAAGCTCACCCCTCCGGTAGCACGGCGTTGCTCGGCGTTACCCGGTCGGTGATCTGCATGCCGAACAGGCTGCCGAGCAGCTCGACCGCGACGCGGGCGGTGCGGCCGCGTTCGTCGAGGAACGGGTTGAGCTCGACGATGTCGACCGAGCGGACCAAGCCGGAGTCGTGCAGCAACTCCATCACCAGATGCGCTTCGCGATAGGTGGCGCCGCCCGGCACGGTGGTGCCGACGCCGGGCGCGACCGAGGGATCGAGCACGTCGACGTCGAACGACAGATGCAGCACGCCGCCGGCTTTGCTGACGCGGTCGATGACGCGGCGGATCAGCACGCCGACGCCGAACTCGTCGATCGCCCGCATGTCGACCACCGGGATCGCGCGCTGACGCACCAGCTCCTTTTCGAGCGGATCGATCGAGCGGATGCCGAACAGGTCGAGCCGGCTCGGTGGGACCGACACCCGCGGCTCGTCGCCGAGCAGATGATCGAGCCCCGGCTCGCCGCACAGGAACGCCGCCGACATGCCGTGCATGTTGGCGGTCAGCGTCGTGGCCGGCGTGTTGTAGTCGGCGTGGGCGTCGAACCACAGCACGAACAGCGGCTTGTCCTGGCACTGCCAATAGCGCGCGACACCGTTGACCGAGCCCATCGACAGGCTGTGATCGCCGCCCATGAACAGCGGCACCGCGCCGGACTGCGCCAGCTCGTAGGCGCGCGCCGAGATCGCCCCGACCCAGCTTCGCACCTCGCTGTAGTAATTGGCGTTGGCCGGCACCGGATCTTTGCCGCCGTCCAGCGCCGGGCGCGTCATGTCGCCGTGATCCTCGACCGCAAAGCCGAGCTGATCGAGCACGCGGCCGATGCCGGCGGTGCGCAGCGCCGCCGGCCCCATCAGCGTGCCGCGAAGTCCTGCGCCAATCTCGATCGGTACGCCGAGCAGCGCGACGCGGCGCACGGAATCGCTGTGAGCGACTTCGGTCTGCGACATGAGAGTGACGCCCCTTCAAATGCGCGCGTGACGCGCGCCGGAGCGCTGCGTCAACTCAGGCTTTGAAATAGGTGATCTGATGCGTGGTCGCCAGCAGCCGCCCGCTCGGCGACCACAATTCGCCGGTCTGATCGGAGAAGCTCTTGTGAAACACATTGGCGTCGGCGACGCCGAGCACCGCGGTGATCGGCTCGGCGGCGAGATCGGCGGCGTCAACGTGGAAATAGGTCGTCATCGACACCGTGCCGATCGGCAGCAGCTCGCCGCGGACGTGGAAGATTCGGGCAAAGAACGCATCCGCGATCGCCGACAGCGACAGCAGGTCAAGCGTGCGCGGCACGGCGTGGCCGATCCACGCTTTGGTGTGCGGGCTCGCCGGCTCCGGCAGCGGCCCGCCGCCGAAGTTCGGCTCGTTCTCGACGAAGCGAAACTCGAACTGCCGGATCCAGGATGCTGCGACACCGGCGCGCTCATAAACCGGCGCTTCGTCGTAGCCGGCGGTCTTCGGCATTTCGGCCGGTCGGTGCGTCCAGGTCTCGCGGCGCTGCGCGAACACCGCGGTGGCGAATGCTTCGACCCCGGCGTCGCCCTGGCTGACCTCGATGCCCCAATGCTGAGTCGAGCGGGTCGCCTTGATCAGGCGAGGCGTCAGCTCGAAGCTGCCGGCGTTGATCGGCGCGCAGAAGTTCACCGTGAAGGCGAGCGGATCGCCGGCGCGCTCCGGCTGCAGCATCAGCGCGCGCAGCAGCGTCGCGGCGGTGGCGCCGCCGAACTGGCCGACGAAGGCGTGGTAGTCGTCGCTGGTCGCGCCCTGCCAGCGTCCCCCGTCGACTTCCACCCGCGTCGCGGCGTCGAACGGATGCGGAGCGTGCTCGACTTTGGCGTCCATGGTGCGCTTCCCGTGTTGTTGTTGGTTTTGTGCGCCGCCAGCTTGCACCGCGGCGCAGCCGGGCGCAATGGCTGTCGATCATCATGTGATGAAAGGGCTGGGCCGGCCCGCGGCCCGCAAGCACGTCATTCCGGGGCGCGTGTGAAACGCGCGAGCCCGGAATCTCGCAGTTGATGGAAAAGAGTGCCCTGAACCTCGGGCTTCCGGGTTCGCGAGCTAACGCTCGCGCCCCGGAATGACGGGCTTGGGGAGACCGACCGTCGGTTATCCCGCCTGGCGTGCGGAGGAAGGCTGGGTCGCCGGCTTGGTCGGCACGTTCCAGATCTCTTCGGCGTATTCGCGGATGGTGCGGTCCGAGGAGAACCACGCCATCCGGGCAACGTTGAGGATGCCGGCGCGGGTCCAGGCCGGGCCGGCGCGCCAGCGTGCGTCGATGCCGCGCTGGGCCTCGTAGTAGCTGTCGAAATCGGCGCTGACCATGTAGTGGTCGAGGTGCCGCAGCGCATGCGCGACGGAGGCGAACCGCGCCCGGTCGTCGGGCGAGAATGCGCCGGAATCGATCGCGCGGATCGCGTTGGCGAGCGCCGGCGAGCGGTTGATGACGTCGGTGGCGTCGAGCCCCTGGGCGCGGCGCGCCACCACTTCGAGCGCTTCCATGCCGAAGATCGCGATGTTCTCCGCCCCCACCAGGTCGCGGATTTCGATATTGGCGCCGTCGAGCGTGCCGATCGTCAGCGCGCCGTTCAGCGCCAGCTTCATGTTGCCGGTGCCGGAGGCTTCCATGCCGGCGGTCGAGATCTGCTCCGACAGGTCGGCGGCCGGAATGATCACCTCGGCGAGGCTGACATTGTAGTCGGCGAGGAACACCACTTTCAGCTTGCCGCCGATCGAGGCGTCGTTGTTCACCACCTCGGCGACGTCGTTGATCAGCTTGATGATCAGTTTGGCGTAGCGATAGCTCGCCGCCGCTTTGCCGGCGAAAATCTTGACCCTCGGCACCCAGTCGCGGTTCGGATCGTCCTTGATCGCCTGATACAGCGCGATGGTCTCGAGCACGTTGAGCAGTTGTCGCTTGTATTCGTGAATGCGCTTGATCTGGACGTCGAACAGCGCGCTCGGGTCGATCCGGATGTTGTTGCGCTCGCCGATCAGCCGCGCCAGCGCCACCTTGTTGCGGTGCTTGACCGAGCGGAACTGCTGCTGAAACGCGCTGTCGCTGGCGAAGGCTTCGAGCCGTTCCAGCCGGGTCGGATCGTCCAGCACTTCGTCGCCGGCAACCGAGCGGATCAGGTCGGTCAGCCCCGGATTGGCCAGCGTCAGCCAGCGCCGGAAGGTGATGCCGTTGGTCTTGTTGGTGATGCGGCCGGGGTAGAGGAAGTTGAGATCGTGGAACACGGTCTCCTTCATCAGGTCGGAATGCATCGCCGAGACGCCGTTGATGCGGTGCGAGCCGATGAAGGCGAGGTGGCCCATTCGTACCCGGCGACCGGCCTTTTCGTCGATCAGCGACACCGAGGCGCGGAATTCGATGTCGCCGGGGCTGCGCGCCTCGGCGAGGCCGAGATGCGCCTCGTTGATCCGGTAGATGATTTCGAGGTGCCGCGGCAGCGTGCGCTGGAACAGATCGAGCGGCCAGGTCTCCAGCGCCTCGGGCAGCAGCGTGTGGTTGGTGTAGCTCAGCGTCGCGACCGTGATCTGCCAGGCATCGTCCCAGCGCAGCGCGTGGACGTCGACCAGGAGCCGCATCAGCTCGGCGACCGCCAGCGAAGGGTGGGTGTCGTTGAGCTGGATCGCCGCCTTCTTGGCGAGGTTGCGGATCTGGCCGTCGGAATCCAGGTGCCGCTTGATCAGATCCTGCAGCGAGGCGGAGACGAAGAAATACTCCTGGCGCAGCCGCAGCTCGCGGCCCGCCGGGCTTTCATCGTTGGGATAAAGGAACTTGCAGATCGCTTCGGCGCGCGCTTCGTGCGCGGTGGCGCCGAGATAGTCGCCGGTATTGAACACGTCGATCAGCAGCGGGTCCGGTGCGCGCGCCGACCACAGCCGCAGCGCGTTGACGTGCTGGCCGCGCCAGCCGACGATCGGGGTGTCGTAGGCGATCGCCTGCACGGTTTCGCCCGGCGTCCACACAGCGCGGGTGAAGCCCTTGGCGTCGGTGACCTGATCGACATGGCCGCCGAACTTGACCTGATACACCACCTCGGGCCGCTGCAATTCCCACGGGTTGCCGAAGCTCAGCCACTCGTCGGGGAATTCCTGCTGCCAGCCGTGATTGATGATCTGGCGGAACAGGCCGTAATCGTAGCGGATGCCGTAGCCGTAGGCCGGGATCTCCAGCGTCGCCATGCTCTCCATGAAGCAGGCCGCGAGCCGGCCGAGGCCGCCATTGCCGAGCGCTGCGTCCGGTTCGCATTTGCGCAAATCGTTGAGGCCGACGCCGAGGTCGCCGAGCGCGGCGGCGAATTGGGACAGCAGACCCATATTGTTCAGCGAATCGGTGAACAGCCGGCCGATCAGGAACTCGAGCGACAGGTAATACACCCGCTTGCGGCCAGCGTCGTAGCTCTCTTTCTCGGACACCAGCCAGCGGTGCACGATCCGGTCACGCAGCGCCAAGGCGGATGCCTTGTACCAGTCGTGCTTGGTCGCGTGCGCGGCTTCCTTGCCGATCGCCAGCGTCAGCTTGGCGAGGATCGCACTTTTGATCTCGGCGAGCGCCAACTCGTCGAGGGGCGCAGGCTGGGAGTTTTTTTCTGGTAGCGATTGCACGGGCAAGTGACCATTCCAAGCGGACGAGACCACGACCATACAAACAATAGTCCCGGATCGAAACCCGTGACGAGGGCATCGTTGCGGCGCGGTGCCCGGGTTTTGTGCAAAAAGCCGCGACTCCGAGTGCCTGCAAGCGTGGCGACCGCCTGATTTTGCGATCTGAGCGCCCGGATCGGAGGCCGGTCGGGCCGAATTGCGCGCGAGCCGAGGCAGGGTGTTGAGAACAAAATTAGAACATTATGCAAAGTCTTGAGTTATCATTCCGATTCGGCGCGCGGCGCCGTCTATATCTATCTGTTCAAGCTTTCGAGGACGAGATGTCCACCATCGCCTTCGACCAGACGGCGCTCACCCGGATCGCCGATTTCGCCCGCTCGCTGTCGCGGCTGCACCAGCTCGCCCGCCGCCAATGGGTCGATGACGACCAGCTCGACCGCGAGTTCAACGCGGTGTGCGTGTCGATCTGGGGGTACTGCCCGGACGATCTGGTCGACCAGATGTTCGATCCTGCCGATCTCGCCTGGCTGGATACGCTGGACGAGGCCACCGCGCGGATCTTCGCCGCCGAGCACGGCTACGATCTGGTCGACGACACCGGCATGCTCACCGACTGGTGGGGCTATTGCTGGATGATCCTGGCCGAAGCCCGCGGCCTGCTCACCCCCGAAAACCGCGCCGCCGCCCGCGCGCGCCTCGAAGAATGCTACCGCACCGCCCCGAACGTGATCGGCGTGATCGTCGGCCGGTAGGCGTACCGAGGCATTGCGGAGCAGAAGAGGCCTCAAGCCCCGGAATGACGGTGAGCCTCAATCGACCGCGGCGCGGCGACCGTGCGGGATCGGCTTGGGTGGTTGGATCGGCAGGGAGACATCGCCGCCGAGAGCCGGCGGCGCCTGCTCGGCGATCTGGTCGTGGACGGGGGCGACCTTCATCTCGCCGAGCCGGGCGCGCAGGCTGGCGGTCAGGCCGGGATAGTCGGCGACCGGGGTGAAGTCCGGCGTCTGCTCGACACCCAGTCGCACGCCCGTATAGGCGGCGAGGCCGTCGGCCGTCGCCACGATGTCGCCGGCGCGCAGCGAGGTGTCCTGCGACAGGTCGATCTGCGCGAGGCCCGCCGGGTCGCGGCCGTTGCAGGTGCAGTCCTGTTTCAGCGCCTTGCGATAGGCGAAGGCGTTCGGCGAATCGGCGTAGCGCTCGCCATTGGCCGCGCGGGCGCCGTCGATCTGGCTGCCGTAATACACCTTGGCGTTGCCGGCCGGGCAGAACGCCTGGCACATCTGGGCCGGGCTGGCGCCGCTCCGGAGTTGCAGCGGGAAGTACTTGCCGTCGCAGCTGCGCACGCAGAACGCCGGCCCACCGCCGGCGGACGCCTGGCGCTGCGGTTGTGGCTGCTGGGGCTCCTGATTGAGCCCGAACGGGTCGGCGAAGAAATTGGCCTGCGCCGGGGCTCCGCGCTGCTGCGGCCGTTGCGGGCCGGCGCCGCCGAACAGGAAATCCAACAGGTTCTGCGCCGAGGCGATGTCGGGCGCGGCGGTCAGCGAGATGGCGATCACGGCGCCGAGGGCGAGCGTGCGGCGCCGCAGGCGCGAACTGGTAAGCAAATGACGCAAACGCCCACTCCACCGACGCAACCACGCAGCGGCAACGCCGCTGTCGGTTGGACTTTAGGATGGGATGGTAAACGCCGGGTTTCCGCCGGCGCCGGCCGCACTCAGGCGTTGAGGAACTCGCTGGCCTTGTACAGCGACCGGAACGGCAGTCCGGCTGCGGCGAAGGCTTCGGTGGCGCCTTCTTCGCGGTCCACCATGGTCAGCACCAGCACGATCTCGGCGCCGGATTCCTTCACCGCCTCGACCGCCTTGATCGCCGAACCGCCGGTGGTGGTGACGTCTTCGACGATCACGCAGCGCTTGCCGGCCAGGCTCTCGCCCTTCGCCAGCCCTTCGACCGACAGCCGGGCGCCGTGCTCCTTCGGCTTCTTGCGCACGAAGAACGCCGCGATCGGATGGTTCTTCAGCCAGGACAGCTGGGCGATCGCGCCGGCCAGCGGCACCGCGCCCATCTCCAGCCCGCCGACATAATCGACCTTCTCGTCGCGCAGCGCCTCGTAGGTCAGCTCGGCCAGCAGCGCCGCACCCTCGGGGTCGAGCATCGTCGGCTTCAGATTGAAGTAGAAGTCGCTCTTGCGTCCCGACGCGAGCGTGATCTCCCCCCGGCCGAACGAACGGGTGCGGATGATGTCGGCAAGGCGGGCTCGGGCGGCGGATTTGGACACGGGCGATCTCTAGGCTGTTGGAAGCTGCCGCAATCTAGCCGCGCCAGCGCGCCGATGCCAGCGGCGCGGTAAGGTATCAACGAACGCATACAGCGCCCGTCGTTTGTCCGCAGCAGTGCCCCTGGCACAGCGCGCACCCTCTCCCGCAGGCGGGAGAGGGTGCGCGGCGCACGCTGCGGATCAGTGCGCCACAACGAAGGGCTGGCACTAATGCGCCTCGTCCCAATTGTCCGCCGCCCGTGCATCGACCTGCAGCGGCACATTCAGCAGCACCGCCGGGAACGGCGCGTCCTGCATCACCGCGCGGACCACCGGCAGCGTCGCTTCCACCTCGGCCTCCGGCACTTCGAAGATCAGTTCGTCGTGGACCTGCAGCAGCATCTGCGCAGAGAGCTTCTTCTCGGCGAGTGCGTCCTCCATCCGCACCATGGCGCGGCGGATGATGTCGGCGGCGGAGCCTTGCAGCCGGGCGTTGATCGCGGCGCGCTCGTTGAAGGCGCGGATCGACGGATTGGACGCCTTGATGTCCGGGTAGTGGCATTTGCGGCCGAACAGCGTGGTGACATAGCCGTGCGACCGGCAGAAATCCCGCGTCTCGTCCATATAGGCGCGGATGCCGGGGAAGCGCTCGAAGTAGCGCTTGATGTAGGCGCCGGCTTCCTCGCGCGGGATGCCGAGCTGATTGGCGAGGCCGAATGCCGAGATGCCGTAGATGATGCCGAAATTGATCGCTTTCGCCCGGCGGCGGATTTCCGACGGCATGCCCTCGACCGGCACGCCGAACATTTCGGACGCTGTCATCGCGTGAATGTCGATGCCGTCCTGGAACGCTTTTCGCAGCGCCGGCACGTCGGCGACTTCCGACAAGAGCCGCAGCTCGATCTGCGAGTAGTCGGCCGACACCAGCTTGTTGCCGGGCGTCGCCACGAAGGCGCGGCGGATCTTGCGGCCATCCTCGGTGCGCACCGGGATGTTCTGCAGGTTCGGCTCGTTCGACGACAGCCGACCGGTGGTGGTGGCGGCGAGCGCATAGGTGGTGTGAACGCGGTGGGTCTGCGGATGCACGTAATTCGGCAGCGCGTCGGTGTAGGTCGAGCGCAGCTTGCTGACCTGCCGCCAGTCCAAAATCTTGCGCGGGAATTCGTGGCCCTGTTCGGCGAGCTCGTCCAGCACCTGCGCCGAGGTTGACCACGCGCCGGTCTTGGTCTTGCTGCCCCCCGGCAGGCCCATCTTGCCGAACAGGATGTCGCCGAGCTGCTTCGGGCTGCCGATGTTGATGTCCTCGCCGGCGAGCTCGCGGATCTCGGCCTCGATCCGCGCCGCGGTCTGGGCGAAGTCGGCCGACAATCGCGACAGCACCTGGCGGTCGATCGAGATGCCGCGCCGCTCCATCCGCGCCAGCACGCCGACCAAGGGACGTTCGAGCGTCTCGTACACCGCGGTCATGCTGCCGGCGACGAGCCGCGGCTTCAGCACGCGCGCCAGCCGCAAGGCCACGTCGGCGCGTTCGGCCGCATAGGCGGTGGCGCGATCGATTGGCACCTGATCGAAGCCGATCTTGTTTTTGCCGGTGCCGATGAGTTCTTCCTGCGTGTGCAGGGTGTGGCCGAGATTGCTTTCCGACAGCGCTTCGATCTTGTGGCTGCCGCGGCCGGCATCGAGCGCGTAGGACATCAATTGCGGATCGTCGATGTTGCGCAGGGTCAGGCCGTGCTGCGCCAGCAGCACCGCGGCGAATTTGATCGTGAAGCCGACCTTGGCGACGCCGGCGGATTCCAGGATCGGCTTCAGCGCATCGAGCGCGTCGCGGGGGCCGATCTGGTCGGGCGCGAGGCCGGCGGCGAACAGCCCGTCACCGTCGCCGGCCTGCTTGTGGGCGAGCGGAATGTAGCAGGCGTCGTTCGGGCCGAGCGCCAGCGCCAGTCCGATCAGCTCCGCCTGCATCGGATCGATCGAGGTCGCGGCCGCCTCCAGCGCCACCACGCCGGTGTCGTGGATGCGGGCGATGAAAGCCTGCAGCTCGTCCAGGCTGCGCAGCGTCTTGTAGGCGGTGCGGTCGACCGGGATCTTGCGCGCGGCCTCGGCGCGTGCGGCGACCAGCGTTTCGGGCGACAGCACGACGCCCGGTTTGCCGTCGCGGCCGCGGCCCGCATTCAGCGGACCACCTTGCCCCGAACTCGGCGAGCTCCCTCCCCCGCTTGCGGGGGAGGGCTGGGGTGAGGGCTCTTGGCCCGAAAACAGATCGTCGCTCGGGGGCGCGCTCTTCGCCAGCGGCGGAACGGCAGACTTCAGCGCCGTCTCCGCCTCGATATCCGACGGATCGATCTGGGCATATTCGGCAACGCGCCGCGTCAGCGTGGTGAATTCCATCGCCTTGAGGAACGCCACCAGTTTTCGCGCGTCCGGCTCGTGCACCGCGAGCTCGGCGAGCGGCACCTCTAACTTCACATGGTCGTCGAGCAGCACCAGCTTGCGCGAGATCCGCGCCTTCTCGGCATTCTCGATCAGCGCCTCGCGCCGCTTCGGCTGCTTGATCTCAGCGGCGCGCGCCAGCAGCGTATCGAGGTCGCCATATTCATTGATCAGCTGTGCCGCGGTCTTGATGCCGATGCCCGGCACGCCCGGCACGTTGTCGACGCTGTCGCCGGCCAGCGCCTGGACTTCGACGACCTTCTCGGGCGGCACGCCGAACTTCTCGATCACCTCGGGCACGCCGATGCGGCGGTCCTTCATGGTGTCGTACATCACCACGCAGTCGGTCACGAGCTGCATCAAGTCCTTGTCGGACGACACGATCGTCGCCGTGGCGCCGGCCTCGCAGGCCTCGCGCACGTAAGTGGCGATCAGATCGTCGGCCTCGAAGCCGGACTGTTCCAGGCACGGCAGATCGAACGCCCGCACCGCCTCGCGGATCAGCGCGAATTGCGGGATCAGATCGTCCGGCGCCGGCGGCCGGTGCGCCTTGTATTCGGGGTACAGCTCATTGCGGAAGGTGACTTCCGACTTGTCGAAGATGATGGCCAGATGCGTCGGCCGGTTGTCCGGCGGCATGTCGCGGAGCAGCTTCCACAGCATGTTGCAGAAGCCGAGCACGGCATTGACCTGCAGCCCGTCCGACTTGCGGGTCAGCGGCGGCAGCGCGTGATAGGCGCGGAAGATGTACGACGAGCCGTCGACCAGAAAGATGTGGTCGCCCTTGCCGGGCGGCTTGACGCCGATGGGGGCAGGGGGCGTGGCGGAGGAAGCGGCAGGCGTCGCAGCGGCGGATTTGGAGCTTTTCGGCATGGCCGCAACTTAAGGGGTCTGGCGGGTTTTGGCACCCCTTTCCAGCCACCAGATCCGCCGGGGACGCCAACCAAAAAGGCCGGGCGAACCCGGCCATTTCAGCGAAAGCCTCTCGTCCGTCATTGCGAGGAGCGAAGCGACGAAGCAATCCAGCTCGGTGCTCGGAGCTGGATTGCTTCGCTTCGCTCGCAATGACGGTGTTGCGTACGCGGTGCCTTACGCGAACCCGTGCTTCTTCTTGCTCTCCAGTTCCTGCACCTTGAAGGCGTTGAAGCGGGGCAGGAACTTGTCCCAGTCGATGATGTGGGCGTCGATTTCCGGGCCGTCGATGCAGGCGTGCTTGCGCACCATCTTGCCGTCGATCGTCACCGGCACCATGCAGGCGCCGCACATGCCGGTGGCGTCGACCATGATCGAGTTGAGGCTCGCCACGGTCTTGACGCCATACGGTTTGGTGAGATCGGAGACCGCCCGCATCATCAGCGGCGGGCCGATCGCGATTACTTCGGCGATGCTGCGGCCTTTGCCTTCCTGGTTGGCTTTCATCATCTCCTCGAGCGGGCCGGTGACGAAGCCTTTGACGCCGTAGCTGCCGTCGTTCGTCGTGTAGATCAGCGATAGCTGGTCGCCGAACTCCTTCTTCAGCTTGCCGACGCGCTCGTCGTCGCCGGTCCAGAACAGGAACTCCTTGGCGCGGAAGCCGGAGATCAGCGTGACGTGGTTTCCGAGCCGCAGGTGCTCGCGCATGATCGGATACACCGGCGGCAGGCCAACGCCGCCGGCGCAGAACACCACGGTCTGGTTGCCATCGTAGCGATGCAGTTCCGAGGCGCGGCCGAGCGGGCCGGCGATGCCAGAGAACGCATCGCCGATCGCCATCCGGTTGATCTCCAGCGACGAGGTGCCCATGCCCTGCACGACGAGGTCGATGGTGCCTTTCTCGGCGTCCCAATCGGCCAGCGTCAGGGGGATCAGTTCGCCCTTCTCCCAGGGGAGCACGCGCACGAACTGGCCGGCTTTGGCCGAGCGCGCCACCATCGGGGCCCGCACGGTGAATTCGACGATGCCGCCGGCGAGCGGCACCTTGGCGACGATGGTCTGCTCGATCTGGCCGAGTTCGGTGTACTTCGCCGCGCGCGCGACGCGGTCCTTGATCTCGGCCGCGGTGAACGGAATCTCGCCGACGATCTCGCGTGCGGCCGCCTGGCCGTCGCCGGCCGCGCGGATCGCAGTGGAGCCGCCGCGCGCGGCGTCGCCGCCGGTGTAGACGTCCTTGATCGAGGTGCGCTGCGACCCCTGTTCGACCTCGATGGTGCCCCATTTGTTGGTCTTCAGGCCGGGTTCGGCGTCCTTCATGATCGGGTTGGCGGTGTTGCCCAGCGCCATGATCACGAGGTCGACCGGCACCCGTTCGAGCTCGCCGGTCGGCTTCGGGCTGCGGCGGCCGGACTTGTCCGGTTCGCCGAGCTCGTTGACGTCGAGCAGCGCGTGGGTGACGAAATGGGTGTGGTCGTCGCCGATGAATTCGCGCGGCGCCCGCAGCACCTTCAGGTTGATGCCTTCTTCGAGGGCGTGATGCAGCTCCTCGACGCGGGCCGGCATCTCGCTCTTGGTGCGTCGATACACGATGGTGACGTTGCCGCCGAGACGCTTGGCGGTGCGCGCCGCGTCCATCGCGGTGTTGCCGCCGCCGATCACGAACACGTTCTTGCCCTTCACTTCGGGCAGCGGCGTCTCGTAGCGATCATCCAGACCGCGCATCAGGTTGACGCGGGTCAGGAACTCGTTGGCCGACATCACACCTAACAGGTGCTCGCCCGGCACGTTCATGAAGGTCGGCAGGCCAGCGCCGGTGCCGACGAAGATCTTCCAGAAGCCTTCGGCCTTGAGGTCTTCGAGCGTCGCGGTCTTGCCGACCACGAAGTTCTTCACGAAGCGGCCGCCGAGCAGGATGATCTTCTCGACCACGTCGTCGATCAGGGTGTTGGGCAGGCGGAATTCAGGAATGCCGTAGCGCAGCACGCCGCCGAGGTCGTGGAACGCCTCGAAGATCGTGACCGGGAAGCCCTCGACCGCCAGCAAGTACGCGTTGATCAGACCCGACGGGCCGGAGCCGACCACCGCGATCGGCGGCTTCACGGCCGCAGCCCACGGCGAGATCCGGCCGGCGAAGCGCTCATTGGCGTTCGGGTTGGTGAGCTTCTGATGCTCGGGCAGGTACCATTCGAGCTGGCCGATCTCGATCGGCCGCTTGGTATGGGTGCAGACGCCCTGGCACTGCAGTTCCTGCGGGCAGACGCGGCCGGTGACGTTCGGCAGCGGGTTGCAGCTCTCGATCAGCTCCAAGGCTTCGCGATGCTTGCCGTTGCCGAGCAGGTCCAGCATCTCGGGGATGTGGATCTTCACCGGGCAGCCGCCCTTGGCTTCCTTCTTGCCCTGGATCAGCACGCCGAGCTCGCACGGCTTGTCGTCGCACTGCTTGTCGCGCATCACCTCGAGCCAGACGAACAGCTCACACTCGCGCACCGAGTAGCCGATCGACTGGTAGCCGAGATAGCCCTGGTTCACGAGTTCGAAGTCGATCGCGCGCTCTTCCGCCGGACGGATGTAGGGCGGGATGAACGCTTCGCCCGGCCAGCCTTCCGACAGATTCTCGAACATCGGGTAGCGACCGCGCAGATGCACGTCGATCGCCTTGATGAACTTGCGCTTGAACTTTAGCGGCAGCGCCCAGATGAAGCGCTGCAGGATGATCGACATGTCGTCGCCGCGGGCGAGCAGATTCCACAGCGTGGTGGTGAAGGCTTCACCCAGCTCCGGCTGCTGGAATTCCCAGACGATGGCCTGGGTGCCGTCCGCGATGAACATGTTGCGCAGCGACGCCGGGTCGTTGACCAGGCGCTTCTGCAGCAGCGCGAGCTGCTTCTGGAAGACGCCGACAGCCTCGCTGGCCTGCAGCTCTTCCAGTTCGCTCTTGGAGCTTTCCAGCGTGCTGCGCGCCTGCTGGTAGCGCAGCACGTCGCTGGAGACCGTTCCGGTGACGTCGCTCATCGAATGATCTCCGCATCGCAGTTGGCCGCCGCGCGGCTCAGTTTGGCCGACAGTTCAGGCGTGACCTTGAGCTTCCCGAACACGCCGGGGATGACGTGGGCGACGTCCTTCGGGGCGCCGTCGACGACGATCTTGGTGAGTTCGAACACTTCCGGCACGTCCTGGTAGCAGCTCTTGCAGTTGGTGCACTTGCCGAGATCCGCATCGTCGATGTGGATCGGCTCGGCGCCGTTGCCATTGGCGGTCTTGGCGCCGTTGGTCGGCGCCGCCGCCGGAGCTGCCGCGAAGCCGTTCATCAGCGCGCCGAAGCCACCGGCCGCCGGCGCGTTGGAGGAGGCCGCCAGCTCGCTCATGCCGCGCGCGATCTGATCGAGCGAGCTTTCGCGGGCCTTGACCTGTTCGTCGTACTGGTGCTGCAGCGCGGCCAGTTCGGCGCTGTGCGCTTCGTCGAGCGCCCGGACGTCGAAGCCGCCGAGATACTGCAGCGTGCGCCAGTACTTCCGCCGTTCTTCCACCAGCGCCACCACGGTCTCGCCGACCGACAGCTTGATCAGCTTCTTGTCGGCATCGGTGGCGTAGATGAACGGCGTCTTGCCGGCGCGGGCCGCCGGATCGAGCGCGACGTATTCGTCGATCGGCAGCGCGCCTTCGTCCTTCTTCAGCGGCTTGAATTGCTTGCGGAAGCGGACTTCGGTGTGGGCGAAGTCGGCCGGCGTTAGCTTGGCCTTGAGAAGCTGCGGTTTGCCGTCGGCGTCGACGTACTCGATCGTCTTGCTCGCCCAGTCCTGGTCGGCCTCGGGGTTGCCGTCGAGCGAGAACCAGTTGTTGAGCTTGCTGCCCTTGCGCGGGTCGTGGACGAACACCGGATTCATCCGGCTTTCGACCGCCAGACGCGCCTGGCGGTTGGCGACGGCGTCGCCGATGCCGTGCTCGGCCTGGCACGGCGTATAGACGTCGAGCACCGCCGGCGACGAGGTGTGGTTCAGGAACTCCATCACGTTCTTCAGGAAGTGACCCTGCAGCGCGGTCGCGGTCTGCACCACGAACACGCTCGGATGGAACGAGGCGATCAGGCCGAGTTCTTTGCGTGATTCCTGCTTGCCGTGCTGGGCGATGCCGAACCGCGACAGGTCGCTGTCCTGGCCGGTGAGGCTCGCGGTCGAGGTCTGGCCGCCGGTGTTGGAATAGGCACCGGTGTTCAGCACCACCACCTTGATCGGCGTCTTGGTGGCGAGCAGACGCGACAGCGCGCCGAAGCCGATGTCGTAGGTGGCGCCGTCGCCGCCCATGCTCAGCACAGTCGGCAGCATCGAGCGTTCTTCCGGCGTGAATTCGCTCCAGCCAAAATAGCGGAAGTAACCGTCGTGCTTGGCCGCATCATAGGCGTCGGCCAGTTCGAGCTTGGCGATGCGCAGCGCTCGGAAGTCCTCGGATGCCTTGGCGGTGAGACCTTCGAAGATGCCCTTGGCCACCGCGGGGGTGTCCTGGAACAGGCTGTTCACCCACGGATCGGTGTAGGGGTTGAACGGGAAGGTCGACGCATAGACGCTCGAACAGCCGGTGGCGTTGGCGATCACCATGCCGGACGGGCCGTTGCCGGTCGGGCCGCTCTCGTAGAGATACAGCCGCTTCTCCAGCGTCTTCAGGGTCTGGTCGATCCGGGCGGCGCGCGCGTCGTCGCCGGCCACCAGCGCCCGCTTGGCATTGAGCTGGTCGATCAGGGTCTCCAGCTCGCGAATGTGATCCTTGCGGCGCTTGTCGTGGATCGCGTGGTTGGTCGAGGTCACCAGACGGATCGCGGTGACTTCACCGCAGCCGCGGCAGGCGCCGTGGCCGCCGGTGGTCGCGTAGTAGTTGGCGCGATCGAGCATCAGCCGCTTGGTCTCGCCGCCCTCGCGCGTCGCGCTTTCGGTGAACCGCGCCGGGGTGTTCGGGGTGCGGCTCAAGAATTCGAACCGGGTCTGGAGCTGCTCCAGCATCGGCTCGTCCTGTTCACGATCGACCAGTGCGCCGGGGCCGCAGACGTCGATACACTCCAGACAGCCCGAGCACTTCCACGGATCGACGCTGACCGAGTACAGACCGCCGGTGCCCGGCTGGCTCTTCTCCATCGCGTCGAAGAACGGCCGGGTGCGGGCCACCGGATACACCGACAGCGCCGCCGACAGCTTGCCGAAGTTGCGGTTCAGGGTGGCATTGTCGAGTTTCAGCGCTTCGGCGGCCTGCGCCACGATGTCGTGGAACGGCTTATCGTCCTTGCCGGAGCGATACACGTCGCGGATCGCTTCGGTCAGCGCAGGCACCTTCTCGCGCAAGCTGTCTTGCTGAGCGGGCGCGATGTCGAGCTGCTTGATCGCGGTCAGCAGCAGTTCGTGGATGTCGTGCACGGCGTTCGGGATTGCGGCGTCGGGGCAGACCAGCGCGCATTCCATACAGCCGGTGCACAGATCAGCCTTGAACTCCGGCACGTTGCGGCGGAACAGGCCCTTGTCCTTGGCGGCCGCAGAGCCGGCCGGCATGAACATGCCGATGCCCGGCAGCACCGGCGCCTCCGCAATGGTGCCGTCGCGGAACGGCGCGGCCAGCACGTCGTCGTAATATTCAGGATCGAGGAAGCCAGCGGCCGAGGCCGGCGCCGCGACACGGCACATCGAGGCCGAGATCGAGGCGTCGCGCTTGGCCTTCGGCGCGGCCTTGATGGCGTCCTCGCTGAACTCCGGCGCGTCGACATCGACCTTGTGGGTGGCCTCTAAACCCTCGCGGATCACCGCCATGTTGCCCTCGACGATGTCGCCGCCCTTGGCGCCGAACTTCTTCGAGATCTGCTGGCGGATCTTGTTGAGCATCGCCTCCTGCGAGGCGTCTGCCACCACGCGGTCGACGTTGCCGCACACCGCGCCGATGAAGGCGATGCCCATCATCCGGGTTTCGAGTTCGGCGGTCGGCGCGTGCCGCTTGGCCACCGCAAACGCGTCGATCACGTAGAACTTTATCTTCTTGTCGCGGATGGTCTGTCGGGCCTTGGCCGGCATGTCACGCCAGACTTCGAGCGGCGTCAGATTGGTCTGCAGGATGAAGGTGCCGCCTTCGACCAGGCCGCGCAGCGGGTTGGTGTGCACGAACACCTTGTGGTCGGGCGAGATCACGATCTCGACGTCTTCCAGCTCGGCGTTGGTGATCTTCACCGGCTCGGGCGACAGCGTGATGTAGTAGTTGGTCGGTGCGCCGCTCTTTTCCGAGCCGTATTTCGGCGCCGACTTCGAATGCATGTCGAGCGCGCCGGCCAGGATGTCGGTCAGCAGCTTGCCCGACGCGATCGTGCCGTAGCCGCCGATCGAGTGGAAGCGGATGCGGAACGCGGACGGCGGCAGCAGGTTCGGGTTCGGCCCGGTCTCCAGCGCCATGTACTGGGTTTCGGGATACGCTTCCTTCAGCCGGTTCTGCCGGGCTTCCATTCGGGGCGAGGGATTCTCGGCGAAGAACTTGGTGCCGAGATACACGAACGGCGCGCTATCCTGCTTCTCCATGTTGGCGTAGCAGGCGATCATATCGCGCGGCTGCAGGTCGTGGCCGCCGAGACCGAAGATCGCGGTGGTGATCTTCGGCAGCTTGGCGAGCGCCGGGATGCCGGCATGACGCACGCCGCCGTCGCCGTTCTCGCGCGCCTTGCACAGCGCCTGGGTCACGAGCTGGGTCAGCGCGGTGACGTCCGAGCGCTCCAGTACGGTGACGGCGGTCTTGCCCTTCAGCGCCTCGACCAGCTCGGCTTCCGGGAACGGCTGCAGCATCTTGATCGACACCACGCCGACCTTCTTGCCCTGCGAGCGCAGATAAGCCGCGACCGCTTCGGCGTCGTCGGTGACCGAGCCGAGGCCGACCACGACGTGCTCGGCATCGTCGCACATGTAAGTCATCACCGGCTTGTATTCGCGGCCAGTGAGCGCAGCGTATTCGGCCATCGCTTCCTTGACGAAGCGCGGCACCGCATTGGCGAAGTGGGTGCGATGGTCGACCGCACCTGCCTGGAAGTCGGGCTGGTTCTGCACGCCGCCGGTCAGGCCGGGATTGTCGATGTCGACCAGCGCCGGCACGAGCTGCCGGGTGCCCTTCTCGGGTGCGTTGATCCACTGCCGCTTCCACTGGCCACGGAGCTCTTCCGGCACGTAAGCGAGGGTCTCGGCCACGATGGTGCCGGCGTTATCGGTCTCGATCGTGTCGGCGTTGTCGGTGAGGAATTTCTTGAGCGCCGCGAGCTCGGTCGGCATGAAGTCGGCTTCGTGCCGCAGCAGATATTGCTCGAGCTGGAACACGCGGCCCTTGGCGCCGAACAGCATGTCCTGCGCGACGGTCGGGCACTTGATGCGGCCGGCGGGGTCGCCGAGAAATTCGCGCAGCAGCTCCGGCTCCGGCATCAACGCCTCGGAGAGCATGTGCGAGGTGGCGAAGCCGTCCATCGCGTTGGCGACCGGGATCAGCGAGGTCGCGGCGACTTTATAAGAGATCGCAGCGAGGTCGGCGGCTTCCTGCGGATTGGAGCCGAACAGGATGGTGTAGCCCGACGACAGCAGCGCATAGACGTCGTCATGGCCGGCCATCACGTTCAGCGAGTGCTTGGACACCACGCGGGCGGCGACTTGCAGCACGAAGCCGCCGACCTTCTTGCCGACGGTGACGTAGTGCGACTCCAGGCCGTACAGGATGCCCTGGCTCGACGACGCGTTGGAGATGAACTTGCCGCCGGTCAGCGCCGCGCCGAGGGCGCCGGACTGCGCCGAGTGCTCGCCCTCCGGCTCGAAGAAGAACGGATGCTTGCCCCAGACGTTGCAGCCGCCGGACGAGCGGAACGCCTCATAGATTTCCGAAATCTCGGTCGAGGGCGTGATCGGGTAGCCGATGACGCCGCCGCAGACATGCCCCATCACCTGCGCCACTGCGCCGTTGCCGTGGATCACCGAAGGAATGCCGGGATATTTTGCGTTCATGGGGTCCGTCCGTTCTTGCGTGTCTTGCGTTGGATCGGCGGAGCGAACCCGCCGTGTTGCGTCGGCCATGTTTGGGAAAGGTGTATCGATGCCGGGCGGCTGCTGAGGCAGCGGTCGGGCAGAACCTCCTCGTGGCCTTTAGATTGACTACTCGCGAGGTATCAGGGCCTCGCCGGCAGAGATGTTGCGTTGTGTGCGGTGCAGTAGCACGCAGGGGGAACCCCCGATTTGACGCGCATCAAAGCGCAAAAAATATGCTTCGGAGAGCAATAAAATTACGCATCGCCTAAACAACGGGCGGTGCCAGTTGCACTTGCAGACGCGCCTTGCTCGCAGAATTTCCCTTGGTCCAAAAGCAGAATTCCTTCTGCGGCGAGATCGTTATATACTCGAATATATGACGATGGCGGGCGGCAGGGGTATCCACCCGCCGCTCGTGCTCTCTCGACAGCGGAGCGCCGTGGACCAGCGGCGATGGGCCGATGACCTTCGACTCGCAATGCGATCTGGCTGCGCTGGTCTATGAGCGCGGCGAAGACCCGGATCGGGTGCTCGGCGAATTCGCCGCTCACCTGAATTCACAGGGATACCGCGCGGTCGGTTTGGTGCAGGTCGGTCCCCGCGGCGACGAGGCCCGCGGGCTGTCAGCGCGGCTGGTGCATTCCGGCGAGCAGATCTCGCTGTATCAGGATCTCGGGCCGATGGCCGAAGGCTGTCGGCTCGATCCGAGCCGTTTGCTCGACGCCGGTGCGCGGGTCGCGTCCGCCCTGGCGCAGGGTGCCGATGTTCTGATCATCAACCGGTTCGGCCAGCAGGAGAGCGAGGGTAAGGGCCTGCTGCATCTGATCGTCGAGGCGCTGTCTGCCGACATTCCGCTGGTGATCGCGGTGCCGAGCCATCGCTTCGATGCCTGGATCAGGTTCGCCGACGGCATGAGCGTGCGGCTGAAGTGCGAGCGGCGCGCGCTCGATCAATGGTGGGAGAAACTGCACGGTCGCAGCTTCCGGCGTCCCGCCCACCCTCACGTCAGCGTCTGCGAGGCGCTGAAATGAAAGGTGGGCGCGACTTGGTGTCGCTCGGGCCGATTGCGGCGAGATCAGTCGACCGCGACCAGCACGTCGGAGGCCTTGATCACGGCCATCGCCGGCTGGCCCTTGGCGAGCTTCAGTTCTTCGGCGGATTCGTTGGTGATCGAAGCCGTTACGATTGCGCCGCCGCCGATGTCGATGCGGACATGAGAGGTGGTGGCGCCCTTGACGACTTCGACGATGGTGCCCTTGAGCTGATTGCGGGCGCTGATTTTCATGGCTCTGGTCTCCTTGAGTTGAGGTTGGCCGGGTTGGGTTTGTCGTTATATAGTTCCTGCACATGACGACCAGTCCGACCAAATGACGAGGCTGCCCCGGATGTCCATAGAGGCAACCGTCACACTGAAGACGAAGGAGATCTCTGGAGTCGGCCGCGATCGCATCCGGCTGCTCCAGGCGGTCGCGCGCGAGGGCAGCATCACGGCCGGCGCTAAGGCGGCAGGGCTCAGCTACAAGGCCGCCTGGGATGCGCTCGACGCGATGACCAATCTGTTCGGCCGTCCGCTGCTCGAAACCCGCACCGGCGGCAAGGCAGGCGGCGGCGCCCAGCTCACGCCGACCGGCGTCAAGGTGATCGAAGCCTTCGGCCGGCTCGAGGCCGAGATGGCGCGGGTGTTCCGCAATCTCGAACCCGAACTCGCCGGCAGCGGCATCACCCCGATCAATCTCGTCTCCGGATTTTTCATGAAGACCAGCGCCCGCAACGCCCTTCGCGGCGTCATCACGGACATCAGGGCCGACACGCTCAGCGCCGAAGTTGCCGTGACGGTGTCGCCCGAGACCACGATCTACGCGCTGCTGACGGCAGAGAGCGTGCGCGGCCTCGGCCTCGTGGTCGGCCGCGAGGCGATCGTGCTGATCAAGGCGCCGTTCGTGATGATCGCCCCCGGCCATCAGCCGCCGATGGTGTCGGCGCGCAATTGCGTGCGCGGCACCGTGCGCCGGGCCGACATCTCCGCCGTCAACGCCGAGATCGTGCTCGATATCGGCGGCGACAAGACGCTCGCTGCTTCGGTCACCGCGCGCAGCGCGGACGACCTCAACCTGTCACCCGGTGACCCGGCCTGCGCGGTGTTCGACGCCGCTCACGTCATCATCGCGATCGACTGACCGCGCGCATGACCTATCCGCCGTCATTGCGAGGAGGCGAAGCCGACGAAGCAATCCAGCGCCATGCACTGAGCTGGATTGCTTCGCTTCGCTCGCAATGACGAAAACCAAACGAGCAACTAACAGGAGTTATCCCTTGAAGACCATCCTTACTCTCAAGCTCGCGCTGCTCGGCGCCGTCGCCATCGGCCTGTCGGCGAGCCAGGCTCTCGCCGATTCCGCCAAGGTCGCGGTCGCCGCCAACTTCACCGAGCCGGTGAAGGAGATCGCCGCGGCGTTCAAGGCCAAGACCGGCCACGAGCTGGTGCTCTCGTTCGGCGCCAGCGGCCAGTTCTTCACCCAGATCTCCCAGGATGCGCCGTTCGAAGTGTTCCTGTCGGCCGACTCGGCGCGGCCGAAGAAGCTCGCCGATGAAGGCTTCGGCGTGAAGGGCACCGTGTTCACTTACGCCGTCGGCAAGCTGGTGCTGTGGAGCAAGTCGCCCGGCGTGGTGAAGGGCGAGGAAACGCTGAAGCAGGCGTCGATCGCCAAGGTGTCGATCTGCAATCCGGCCGCCGCGCCCTATGGCGCCGCCGCGGTTCAGACCATGCAGTCGCTGAAGCTGTACGACGATCTGAAGCCGAAGCTGGTCGAAGGCGCCAACATCACCCAGGCCTATCAGTTCGTGCAGACCGGCAACGCCGAGATCGGCTTCGTCGCGTTGTCGCAAGTGATCGCCGACAAGGACGGCTCGCGCTGGATGGTGCCGCAGGATCTGTACAAGCCGATCACTCAGGACGCGGTCTTGCTGAAGAAGGGCGAAAACAGCGCCGCCGCCAAGGCGTTCCTCGACTTCCTCAAGGGGCCGGAGGCGAGCGCGATCATCGAGAAGTTCGGCTACGAAGTTCCGAAGCCGAAGGCGAGCTGACGTTCGCAATGCGCTCTCTCCCGTCATTGCGAGCGCAGCGAAGCAATCCAGCTCCAAGCACGGGGCTGGATTGCTTCGTCGCTTCGCTCCTCGCAATGACGGTTGGATAGGCCATGACCAATCTCCCTCCCGATATCTGGCAGCCGGTGTGGCTCACCATCGAGCTGGCGGCGATGACCACGGTGATCCTGCTGATCGTCGGCACGCCGATCGCGTGGTGGTTGGCGCGGTCGAAGGCGTGGTGGAAGGAAGGCATCGCGGCGGTGGTGGCGCTGCCGCTGGTGCTGCCGCCGACCGTGCTCGGTTTCTATCTGTTGGTTCTGATGGGCCCCGACGGACCCGGCGGCGCGCTGGCGTCGCTGTGGGGTGGCCGTACCGTGGCTTTCACCTTCGGCGGCCTGGTGTTCGGCTCGGTGATCTACTCGATGCCGTTCGTGGTGCAGCCGATCCGCAACGCGTTCGATGCGATCGGCGATCGCCCGCTCGAAGTCGCCGCGACCCTGCGGGCCTCGCCGCTCAAAGCCTTCTGGACGGTGGCGCTGCCGCTGGCGCGGCCGGGCTTTCTGGCCGGGGCGGTGCTCGGCTTCGCCCATACGGTCGGCGAGTTCGGCATCGTGTTGATGATCGGCGGCAACATTCCGGGCAGCACCAAGGTGCTGTCGGTGGCGATCTACGATTACGTCGAGACCGCGCAATGGCGCGAGGCCAACATCCTCGCCGGCGGTATGGCGGCATTCGCCTTCGTGGTGATTCTCACGATGATGATGCTGGAGAAGCGAACCGCACGGATCAGGGCATGAGGGCGCTGTCACCTCCCACCATTCGCGCGGCGTTTCGCGGCCAGCTCGGCGGCTTCACCCTGGATGCCGCCTTCACGGTGCCGGCGACCGGCATCACCGGGCTGTTCGGCCCGTCCGGCTGCGGCAAGTCCAGCGTGCTGCGTTGTCTGGCGGGTCTGCAGCATCTGCCCGGCAGTAGCTGCGAAGTCGGCGGCGAAGTCTGGCAGGACGATACGACCTTCTTGAAACCGCATCACCGCCCGATCGGCTACGTGTTTCAGGAAGCCAGCCTGTTTCAGCACCTCTCGGTGAAGGCTAATCTACTGTACGGCGCGCCCCGCGAGTCCGGCGATCCCCGCGTCGATGCGGTCGGCTTCGACGAAGTGATCGAACTGTTGGGGCTGTCGAAGCTGCTGGCGCGTTCGCCGCGCAATCTGTCGGGCGGCGAGCGGCAACGCGTCGCGATCGGCCGGGCGCTGCTGTCGCAGCCGCGGCTGCTGCTGATGGACGAGCCGCTGTCGGCGCTCGATCGGCTCACCAAGGACGAGATCCTGCCGTTCCTGGAGCGGCTGCATGCGCGGCTGTCGCTGCCGGTGATCTATGTCAGTCACGACATTACCGAGATCGAACGGCTGGCCGATCATCTGGTGCTGATGCGGGCCGGCAAGGTGCTGGCGGTTGGTCCGCTTGCCGAGCTGCAGAGCGATCCCAAGCTGCCGCTGGCGATCGCGCGCGATGCCGCAGTCAACTTCGATGCCGAAGTGGAAAGTTACGACGCCGACTACGGCCTGGTGACGCTGCAGATCGACGGCGCACGGCTGCTGGTGCCGTCGGCTCCGGTCCCGCGCGGCGAACTCAGGCGCGTGCGGATCGGTGCCAGCGACGTCAGCCTGGCGCGCGAGTTGCCGCAGGCGAGCTCGATCCTCAATGCGGTCGCAGCGAGGATCGTGGCCACGTCGCCGATCGGCGCCAACGAAATGCTGGTGGTGCTGACTCTCGGCCGCGAGGGGAATGGCGGCCGTCTGCTTGCGCGGCTCAGCCGGCGGTCGTGGGATCAGTTGCGGCTCGCCGAAGGCGTCGACGTCTACGCACAGATCAAAGGTGTCGCCCTTGCACCGGGCCGCGACGGCCACGCGTAGTCGCGGCATCGAACGCCGAGGTGGCGGCACAAACTTCGCATTCTTGTCCTTGATCGCTGCAACGGCGGCGCTGGCTACTACGCGACTACCAGTCGTGTCGGGTCAACGACGCCTCATGTCCGCATCTCATGGAGGAGAATCGACAATGTCGTTTGAAAGCAATCAACTGATGCCGATCGCTGCGCTACGCGGCGGGCCGGGGACGCCGGCCGCCGATGTGCTCACCGCGTTCGCGCTGCGCCGCAAGGCCGAAGGGGTCGACGTCGTCGGCGTCATCGCCCCGCCCGAGGATGCCAGCCACGGTCATGGCGGCGGTCACGAAGGCTGCGAATGCCGCAGCGAGCTGATCGATATCGCGACCGGCGACCGCTATGCGATGCATCAGGATCTCGGCTCCGGATCGCAGGCCTGCAATCTCAACTCGTCGTCGCTGGCTTTGGCGGCGGGGGCGGTCGAACGCGCGGTAGCGCGCAAGCCGGCGCTGGTGGTGCTGAGCCGGTTCGGCGGCCAGGAGGCGGTGCGCGGCGGCTTGATGTCGGCGTTTCAGGCCGCGATCGCCGCCGGCGTGCCGGTAGCCTGTGTGGTGGCGCCGAAGGCCGAAAACGTCTGGAACGACTTTGCCCAGGGGCTGTCGGTTTCGCTGCCGCCGGAGGCCGATGCGCTGGAAGCGTGGTGGCGCGATCACGCTCGGGGACGGAACGCGGCGTGATCGGACCGGGTCGCGCCCTCCCGGGCGCGATACCAAGCTTCGAACAGGCTTGACGCATAGGTGCCTTCGTAGCGCCCGGTCAGATAGGCCGCCGCCGCTTCGAGGCTCTTGCGGCCTGTCCAGGCTGCCGGGGCTACGGCCCCGACCGGCGATAACTGCGGCGTCGCGGTCATCCGAATGGCTTCGGCGACGGCCGCCGGATTGGCTGAAAGCCCCGCATTGCGCTGCACGCTCAACAGCAACGCGGCAGCGCCCGCGACCAGCGCGGCCGCGACGTTCGGATTGCTCCGCTGCACGACCCGGCCCTCCAGGGCTGCGCCCGAAACGCTCGCTCCCGGAGCGGCAATCCCGAAGTCGCCCGAACTCTCGTCAGAACTTCCGAGGGGCTGCCCGGCGCCGTCGAGTCCTGCGACCGGCAGCAGATTCACCGCGCCGCAACGGCGCAGCAGCGTGCTGCAGCCCTGGCGGCCGGCGCCGGTGATGATCAGCACATTGCCGGCGTTGCATCGGGTGATCGCCCGCGCCAGCACACGGTCCGGATACCAAGGCTGTTCGAACAATCCGGCGCCGATCAAGATGACTTGCGCACCGTGATCAAGAGCCCGCGTCAGTGCGTCGGCGAGGTCGGCCTGCGCGCAGAGCGGCTGATCTTCGGTGAAGATCGGCGCGATCAGGCCTCGGCACAGCGGCGCAATGCCCTCGACCGCCCGGCAGGGCTGGCCGAAGATCAGGCTGGCGAGATGGGTGCCTTGCGCGGTGGACGGAGGGTCTTCATCGCTGCGCTGCATCACGGCGGTGTGGAGCGGCGTCAGCGGCGCGCCGACGAAACAATCGTGAGTTCGATCGACTGGACCGTCCAGCACCGCCACAATGATGTTGCGATCGCCACCGCCGAACGCAAACAGCAGCTCCTGGTGGAACTTGCTTCCGGAAACGCTAACCATAACCCCGCCCGCATCTTCCGCCGGCTTACATGCGAATTGATCGCATATGGTTGCCAGCAACCCCCGCTGCAACCGACGGTATACGTCCCGTTATTTCGCGATTTTTCAATCGGTCAAGAGACTTCTCGCATAATTCCTTATTGGGTCGGGTTCGGCGTCCTTATCGATGCAGGTTCTGCGTGAAAATGGCGTGATAGACGCGTGAAAAGTGCTATTTTGTCCAAAGAGGCAGGAAGGATGCGGGATGAAGGCGGCAAATTCGAAGCGGTACGCGCTTCGGTTGCTCGGACCTTTCGAGCTCACGGCGCCCAGCGGACGCCGGGTCGAGATCACCAGTAAGAAGGGCATCGCCGTCGTCGCCATGCTCGCGTTGTCGCGCGACGGCGGTCGTAGTCGCGGCTGGCTGCAGGATCGGCTTTGGGGCAGCCGCCGCAAGGTGGAGGCCGCCGGCAGCCTCCGCCGCGAACTGTCGAACCTGCGCAAGCTGCTGAATTCGGACACCGAAGAGCTGCTGCTCAGCGATCGGGATCGAATCCGGCTCCGTATCGATCTGATCGACGTCGACCTGCTCGCGGCGCGGCCTGGGCGTGCGGCCGGAGAATTCCTCGAAGGCCTCGACATTCCCAGCGAGCGCGGCTTCGTCGACTGGCTGCGAGAGCAGCGCGACGCGCTGGTGCCGCCGGCTAACGATGTGGCGGCGTTTGCCACGGCCGCTGGCGGCTCGCTGCCGGGCCACATCGTCGACATCTCGCTGCCGCCGCTCGGCTTTGCCGGTCGCCCGGCGGTCGCGGTGCTGCCCTTCGCCAACACGACCGGTGACGAGTTGCTGGATTATGTCGCCGAAGGCATCGGCGAAGAGCTCATCGTTGGCCTGTCGCGGGTTCGCTGGCTGCCGGTGATCTCGCGCAACTCCAGCTTCTCGTTCAGTGAAAGCGACGATCGCAAGCTGATCGGCCAGCGGCTCGGCGCGCACTATCTGGTCGAGGGCCGCCTGTACCGCGCCTACGACTCTTACGGCGTGTCGGCCTCTCTGGCGGAGGCGATCTCCGGCTATTCGCTGTGGTCGCGGCGGTTCACGCTGCAATTTCCCGCGGCGCACGACGAACTCGAGCAGTTCGTCAACGAACTGGTGGCGCAACTCGAGAGCCGGATCGAGCACGCCGAACAGATCCGCATCCGCGGCAAGCGCCAGGATCGGCTCGGCGTCAGCGATCTGATCTGGCGGGGGCGTTGGCATCTCAATCGACTGACGCGCGCCGACTCCGAAATGGCGCAGAAGCTGTTCGCCGAAGCGTTGTCGCTCGATCCGGATTCGCCCGAAGCGCTGATCCAGGCCACCGCGGCGCTGGCGTGGTCGATCTGGGCAGGCCGCCATCCGCAGGATCAGATCCTGCGGATGCGCAAGCTGGCGCAGCAGGCAATGCTGGCCGATCCCGACGACGGCCGCGGCTTCATGCTCGCCGGCATTGCCGAGATGTGGCTGCGGCACCCGCTCGAGGCGAAGAACCTGCTGAACCAGGCGATCGCGCTGACCCCGAGCCTGGCGCTGGCGCATGCGCAGCTCGGCGGTTGCTTCAATCTCGCCGGAGAGCCCGAACGGGCGATCGTTCAGCTCAAGATCGCGATGCGGTTGTCGTCCAACGACCCCAATATCTTCTATTCACTGGGCGAGTTGGCGCTCGCCCATACGATGCTCGGGCAGTGGCCGGAGGCGATCGAACACGCCACGCTCGCGCTGGCGCGGCGCCCGGCCTATTGGTATGCGCACGTCCTCAAGATCAACGCGCTGGCGCGGCTCGGCCAGCTCGATGCGGCGCGGATCGCTTGCGATGAGTTGCTGGCGATCAAGCCGAACTTCTCCAAACGTTTTCTGGACTGGCTGCCGTTCGTCGACCGCACCTGGGTCGATCACCTCGTTCAAGGGCTGAAGATGGTCCCTGGGCGTTCGCCGGATTGGCCGGAGCGGGACAACCAGGAGATCGCCGCGCAGTATCAGTCGGGTTGAACGCGGTGTTCTGCGGCAGATCGGGGCGCTGCGCGGTCGCCGTCAGATCTGTTGGGCGACCTGCTCGAGGCCCATGGCGCGGGCCAGCTTGCGTACTTCCTGTTTCTGATCCTCGCGCAACTGGAACAGCAGCGGCATCGCGGCGTATTTGAGCTGCTGCACCTCGGCGCTGTCGGGATCGATCATCGGCGCGCCGCTGTCGCGGGGCGACGTATGAAGCTTGCGGCCGATCGCGCGCAGAGCCTGCTCGACCGACGGCCAATAGTATTCCTGCAACGACGACAGATTGAGACGTGTCTTGATTTTCGCGATCTGGCCGTCGCTGAGCAGCGCTTCCTTCGCAGCCGGCTTTGGCTTCGGCTTGTGAATCGGTGCGGTGGCGATTACCGGCGGCAGCTTGGTGGTTGCTTTCGGAGCGGCGCTGATCGGTTCAGACTGGGCGGCTTCGGGGAGCGCTGTGATCGGCAGTTCGTCGGTCGCATAGGCGAGCTGCATCGGCTTGGCGGAGGCGGTTGGCTCGACGGCGGCAGTCGTGGTGGGGGCGTCGGCTGCCTGTTCCTGCACCGGGTCCGCCTCGGAGAAGTCCGGCTGCTGCAGCGCGACCTCGAGCTTATTGGCCTTCACGTCGCGGTTGGCGATCGGCAGTTCGATCGCGGCGACGCTGGCGGAACCAGCGGCCGGCACGCTGGCGCGTGCAAGGATGCTTGCCGCGGACGCACTCGCCAGGAGTACGCACGCCAACGCAGAAAGTATCACGGCCTTGGTCAAGCTGATCTCCGTCGTGGCGACGAACGGTTGCTCGTATCGCTCTAAAATGCAGAGGAAATATGGCTGTTAGTGCCAGCTATGAGCAGTTCCGCGGCGCGCTTGGTTCCCGTGCTCCGCGGGCCGACCGATCACGCGGCTGCGTACATCGGCATCTCGGCGAGCTCATACGCCTCCTGAATATCAGCGATGATCTCGGAGGCTTCCCACAGCGCGTCGGGTGCGACCGACTGGATGCTGATCGTCCAGTTGCCGCCCTTGCGGGTGCGCGGCGTCGCGACGATGTCGAAGCGTACGTCGCGGCACAGCGGATGGCGATGCAGCGCATGAGCGACCCGGACACGGAGTTCGTCGAGGGTCGCGGAGGTCTTTTGGACATACAGCATGGCGACGTCCACCTGGGCTGTGGTGTACGCCTACGATGCGGGATCGGTCATCGACGGAGCCCCGCGTCGCGGCAGCTCTATTGTCGGGCGAACATGGTTAATGCGGTGTTAAGCCGATTCTCGCGACCGGATCGCCTCGTCAAACACGCGGACTGATCCCCCGCGCTCGCATTCCAATCAGCTCACATTCCGATCAGCGCTGCTCGACGACCAGGTTCTGGACCGCGCGACCGAAGTAACCATGGGCGTCGGCGAGCTTCGACGAGGCAATGCCGGCGCCGTCCGGCCCCAGCCACATTTCGGAGTTCAGCAGCACCCAGTCGCCGATCGGCTGCCGGGCGAAGAACACGTTGAGGTCGGCGTTGATGAAGGTCCAGTGCTTGAAGTCGAGGATCGACGAGGTCGCGTTGCTGAAGTCGGAGGCGATCACCGCGCGCATCGCCTGCGAGGTCGGCTGCCCTTCGACCAGGGCGCGGTCGGCCCGATACCAGGTCGCGCCTGGACCGATCTCGCCGAAGCCGCCATAGACCTTGCGCAACGACATCCCGCGGACGAACGGGTTGCGGGTGAAGCCGGGGTCGAGGACCGGGCAGTCGTCGGGAGCAGGCACATCCAGCGGCGGATGTTCGATATCGTCGGGCAGATCGGGCGGCGCAACCCGGATCTTCAGCACGGTGGCGCCGACCACGACGACGCCCTTCGACAGCAGCCGCACGGCGCAGAGCTGGATCTTGCGGCCCTCGCGCAGCACTTCGGTCTGGTAGGTCAGTGGTCCCACCGGCACCGGGCGCAGCAGGTCGACGGTGACGCGCGCGATCTGCATCGGCGACGGCGCCGGGATCTGCTCGGCCAGATAGGTGACCAGCGCGGACGGCGGCGAGCCGTGCTGCATCGTCGGGTCCCACGGGCCCGCCGCGTTCGGGCTGGTTTCGATGTCGTTGCCGTCGATGCGGTAGATGGCGTCCATGAGGGGGCTTCCAGAACGGGCGAGGTCGGGACTTTGCCTCGTCATTGCGAGCGAAGCGAAGCAATCCAGTGCACGGTGCACCGAGCTGGATTGCTTCGTCGTTTCACTCCTCGCAATGAGCGGAGTGAGGAGGGAACGACAGTTGTCGCCTCACAGCGGCGGGTCGATCGCCTCGTCGTATTCCTTCTTGAAGCGGGCGATCAGTTCGCCGGCGGGCAGCACGGCGTCGATGCTGCCGATGCCCTGGCCGGCACCCCAGATTTCCTTCCAGGCCTTCGGCTTGGCGCGCTCGCCGGATTCGTCGGTGCCGAAATTCATCTTCGTGGGATCGGACTGTTCGAGATTGTCCGGGTCCATGCCGGCCGCGACGATCGACGGCTTCAAGTAGTTGCCGTGCACGCCGGTGAACAGGTTGGAATACACGATGTCGTCGGCGCCGGAGGTGGTGATCATCTCCTTGTAGCGGTCGATCGCGTTGGCTTCCTTGGTGGCGATGAAGGCCGATCCGATATAGGCGAAGTCGGCGCCGAGCATCCGGGCTGCGCGGATCGCCTTGCCGTTGGCGATCGCGCCGGACAGGGCGATCGGGCCGTTGTACCAGGCGCGCGTTTCGGTGACGAACGCGAACGGCGACTGCGTGCCGGCATGGCCGCCAGCGCCGGCCGCCACCAGGATCAGGCCGTCGGCGCCCTTCTCGACCGCCTTGTGGGCGAACCTCTGATTGATGACGTCGTGGAAGACGATGCCGCCCCAATTGTGCGCGGCCTGGTTCAGCTCTTCGCGGGCGCCGAGCGAGGTGATCAGCATCGGCACCTTGTGCTTCTCGCAAAGCGCCAAGTCGGCATCGAGCCGGTTGTTTGATTTGTGCACGATCTGGTTGACGGCGAACGGCGCCGACGGACGCTCCGGATGCGCCTTGTCGTAGGCGGCGAGCTCTTCCTTGATCTGGTGCAGCCACTCGTCGAGCAGCGCCGCGGGACGCGCGTTCAGCGCCGGAAACGACCCGACCACGCCGGCCTTGCATTGCGCGATCACCAGCTCGGGACCCGAAATAATGAACAGCGGTGAGCCGATCACCGGGACCGACAGGCGGCCCTTGAACAATGCAGGCATGGGCATTTCGAGTTTCTCCTTGTTTGTTGTGTTTGGCGGCGCACCGCGGCGACACAAAAGCAAGCGAGGAACCGACCTGCAAGCCGGGATTTGGCGAATTCGTAGCCTTTCGACGCAAGCGCGCGCTTCGTCGCAGCGATCAGGCGCTCTCTACTGGCACCATGCCCGCGTGACGAAATTTTCGGTGCGGCAATCGCCCGGCTGGCGTGGGCGCCCGGGGATCAGAACCTTGGCCGAGCACTTCTCGGTGGAGTCGACGCCGAGGCTCTTGCCGAGGCGGTAGCCCTTCGATCGGCACAAGATATCCGCGGCGGCCTGACAATCTGGTCCGCTGCCCTGCACCACCGGGCAGACCTGATGCCCGCTGACCACCTCCGGCACCATCGGCGACGATGGGGCGGGCGGAGAAGGGGGCGGCGCCGGTGATGCCGCTTGCGGTGGCGAGGCTGGTGGTGGGGGCGGAGGATTCGTGGGTGGAGCCGGCGCGTCCTTGCTGTCGCTCCCGAACGACGGCAGCAGCGACTTCGACGGTAACAGCGATGACGGCGTCTTCAGCAGCTTCTGAATTTCATCGACCAGGCCGGGATTGTCCGAGGGCGGCGGCACAGGTGGCGGCGGCTGATCGGTCGGCGGCGATGGAGGCGGCGAAGATTGCGCTGATGCAGGTGCGCCGAGCAGGACGATTGCGGCCATCGTGGCTACGACAGCGCCGACGCGCGGCGGCACGAGACACCGGCGCAACATGCGGTTCGGAACGGACATGGCTCAACCTACGCCGATGCGCCGGCAGAAAGAAGGCTGCTGGCCGCCGCTAGACCAGTTTGAGCGCGATGACGAAGCCCAGCACCAGCAGCACCGCGCCGATCGTCACCCACATCCCGAGTCGTTTTTCGATCTGCTCGCGGATCACCACGCCGTAGCGATTCAGCACCACCGCCACGATGAAGAACCGGCCGCCGCGGGCGATGATCGAGAACAGGATGAACAGCCAGATATCGTAGCCGGCGAAGCCCGACGTGATCGTCACCAGCTTGTAGGGGATCGGGGTGAGGCCCTTGAGCAGGATGATCCAGGCGCCCCATTCGGCGTAGCCGGCGCGGAACGCCTCGACCTTGTCGGCATAGCCGTAGAGCTGAATCAGCCAGTGCCCGACCGAGTCGTACAGCAGCGCGCCGATCGCGTAGCCGACCACTCCGCCCGCCACCGAGGTGACGGTGCACAGCGCGGCGTAGAACCAGGCGCGCTGAGGCCGCGCCAGCGACATCGGGATCAACATCACGTCCGGCGGGATCGGGAAGAACGAGCTCTCCGCGAACGACACCAGCCCGAGAATCCACAGGGCATAGGGTTTGTGGGCGGCGTCGATGCACCAGTCGTAGATTTTGCGCAGCATGGAGCGCGATCAACCATTCCGTCGCCGGTTTGTCCATGACGCAAATAGCACAGATGCTGAAGAACAGAGGTTGGAGGACGGCGGGCCGCAAACGGCTCCTCAGCGGCGCTTGCGCACCGCGCGGGCCTCTTGGGTCCCCACCGGGCGGCGGCTGGCGTGCTGGACCGGCGGATTGGCAATTTTGACCCGCGACTTCGGCAGCTTCTCGGCAATGCCGAGCAGAGTCTCGCGGCGTCGCATTTCGGCCCAGACATCATCCGGCCGGACTCCAGCCGAAGCCCACAGCACCGTGAGATTGTAGAGCAAGTCGGCGCTTTCGCGGACCACCGCCTCGCGGTTGCCGTTGACGGCGTCGATCACCACTTCGATCGCCTCTTCGGCGAGCTTCTTGGCCATCTTGCCTGAGCCGCGCTGAAACAAGCGAGCCGTCCGCGACGTCGCAGGATCGAGATCCCGCGCCGCGAGCACGGCCTGATAAAGGCGGTCGAGCGAATCAGCCATATTCAGAGCCTAGCTGATTTCGATGTCAGTCGTGTAAACGCAACTCAGGCGCGATGTTCGATCCGAGCGGAACGGTTCGCACCTGAGCGTCAATTCGGGTGTCTAGTAGCCGTAGTAGTACGGTCGCGGGCCATAAGGTGCGCCATAATAGCGCGGCCCCCCGTAATAACCCGGGCCCGGTCCGTAGTAGTAACGGTACCGGCTTTCATAGGCGTCGCGCTGCGCCTGGGCGGCGGCAATCGCGCCGATGGTGCCGACGATTCCGGCGAAGGCTGCCGCGGCAGCAGCGCCGCCGTTGCCGCCGCGGCGGACGTGGCGCCGCTTGCGCGCGCTGACGTCGGTCAGCGGTGCGGCTTCGGTCGCCGGACCTGCGGCCTGTAGCTTGCTGGGAGAGGCTGCGAATGCCGCAGCGGGTTCGAGCACCGGGGCGGCCAGCGCCACAGCAGTCACGAACGCGACGGCTCGGCCGCCCGACGACCACAAGGATTTACGCTTCTGCATCTGCATCCTCCGCCTGACGGGGTTGTGTCTGGGTGATCCGGAGTGACAACCTTTGTGGTTTAGCTAAGGTTCCGCCTTGGAAACACAAGGCCGGACTGCATGCGGCGCAGATTTGCGGTTCCGACCTGCGAAACGCAAATGGCCGGGGCGAACCCGGCCATTCAGAATCGTGGGAAGCTCAGCGGCTATGAGGCTGGCAATCAGCCCTTGGCGAGCTGCTGATCGAGGTCGTGAAGCACCTGGTAGCAGGGCAGCACCTGCGCGACGGAGGCGTTCGGTTCGCGGCCTTCGCGGATCGCGGCGAAGAACTCGCGGTCCTGCAGCTCGATGCCGTTCATCGAAACGTCGACCTTGGAGACGTCGATCTTCTCTTCCTTGCCGTTCACCAGATCGTCGTAACGCGCAATGTAGGTGCCGTTGTCGCAGATGTAGCGGAAGAAGGTGCCGAGCGGGCCGTCATTGTTGAACGACAGCGACAGCGTGCAGATCGCGCCGTTCGCCGCCTTGAGCTGGATCGACATGTCCATCGCGATTCCGAGGTCGGGATGGATCGGGCCCTGCACCGCATTGGCCTTCACGATCGGCGAGCCGGCCTGATAGGCGAACAGATCGACTGTGTGGGCGGCGTGGTGCCACAGCAGGTGATCGGTCCAGCTCCGCGGCTGGCCGAGCGCGTTCATGTTGGTGCGGCGGAAGAAGTAGGTCTGCACGTCCATCTGCTGGATGTTCAGCTCGCCGGCCTTGATCTTCTTGTGCACGTATTGATGGCTGGGATTGAAGCGGCGGGTGTGGCCGCACATTGCCACCAGGCCGGTCTGCTTCTGCAGATCGACCACCGCCTGCGCGTCCTTCAGCGAGTCCGCCAGCGGAATTTCGACCTGGACGTGCTTGCCGGCGCGCAGGCAGTCGATGCCCTGCTGCGCATGCATCTGGGTCGGGGTGCAGAGAATGACCGCATCAACCTCTTTGATCGCCAACGCGTCGGACAGCTCGGTCGAGACGTGACCGATGCCGTATTTGGTCGCGACCTCCTGGGTCTGTTCGAGCCTGCGGCCGATCAGCGACACCACCTCGACGCCGTCGATGTTCTTGATGCCGTCGAGATGCTTGATGCCGAACGCGCCCGCTCCCGCGAGCGCAACTTTGATCGTCTTTGCCATGTCAGGCGTTCTCCAGAATGAGGTGGCCGACCGCAGTGTTGCTGGCCGGGACGTGGTAGAAACGGTGGGCGACCTTGGGCTTGGGTCCGCCGGTGGCGTCGGCCATTGCGCCGCGCGCGATCAGCCACATCACCAGCTCGATGCCTTCGGAGCCCGCCTCGCGGACGTAGTCGATATGCGGCTTCTTCGACAGCCCATCCGGATCGCTGATGAGCTGGTCGAGGAAGGCGTTGTCCCACTCGCGATTGATCAGCCCGGCACGCGGGCCCTGGAGCTGGTGGCTCATGCCGCCGGTGCCCCAGATCTGCACGTTGAGATCCTCGTCGTAGGAGCGGATCGCCTTGCCGATCGCCTGGCCGAGCATGTAGCAGCGCCGGCCCGACGGCACCGGGTATTGCACGACGTTGACGGCGAATGGGATCACCGGGCACGGCCAGGCCTGCGGCTCGCCGCACATCAGGCTGAGCGGCACGGTGAGGCCGTGATCGACGTCCATCTTGTTGACGATGGTGAGGTCGAAATCGTCCTGGATCACCGACTGGGCGATGTGCGCGGCGAGACGCGGATGGCCGACCACCTTCGGCACCGGGCGTGGCCCCCAGCCTTCGTCGGCCGGCTGATATTCCGCCGCCGTGCCGATCGCGAAAGTCGGGATCAGGTCGAGACTGAAGGCGGTGGCGTGATCGTTGAAGACCAGGAAGATCACGTCCGGCTTCTCGGTCTTCAGCCACTCCTTGGAGAATTCGTAGCCCTTGAACACCGGCTGCCAATAGTCTTCGCCGGTCTTCTTCATGTCGATCGCGGCGCCGATCGCCGGGACGTGCGAAGTGTAAACGCTGGCGGTGATCCGGGCCATTATTTCTTCTCCCCGACGTAACGGTTGCCTTCGATCGGGCGGCCGCCGCCGACCATCATGTTGCGGTATTCATCTTCGGTCATCCCGGTCATCGAGCCGGCCATCTGCTGGAAGCTCTTGCCGTCGGTGGCGCCGATCTTGGCCAGAAAGTAGATGTTGCCGCCGAGCGCGATGCAGCGGTTGAGATCGCGGGCGAGCACCGCCTGTTTCTGGTCCTCGGTCATCGGCCACTCGTCGAGATAGGCGCGCTCGTCGGCCTTGAAGCGGGCGCGGTTCTCGGCCTTCATCAGCGACATGCAGAATTGGTTGAGATGATAGCCCTGGCGCGACATGTCGGCATCGAAGATCGTGGTGCCGGGCACGTCCTTATAGGGTTTGTCGAGGGGCATGGCGGGGTCTCCTCTGGAACTCGGTTATGATTCGTCATTGCGAGGAGCGAAGCGACGAAGCAATCCAGCTCAGTGCTGGTGACTTCTGGATTGCTTCGCTTCGCTCGCAATGACGGCAAAACGAATTACTTCTCCTCCGGCCAGTACAGCCGCATCGGATTGTCGACCAGTAGTTTACGTTGAAGTTCCGGCGTGGTTGCGATGTGGGGAATGAAGTCGACCAACAGGCCGTCGTCCGGCATGTGGTCCTTCAGGTTCGGATGCGGCCAGTCGGTTCCCCACAGCACGCGGTCCGGGAAGGTCTCGACGATACGGCGGGCGAACGGCACGACGTCGCGATAGGCGGATCGTTCGCCGTTCAGCGCCGGCGGGCCGGACACCGACAGCCGCTCCGGGCAGCTTACCTTCGACCAGACATTGGCATGCTCCCGCATGAACTTGACGAACAGCTCGAATTCGGGGCCGAGGACCGGCTTGGTGACGTCGGGGCGGCCCATGTGGTCGACCACGACAGTGGTCGGCAGGCTGGTGAAGAAATCCCACAGCTCCGGCAGATCGACCGCCTCGAAATAGATCACAACGTGCCAGCCGAACTGCTTGATCCGTTCGGCGATCTCGACCAGTTCGTCCTTCGGCGTGAAATCGACCAGCCGCTTGACGAAGTTGAAGCGGACACCCCGGACGCCGGCCTCGTGCATCGCCTGCAGTTCGGCATCGGTGACACTGCGCTTCACCGTGGCGACGCCGCGGGCTTTGCCGTCCGAATTCACCAGCGCGTCGACCATCGCCCGGTTGTCTGCACCGTGGCAGGTCGCTTGCACCACGACGTTGCGGGAGAAGCCGAGATGATCGCGCAGCGCATAAAGCTGCTGTTTCGACGCATCGCACGGCGTGTACTTGCGCTCCGGCGCGAACGGAAATTCGTCGCCCGGCCCGAACACGTGGCAATGCGCATCGACGGCGCCGGCCGGGACTTTGAAGGTCGGCTTCGAGGGGCCTTGGTACCAGTCGAGCCAGCCGGGGGTTTTCTCAAATTTCATTCGGTTACTCGTCTCAAGTCAGCGCTGGTTCAAATAAGCGCTCGTTGAAGTCAGCTTATGTTTCGCCTCGGCCTCTCATCTCCCCTCCCCTTGCGGGGAGGGGGCGGGGGTCCCCAAGCACTGCGACTCGTGGACCCCCACCCCGGCCTCCGCTTCGCTCGGCCGACCCTCCCCGCAAGGGGAGGGGTGCCATCAGCGCCGCGGCCAATTCCTCTGCCGTTCGCCGCCGTTCCTGCGGCGTTACGTCTTCGTCTCGTCCTTCACCTTCGCCAGAATTCGATCAGCCTCAGTCCGCCAATCGCTACTCCGCGCGAACGTCTTGTCGCCGCGCTTGCCGAACAGTCCCTCGTCGGCGAGGTCGGCCACCCAGGCCTGGCGCTCGGCGGTGCCTTGCGCCGACCACGGCGTCAGCCCGGCCTCGCGGACCGTCTCGGCGACTTCGCGGACTTCCTCCGCGCGGCGGCGGCCGTGTTCGATGACGCGCTGGAAGAAGTAGGCGCCCTGCTTCTCCCAATCGATGCTCGGGAAGGTCTCCTGCAGCGAGGCGATCACCGCGTCCTCGACGCCGTAGGCGCGCGCGGTGGTGAAACTCTCGATCACCATCGCCTCCAGCCCCTTGATCATGATGCTGCGGCACATCTTGGTGGCGGACGCGACGCCGAGCCGGTCGCTCGCCGGCTTGGCGGCGAAGCCGAGCGCATTGATCAGCGGCGCCAGCTCGGCCGCGTGCGGCCCGCCGAGCAGCAGCGGCACCTTGATCCGATAGGGCGGTACCGAGGTCATCACCGCGCCCTCGACATAGCGCCCTTGGGCGCCGTCGATCAGCGCCGCGGCGCGCTGCTTGGCGCCGGGCGAGGCCGAGTTGAAGTCGAGAAACCAGGTGCCCTGGTTGATCCCGCCAGCGCAGGCTTCCGCGACCGCGACGGTCTGGCTCGCCGTCACCGCGGAGATGATGAAGTCGCCGCGCCCGGCGAGCTCGGCATGCGAGGCGGTCAGCGTCACGCCATGCGCCGCGGCGTGGTCGCGCAGCGGACCGCCGCGGTCGTCGCCGAGCTTCAGATCGTAAGCCGCGACATGGATGTCTAGCGCGCGCAGATCCTCGGCGAGAATCTTGCCGACCTCGCCGTAGCCGACGATCCCGATGCGCCACTGTTTCGGATCGCTGCTCATCAGTCGATGTACTTCAGTCCGGCTTTTTCGAGCGGCTCGCGCATCTTGTACATGTCGAGGCCGAGCACTCCGCTCGCGAGCTTGGCGCGCTTCTCGGCTTCGTTGGCCTCGCGGGCTTCGGCCGCATCGGCTGCCATCTGTGCGACTGCGGCCGGCACCACCACGACGCCGTCGTCATCGGCAATCACCACGTCACCGGGGGTGACATGGGCGCCGGCCGCGACCACCGGGATGTTGACCGAGCCGAGCGTCGCTTTCACCGTGCCCTTGGCGTGGATCGCCTTCGACCACACCGGGAACTTCATCTCGGTGAGATCGCGGACGTCGCGGACGCCGGCGTCGATGATCAGGCCGAGCGCGCCGCGGGCGCGGAAGCTTGTCGCCAAAAGATCGCCGAAGAAGCCATCGGTGGAGTCCGCCGTGCAGGCCGCGACCACGACGTCGCCGGGCTGAATTTGCTCGGCGACCACATGCATCATCCAGTTGTCGCCCGGCTGCAGGAGCACGGTGACGGCGGTGCCGCAGATATGCGCGCCGGAGTAGATCGGCCGCATATACGGCGCCATCAGGCCGACGCGGCCCATCGCCTCGTGCACGGTGGCGACGCCGAACCGCGACAGTTTTTCGACCGCAGCCTTGTCGGCGCGGCCGATGTTGCGCTTGACGATGCCGAGATCGTTCATCCGCACGGTCATTGTTACTTACCCTTCGCCTTGAGCGCGGCATCGAGCCGCGGATAGACGCGGCGGGCGTTGCCTTCGTAGATCTGCTGCTTCTCTTCCGGCGTCAGGATCGTCGACGCCTCGATGTAGCGCTTGGTGTCGTCGTAGTAGAAACCGGTTTTGGGATCGATGCCGCGCACCGCTCCGATCATCTCCGAGGCGAACAACACGTTTTCGACCGGAATCACTGTGTTGAGCAGGTCGATGCCGGGTTGGTGATAGACGCAGGTGTCGAAGAAGATGTTGTTGAGGACGTGGTCCTCGAGCAGCGGCTTCTTCATTTCCTGTGCGAGGCCGCGGAACCGGCCCCAGTGATACGGCACCGCGCCGCCGCCGTGCGGGATCACGAATTTCAGCTCCGGGAAATCCTTGAACAGGTCGCCGGTGACGCACTGCATGAAGGCGGTGGTATCGGCGTTGAGATAATGTGCGCCGGTGGTGTGGAAGCAGGCGTTGCAACTGGTCGAGACGTGGATCATCGCCGGAATCTCCAGCTCGACCATCTTCTCGTAGATCGGATACCAGATCCGGTCGGTCAGCGGCGGCGAGGTCCAGTGCCCGCCCGACGGATCGGGATTGAGGTTGATAGCGACGAAGCCGTATTCCTTGACGCACTTTTCCAGCTCGGGAATGCACGTCTTCGGATCGACGCCGGGCGATTGCGGCAGCATTGCCGCGCCGATGAAGTTGTCGGGGAAGAGCTGCGAGACGCGGTAGCACAGCTCGTTGCAGATCGCCGCCCAGGTCGACGAGACGTTGAAGTCGCCGATGTGGTGCGCCATGAACGAGGCGCGCGGCGAGAACACCGTCAGGTCGCTGCCGCGCTCCTGCATCTTCTTGAGCTGGTTCTCGATGATCGAAGCGCGCAGCTCGTCGTCCGAAATCTTCAGCTCGGACACTTTCGGCATCGCGGACGGATCCTTGATGCCGGCGATCTGCCGGTTGCGCCAATCCTCCAGCGCCTTCGGCGCTGTGGTGTAGTGGCCGTGGATGTCGATGATCATCGGGTGTCCTCGAGTAGTTTGTTCTCTGTCATTGCCGGGCTCGACCCGGCAATCCATCGTTCTTCGGATGATGGATGCGCGGGTCAAGCCCGCGTATGACGTCGGTTATGTGGTTGCCCGCTCGCTAACTCAGCGAGCATCGATACGCGTTCCAGTTTCGTCGTTGTTTCACCCCGCGCGCCGCAGCGCTGTATCGCTGGTCTGCTTGCCGTCCCACACCGTGCCCGGCACCATCGCTTCGCCGCGCATGATCAGGCGGGCGGTACGCAGCAAGGCGGCGCGGGTGACGGTCTGCGGATTGGCCGGATCGACTTCGATCTCGACCGAGAATTCGCCGGTCGGGTGCTCCACCGAGATCTGCTTCACATTTCCATCCGGCACCTGGGCGATGCCGTCGGTGACGCTGCCTTTCAGCACGCAGGCGGTCGCCACCGTGACGGCGGCGAGCACGCCGATCGCGTCGTGGCAGACGTGCGGGATGAAACTGCGGGTCGAAATGCTGCCGCCGGCACGCGGCGCCGAGATCAGCGTCATCTTCGGGTAGTTCTTCGACGTCACGTCGCCGAGCTGCATGGCGTGGCCGCAGGCGATCCGCAGTTTTTCCAGCCGTGCCTTGAGATCGGTGTCGGCATTGAGCTGCGCGACGCCCTCATAGCCGGTGCGGCCGACGGCCTCGGCCCGAAACATCACCAGCGGCATTCCATTGTCGATGCAGGTGACCTCGACGCCGTCGATGACGTCGCGGACATTGCCGGTTGGCAACAGACCAGGGGCGACCGAGCCTGCGGTATCGAGGAAGTTGATCTTGATCGGCGCCGAGGTGCCGGGTGCGCCGTCGATCCGCGCGTCGCCGTCGTAGGAGACGTGTCCGTCCGGCGTCTGCACGGTGATGTCGCACTGCATGTCGGTGTTGAGCGTCAGCACGCGCAGCGTCGTGGTAGCGCTCTGCGCTTCCACCATGCCGGTCTCCAGTGCGAACGGCACCACGGCTGCCAGCATGTTGCCGCAGTTCGGTGTGGTATCGACGGTGTCCTTGTCGGGCTGAAGCTGGGCGAACAGGAAGTCGAGATCGACGCCGGGCTTCGATCCTTTGGACACGATGCCGACCTTGCTGGTGAGCGGATGCGCGCCGCCAAGGCCGTCGATCTGGCGGCGGTCGGGCGAGCCCATCACCGCAAGCAGCACCTTGTCGCGGGTCGCGATGTCGCTCGGCAGATCGGCAGCGTTGAAGAAGGGGCCGCGTGAGGTCCCGCCGCGCATGAACAGGCAGGGAATAGCGGTTTGCATTCGTTTCCTTCCGAATTGTTATTGCTATTGTGGCCGGGCGGCCTGAACGACGCCACCGCGGGTGGTCTATAACAGCTATCGGCTTCCGGCATGGCAAGTGCGGAAATCGATGCCGAAACTGTGAGCCGAGATCAGGTCGGCAGGCCTTTGACCAGCTCGGTCAGCAGTCGCATCGCGTGCTGCGCCAGCGGCGTCGGCCGCCGCGTCGCCGGAACCACCAGGCACAGCGCGCTCGCCGGTGCCGGGTCGATCAACGGGCGCATCACCAGCTCGGCGGCGCGCGGCGTGGCGGCGACGCCGCTGCGCGTCAGCACCGCATGTCCGTAACCGGCGCAGACCAGCTCGATGATCGACGGTACACTTGATACCTCCCAGGCGATGTCGAGCTTGACCCCGGCCAGTGCGGCTTCGTTCTCCAGCAGCCGGCGCATCGCGTGGACCCGTTCGGGAACGATCAGCGGATATTTCGACAGTTCCTTGAACGGAAGCGGCGCCGCCGCGGCGCGGCGTTTGCCGGCGGGCGCGTAGCTGACCAGCCCGAGCGGCTCCTGCAACAACGGCGTGATCTCGATGCCGGACTGCGCGTCCGGATTGTAGACGAGGCCGACATCGGCGCGGCCGGTGGTGACCCATTCGATGACATGCGACGACAGGCCTTCGACGATCGCCAGTCGCGCCGCCGGCAACGTCCGCTTGACGTGATCGATCAGCGGCAGCGTCAGTTGTCGCGCGATCGATGGCGGCAGGCCGATGGTGACGCGGCCGACCGGTGCGTCGCGGCTGGCGCCGAGGTCCTCGCGGGCGTGGGCGACCATCTGCATGATCGCGACCGAGTGGTCGAACAGCCGTCGCCCCGCCTCGGTCAGCGCGACGCCGCGGCCGTTACGCAGAAACAATTGCTGACGCAGTTCGGTCTCCAGCCCGCGCACCTGCCGGCTGAGCGCCGGCTGGGCCACATCCAGCACCATCGCCGCCTTGCTGAAGGAGCCGAGCTCGGCGACGTGCATGAAGTATTCGAGCTGCTTGAGATTCATCGCTGGATTGCGGGGCCGCCGCTATTGCCGCTCGATCCCGGCCTGCTCGATCACGGCGCGCCATTTGTCGATATCTGCGCGCAGCCGGGCCGCCAACTGCTCAGGGGTCGAGGGTTTGGCGTCGATGCCGAGTTCGAGCATCTTCTTCTTGAGCACGGGATCGACGAGAATCTCCTGCAGCGCCGTGTTCAAGGCGCCGATCACCGCGGGCGGTGTGCCGGCCGGCGCGAACAGCCCGTTCCAGGACTCGATGCTGGCCTCGATGCCGCTTTCGCGCAGCGTCGGGATGTCGGGCGTGATCTTGGAGCGCAGCGGTCCGGTCGCCGCCAACGCCCGGAGCTTGCCGTCGGCGAGATTGCCCTTCAGCGCCGAATAGCTGTCGATCGTCAGATCGACGCTGTCCTGCAGCAGTGCCACTAGCACCTCCGGTGTTCCGCGAAACGGAACGATCACGAAGTCGACGCCGGCCGCGGTCTTGAACAGTTCGGCGGCGAGGTTCTGCGTACTGCCGGTGTTGATGGTGCCGACATTGAGCGCGCCGGGCTTCTGCTTCGCCGCCTTGACGACGTCTTCCAGCGTCTTGAACTTGGAGTCGGCGCGGACCGCGAACAGGAAATCGAACGTTCCCAGGCTGGAGATCGGCGCGAAATCCTTCACCGGATCGAACGGCAGCTTCTTGAACAGTGACACGCTGATCGCGGTGCCGTTCGACAGCAGCGCCAGCGTCGTGCCGTCAGGCTGCGCCGAGATCACCGTGCGCGCCGCGCTGATGCCGCCGGCGCCCGGCTGGTTCTCGACATAGAACCGCTGGCCAAGCTTGGTGCCGAGCTGATCGGCGATCAGCCGCGCGGTGATGTCGGCGACGCCGCCGGCCGCGAACGGCAGCACGATCCGCACCGGTCGGGTCGGATACAGGCCCTGGGCGTGCGCCAGGGGTATCGTGCGTGCAGCCGCAAAGGCTACGACGGCGGAGGTCAGGACGGCCCGGCGGGACAAAACAGTACGACGGATCAAGCTCATGACGGGACGATAGTCCAAATGAATCGGATTTCACAGCGACCACTGGCGATTGACCTGATCCGCCGGGGTCGTCAGAGTCCGGTCAACCAACAGGACGGGTCGGCGGAGCTGCCGCCGATTTCAGTCCGACCGAAGAAACCACCGAGGAACGTTGTCCCGATGTCGCAGCCGCCGCTGTTTCGCCCTTTCACTCTGCGTGGCGTCACCGCCAAGAACCGCATCCTGGTCTCGCCGATGTGCCAGTATTCCGCGGTCGACGGCGTGGCCAACGACTGGCACCTGGTGCATCTCGGCAAGTTCGCGCAAGGCGGCGCCGGCATCGTGATGGTGGAGGCGACGGCCGTTACCGCCAATGGCCGCATCACCCATGGCGATCTCGGGCTGTGGAACGACGACCAGGTCCGGCCGCTGGAGCGGATCGCCGCTTTCCTGCGCGACAACGGCGCGGTGCCGGCGATTCAGCTCGCTCATGCCGGCCGCAAGGCGAGCATGCAGCGGCCGTGGTACGGCAACGCGGCGCTGACCGCAGAGGACGCAGCACGCGGCGACCAACCGTGGGACATCGTCGCGCCGAGCTCGATCCCGATGGACGAAGGCTGGCTGACGCCGCAGGAGCTGACCGACGACGATCTCGATCATTTGCTCGATCATTGGCGCAGCGCGACGCTGCGGGCGGTCGAGGCCGGGTTCGAGATGCTCGAAGTGCACTGCGCCCACGGCTATCTGCTGCATTCGTTCCTGTCGCCGCTGTCGAACAAGCGCACCGACGCCTATGGCGGCGATCGCGCGGGGCGGATGCGGTTTCCGTTGGAGGTGATCGAGACGGTGCGCGCCGTCTGGCCCGACAATTTGCCGCTGGCGGTACGGGTATCCTCGGTCGACGGCGTCGACGGTGGCATCGAGCTTGCCGACTCGGTGGTGTTCGCGCGCGAGTCTAAAGCCCGCGGCGCCGATATCATCGATTGCTCGTCGGGCGGTCTGATGGGCTCGGCGACGGCCAACCGGATTCCGCGCGGCTATGGCTTCCAGGTGCCGTTCGCCGAAACGATCCGAACCGAGGCCGAGATTCCGACGATCGCGGTGGGGCTGATCGTTCATCCGGATCAGGCCGAGAAGATCGTCGAGCAGGGCCAAGCCGATCTGATCGCGATCGGCCGCGAGGTGCTGTTCGATCCGAACTGGGCGCTGCACGCCCAGCTCGAACTCACCGAGGGCGACGAGGTGTTTGCCGACTGGCCGAAACAATACGGCTGGTGGCTGGAGCGCCGCGAGCCGGGCCTGCGTCGGCTCGACGGACGGAAGCTGCCGTACCGGCGGAGCTGAGAAATCAGCCGCGGAGATTGACACGCGGATGGCCGGGACACAGCCCGGCCATGACGAATCCGTTCGAAGCGCGACTAATTCGAAGGGCGACGAAGATGCGGGGCGGTAGGATGGGTTGAGCGCAAGCGAAACCCATCGAACCGTTCGATGCCTCCGGATGGGTTTCGCAAGAGCTCAACCCATCCTACGATGTTAACGAGGCGTTACCAGCCGCAACCGCCGCAGCGCGGGCGAACCGGCGCGTAGTAGCTGTAGCCCGGCGACACCATTTCGACGCGTTCGCGGGTGGCGTATTGCGGCGGAATGCGCTCATAGGCGACGCCGCCCGGCGAGACCATCACGGTCTTCGGCACCATCACGGTGCGATACTGCGGCGCGACGCGATGGGCGACGACGCGGCCCGGATTGACCATCACCGTCTCTTCGACAGTGCGGTACTCCGGCGCAACGTATTGCTGCTGGTAGCAACTGTAGCACGGCGGCGGGGCGCAGCCGTAACAAGCGGAAGCGGCGGTCGGCAGCGCAACGGCGGCGCCGGCGACCACGGCGGAAGCGAGCAGAGCAGCGGACAAGCGAGACATGGGCGATCCTCAGCGCCAGAGATGACTATCGCCGCATGATTGGTGGTGATCCCGACATCCGTCAACGATCGAGCGAAATCAACCTTTACGAAGATCATTAACGGTACGTGGTGATAACGCCGAGGACATCGATCGCCCGCAGCGGTCGCGCCGTCAGGCCGCGCGTACCGTGCCCAGGAAACGGCTGACCTCGTCCTTGAGCCGGGTGCTGTCGTGCGCCAGCGACTGCGCTGCCGACAGCACTTCGACGGACGCCGAGCCGGTGGCGGAGGCGCCGCGCTGGACCTCGACGATGTTGACGGCGACCTGCTGCGTCCCTTCGGCGGCATGATGGACGTTGCGCGAGATCTCCTGGGTCGCGGCGCCTTGCTCTTCCACCGCGGAGGCGATCGTCGCGGCGATCTCCGACATTCGCCCGATGGTATCGCCGATCTGGCGGATCGCGCCGACCGACTGATCTGTCGCGTTCTGGATGCCGCCGACCTGCTGGCTGATCTGCTCGGTCGCCTTCGCAGTCTGTTCGGCGAGTTGTTTGACCTCCGCGGCCACCACGGCGAAGCCGCGTCCGGCATCGCCGGCGCGGGCGGCCTCGATGGTGGCGTTGAGCGCCAGGAGGTTGGTCTGTGCAGCGATCGCGTTGATCAACTCGACGACGTCGCCGATGCGCGCTGCGGCTTCGGAGAGATAGCCGACCCGTTCGTTGGTGGTTTGCGCCTGCGCGACCGCCTCGGCGGCGATCCGGGCGGCTTCCTGGACCTGGCGGCTGATCTCGTTGACCGACGACGCCATCTCCTCGCTCGCCGAGGCGACCGATTGCACGTTGGCGGACGCCTCTTCGGACGCGGCCGCCACCAGCGTGGTGAACTGCTGGGCGTGATCGGCGGTCGAGGTCAGGGTCGTTGCCGAGGCTTCGAGCTCGGTCGAGGCCGACGACACCGTTTGGACAATTTCGCCGACTGCCCCTTCGAATTTGTCGGCGAGTACGATCATGTCGCGCTTGCGTTGCTCGGCTGCCAGCCGCTCCTGCGCGGCCTGTGCGGCGGCCTCGGCCGCGGCGCGCTCCTGCGCCTTCAGCTTGCAGGATTCCACGGCCCGCGCCATGTCGCCGATTTCGTCGCTGCGCTGCAGGCCCGGCAGCACTAGGTCCAGTTCGCCATCGCCGAGGCGCCGGATGCCGACGTTCAGTCCGCCCAGCGGCTTGGTGATCGAGCGGGCGATCCAGATGCCGAGCACCATCACGGCCAGGATGATGGCGATGATCGCGATCTGCATCCGGTGTTCGGTCGTCTGCCGCGCGGTCGCCGCCATCGCCTTGGCGTGCTCGGCCTGCTGCCTCACCGTGCTGAACAATTCGTCGAGCGCCGGCTGCAGCGACCGATAGGTCGTCACCATGTCCTTCTCGGCGCGGCCCGAGGCGAGCGCTCCCTCCATCCAGGCCGAGAAGTCGCGTTGGTAGGCGTTGAGTTTCTGGGTGACCTCGGCCTTTGCGGTGTCCGGCAGAGCGGAAGCTGCCAGCACCTCGGCAAATTCGGCGGCGCGCTTCTTCATCTCGTCGCCGTATTTCGGATTGCGGCGGAGCATGAAATCCTTTTCGTGACGGCGCATCATCAGCATCTTCACCATCAGCGCCGGCGCGTCGAACTGGCCGATCGCCTTCTCGATGGCGTGCACTGAAGTCCGCAGGCCCCCTTCGAGGCCGAGCTCTTCTTTGAGGCCGAGCTTGATGCTGGCCTCGGCGAGCCGGCCGAACTGGCGTTGGTAGTTGTCGAATCCCGTCTGCACCGACACCAGGCTGCGCGTCAGTTCGCTCTGGCCGGACGACTCGGTCTGCCGGATCATGTCGGCGAGCGTCTCCGCCGCGACCCGGCCGCTTTGCTGAAACAGCCCGAGATATTGCTCGTCCTTGCGCAGCATGAAGTTCTTTTCGGCGCGGCGCTGTTCGAGCAGGGCAATCTGCAATCGCTCATTGCTGTCGCCGAGCGCGCGGGCGTGTTCGTCGATCAGCCTCGCAGCATCCTGCGAGGACGTTCCGATCATGTGCAGCGCGCCCAAGGCGAGAACGCCGGCGATGCCGACCACGGCGATGGAATTGATTTTGGGCGATAGACCGAGACGAAGAGCCATTGAGGATCCCGAAGAGCCGGAGCGGAGCGCTTGCACTCACTGCGGTGGTGCGGTGGCCAGTGCACGGCAGGAGACCGGTTTGCTGTCCGAACGTGCGATGAATTCGACTGCGATCCCGGCAGGACAGCTTCGAATGTCGCCGATTTGCAGCGAACTAAGCGTGGACCGGCCAGTGCTAAGTTTGCCTTAAGTTCACGCGAGACTCGGCTGTCCTGGTAGTTGCCCGAAGCGGATCGATGAGTTGTCGCGAAGCCCTGCAAACGAGCGACGGTCTGCTGGCGTACATCGCATATGGATCCAAACGAGGCCTGTTGCGAACAGGATCTGTCGCGCGGCTTTGCGTCACGAACTGTGCGGATCGGAGTAGGGTGGTCGGAGCAAGGTGTTGCGCCGTCACCGACCGAGACCGGAGGTCCTGCCGACGAAACTCGATGCCAGCAGATGTCAGGGTCGATGGTGTGCGAGGCGGTGGTGCCACGCAGAACCGGCCGGCGGTGGAACCGATCCGCCTGTCGCGCGAGCCGGCGGGCTGCGCTGTTTCAGTTTGGGACCTTGCAAATCGGCAGTGCATCCTGCGGGCAACACTCGATTTGAAATTGGTCCGAGGCCCGCTGTCGATCTGGACAAAGCCCCGATCGGAAATCACCCTGGCACTGTTTCGAGGTCGCGCCGTGTGCGGTCTCGCGGCGGGGATCGTTGGGGGAGCCATGAGACTGATCACGGGGATGCTCGCGGCCGTGCTGCTGGTCGCCGGCGTGGCGTCGAGCCAGGCGATGGTGCGAATCGCCGACGATCGTGGTGGCCGGATCGGAACCTACGTCGATAAGTACCAGTCGCTGCGAAGCTCCGGTGAGACGGTGATGATCGACGGCCTCTGCGCCTCTGCCTGCACAATCGTGCTCGGTGCGGTCCCGCACGATAAGATCTGTGTGACCTCGCGGGCCAATCTCGGTTTTCATGCCGCATGGGATCTCGGCTCGAACGGCCGGGCCATCACCAACGCCGAAGCCACCCAGATGCTGTACACGATGTATCCGGTCAGCATCCGCCGCTGGATCGCCAAGCGCGGCGGCCTGACCCGGCACATGATTTTCCTGCGCGGCAAGCAACTGCTGTCGATGTACCGCCCCTGTTACATGGACGCGCAAGCCCAAGCGGGGCGCTGACGCCGCGGATACGGCGGCCCGCCATCTCCGGATGACGTGATCGGTATGACGGCGGCACGGCTTGCCGGCTGTAGCCCGCCGCTCTATTGGGCAGCAGTGCGGTTCATCCGCACGTCGAACCGGCCTTGCGGAAATCTCGCCGCATCGGCCGCTCCGAGCTCTCGAGGACTCCGCCGATGCCTGCAGAAGCCAAATCCATCCGTCCGCTCGTCGTCGTCGCCGCCTTCGCCGGCAGCCTGATCGTCGGTCTTGTGGTGGTGCTGTGGCTGCTCGGCGGTCTGCAGAAGATTTCGGCACCGGCGACGATCGGAGGGCCGTTCCGGCTGACCGATCAGAACGGCCAGATCGTCACCGAGCAAAACATGAAGGGGAAGCCGACGCTGATCTTCTTCGGCTTCACCCGCTGCCCAGACGTCTGCCCAACGTCGCTGTTCGAATTGTCGCAGGTGCTGGCGGCGCTCGGCCCCGACGCCGATCGGGTCAACGCCTATTTCGTTTCGGTCGATCCCGAACGCGACACGCCAGCCTCGATGAAGGACTATCTGTCGAGCTTCGATCCGCATCTGAAGGGGCTGGTCGGAACGCCGGAGGCGACCGCGAAGATCGAGAAGGGCTATCGGGTCTACGCCAAGAAGGTTCCGCTCAAGGACGGCGATTACACGATGGATCACACCGCGCTGATCTATCTGATGGACAAGTTCGGCAATTTCGTCGCTCCCTTCAACATCAAGCGCAAGCCCGAGGACGCCGCGGCTGATCTGAAGCGCTATCTGTAGCATCAGTGTAGCGGCGCCGGCGCCGTTGCAGGGGCGCTTGCTCGGGCGCGGCCGAATGAGCGCGACGGGCGATGCCGTGTTGGGTCTTCTCCCAGCGATAAGGGCACCAGACGTAGTGCATCAGCGCCCGCCACGCCGCCAGCGACAGGCATAGCCAGTAAATCGGCGTCAGCGCCAGGGCGCCGGCATGGCGCCATTGTCGCCGCCGCGCCAGACCAAGCAGGCCGACCACTGCGGTCGAGGTCACGCCGGCTGCAATCGTCAACCAATGCAGCGCTGTCGGTCTGTCCGGCGCGAGCCAGGACGGTAGCAGCGCCGCCCAATCGGCCACCGCCAACAGAATTAATGCCAGGAGTAGCGGGTAAGCCAGTGCGGACAGGACGTTGCCGCCGACCACCAGGTTGAGGGCGACAAAGCCCCCCGGGCCGGTCTCGCGCCACAGCCGGAGTGGGCGACGCATGTGCACCTCCCAGGTCTGAATCCAACCCTTCATCCAGCGGGAGCGTTGGCGCAGCCAGTTGCCGAAGGCGAGCGGTGCCTCTTCGTAGGTGGTCGACCGGATGGTGACGCTGCGGTAGCCGAATCGGGCCAGCCGGAAGCCGAGGTCGGCGTCCTCGGTCACGTTGTGTGGATCCCAGGCGCCGAGCGCGCGCAGTACGTCGGTGCGAAAATGGTTCGACGTGCCGCCGAGCGGCAGCGGCAGCCCGAGCGCGGCAAGGCCCGGCAGGAACAGGTCGAACTGGCCGGCATATTCGGCCAGGAAGGTGCGCGACAGCCAGTTGTGCGTCAGATTGTCGATGCACAGGCTGGCCTGCACGCAGGCGGTTTCGGGACTCGCCGCGTCGAACGCAGCCAAGGCCGCCCGCAACTGGCCGGGGTCGGGCCGGTCTTCGGCGTCGAACACCGCGATGAAGCTGCCGCGGGCGAAGGCCAGAGCGTAGTTCAGCGCCTTCGGCTTGGTCTTCGGCGCGACCGCGGGCGCGATCAGGATTCGCAGATGCGGCCGATGTCTCAGCCGCGCCAGCGCGGCGCGGGTGGCGAGATCGTCGGGCTCGATCACCAGAATCAGGTCGAGCTTTTCCCGCGGGTAGTCGAGCGCGTCGAGTGCCTCGACCAGCGACCCGACCGAATCGGCCTCGCGATACAGCGCCGCCACCACCGTATAGACCGGCAACTCTCCGTCCGGTCGGCGTCGCGTTGGCGATGGGGGTGGATGTCGCCACAGGCTGGCGAGCAGCCGCAGTCCGGCGAAGCCGATGAACCACAGGGCGAGCACCGTGGTGGTGACCTCGCGGTCCGGGAAGAACGGCAACATCACCAGCGCGGCCACGCAGACGCCGCGCTGGAGACGCTGGCGCCACAGCGGGCCGGCGTGTCGCGTCGCTGCCGACAGGATCGGAAACCGATGGTGCAGGTCCGAGCTGGCCGCATCGGCGAGCGCCGGGGCAGCGTGGCGTGCAAGGAAGCCTTCCAGGGCGAAGGACGTGGTGAGCCGCAGCCGGGGCCGGATCGCCGGGAATTCATCCAGCAATAAGCACAGTCTGCGGCAAGCCAGCCGCTGCGGCGCGATTACCCAGGTCAGTTCGCCGTTCAGGTAGAGCGGAACGATCCCGGTTGCGGTCGCGGCGGTGATCTGCGCGTCGTTCAGCGGGCAGTCGGAGCGATCGACCTGATCGAAATGCTCGAAGCCGATCCGGAGCGCGCCACAAAGACGATGCAGATACGCCTGTTCGTCGATCAGCCCCTGGTGGATCAGCACACGGTCCGCGCCGACCTGAAGCTCCCGGCTGCGACGCGCGGCCGCATGCAGCAGTGCCGGCGCAAGCACGCCGCGCAGGCAGTCGAGTTCCGGGACGGTGTGCTTCTCGGGCCGCGGGGCCGCGACGGTGGAACGGTCGGGCGGACGCCGATTGTCATTGCCGACATCCACCGGCCAGAACGCGAGAAAGCCCGGACGTTCGGGCCATGAGGGCTCTGCCTCATCATCGCCGCGCCGCTCCGCCACCGTATCGTGCAATCCGGCGCGATCGGTCACCACCATGGCACGCCCCAACGCAAACGACACTCGCCTCCCGCCCCGGATGGTCTATAAGACCGCCGGTGCGGAACCCCTGACAATGCAACCACAGATTGTTTTTTTCGGCAATGCCCGACTCGCCGCATGGCGCGTGAGCGTCGTGGCGCTGGCTTGTGCCTTCGCGGCGGCACCGGTGCGCGCAGCCGAGACCAGTCCGGAGGCGAAAGCGGTCGCCGCAGCCACCGCCCATGCGGTGCCTGGATTCTGGGATCCGCGTCGCCGGCCGGAGCGGCCCGACCTGTCGCGCCTGACGATGATCCGGTTCCTGACCGAGGTCGACTATCCGCCGTTCAACTTCACCGGCGCCGACGGCAATCCGGCCGGCTTCAACGTCGATCTGGCGCGGGCGCTGTGCGAGGAGATCAAGGTCACCTGCACCATCCAGATGCGCAAGTTCGAGACGTTGCTCGACGCGCTGAGCAGTAACCGCGGCGATGCGATCATCGCGTCGTTGGCGGTGATGCCGCAAACTCGCGCCAAGCTCGACTTCACCGATCCGTACTACCGCACGCCTGCGCGGTTCGTCGCCCGCAAGGATGCGGTGATGGCCGAGATGCGGCCGGAATATCTCGAAGGCCGCAAGGTCGGCGCGATCGCAGGGTCGGCTCACGAGGCCTATTTGAAGGCGATGTTCACCGACGCCGAGCTGCACTCCTATCCGAATGCCGAGGCGTTGCGCGCGGCGCTGAAGCGCGGCGAAGTCGACTTCATCTTCGGCGATGCGATTTCGCTGGCGTTTTGGATCAACGGCACCGATTCGGAGAATTGCTGCGCGTTTTCCGGCGCCCCGTTCCTGGAGAGCCGTTATTTCGGCGAGGGTGTCGGCATCGCGGTGCGCAAGGGCAACGACACGTTGCGCCAGGCCCTGAATTGGGCGCTGTTCCGGATCTGGGACAAGGGCCAGTACACTGATCTTTGGCTGCGGTACTTCTCCGTCAGCCCGTTTTGAAAGACCCGCCTTCACTGGCGGCCGGAGACCTGAATGACCACGATCGACCTTCCGAACGCTTCCGAGCTGCGTACCCTCGCCGAACAATCCAACGCCTGGCCGTTCGAGCAGGCGCGCGCGCTGGTGAACCGGCTGAAAAAGCATCCGAAGGACGAGGTGCTGTTCGAGACCGGCTATGGTCCGTCCGGACTGCCGCACATCGGCACGTTCGGCGAAGTCGCGCGCACCACGATGGTGCGCCACGCCTTCCGCGTGCTGACCGACGACAAGATCAAGACCAAGCTGCTGGCGTTCTCCGACGACATGGACGGCCTGCGCAAGGTGCCGGACAACGTCCCGAACAAGGAACTGCTGGAGAAGAATCTCGGCAAGTCGCTGACCAGCGTGCCGGACCCGTTCGGCACTCACGATTCGTTCGGCGCACACAACAACGCCCGGCTGCGCGCCTTCCTCGACACCTTCGGCTTCGACTACGAGTTCGCCTCGGCGACCGATTACTACAAGTCCGGCCGGTTCGACGCGACGCTGTTGAAGGTGCTGGAACGGCTCGACAAGGTGATGGCGATCATGCTGCCGTCCTTACGCGAGGAGCGCGCCGCCAGCTACTCGCCGTTCCTGCCAATCTGCCCGCGCACCGGCGTGGTGCTGCAGGTGCCGATCATCGCGCACGACGTCAAGGCCGGCACGGTGTCCTACGACGATCCGGAAACCAACGAGCGCGTCACCGTTCCGGTCACCGGCGGGCATTGCAAGCTGCAATGGAAGCCGGACTGGGCGATGCGCTGGACCGCGCTCGGCGTCGACTACGAAATGGCCGGCAAGGACCTGATCGACTCGGTGAAGCTGTCCGGCAAGATCGCCCAGGCGATCGGCGGCACGCCGCCGGAAGGCTTCAATTACGAACTGTTCCTCGACGACAAGGGCCAGAAGATTTCCAAGTCGAAGGGCAACGGCCTGACGATCGAGGAGTGGCTGCGCTACGCCTCGCCGGAATCGTTGTCGCTGTTCATGTATCGCGAACCGAAGGCGGCGAAGCGTCTGTATTTCGACGTTATCCCGCGCAATGTCGATGATTATCAGCAGTTCCTCGACGGCTATGCGCGGCAGGATCTGAAGCAGCGCCTCGCCAACCCGGTCTGGCACATCCATTCCGGCCAGCCGCCGAAGGCCGACATGCCGGTCACCTTCCAGCTCCTGCTGACGCTGGTGTCGTCGTCCAACGCCGAGAACGCCGATACGCTGTGGGGGTTCATCGGCCGCTACCGGCCGGGCGTCACACCAGAGACGCACCCCAAGCTCGACGCGATGGTCGGCTACGCGATCAATTACTATCGCGATTTCGTGGCGCCGACCAAGGTGTTCCGCGATCCGACCGATGCCGAGCGTGCCGCGCTGCAGGATCTGCGTGATGCGCTGTCGCAACTGCCGGCGGATGCGACCGCCGAGGCGATCCAGGATGTGGTCTACGAGATCGGCCGCCGCGAGCCGTTCCTCGATCACAAGAAGGCCGCCAAGGACGGCAAGCCGGGCGTGTCGCTCGACTGGTTCAACATGTTGTACCAAGTGCTGCTCGGCCAGGAGAAGGGGCCGCGCTTCGGCTCGTTCGTCGCCGTCTACGGCGTCGGCAATGCGGTGGCGATGATTGACGGCGCGCTGGCGCGGAGCGCGTAACTTACGGCCGTCAATCGGATTATCTATTGCGTTATTAGCGCGCTATTCACGATACTTATCGTGAGTGGCGCGCTGATACCTGCTTTCGACGTGATCGGCCCTGATTGCGTCCCCGCCGCGTTGAAATGACGCGGCCCTTTCGCGCTGCACTCTTGATTTGAAACAAGGTTTGCTGCGTCGCGTCTTTCGCACAGTTCACGCAACGATAATCCCTTCGCCGGTCGCCGCTCGAACGGCCCCGTCAGTTCGCTCGTCAACTCCAAAGGGAAAGACAGTGCCGTTTCTCACATCGGGTCTCATGGAGGAAGACAATGTCTGCACTGGCTGGACTGCCCTACGACGCCAACATGCCGGCGATCGTGTGGTCGATGTATCTCGTTGCTGCTGCGCTGTATTGCGCGCCGATGCTGATCGCGTTCGCGCGTAATGTCGAATACAAATGGGGTCTTTACGCCGGCAATCTGCTGCTCGGCTGGACTGGGATCGGCTGGGCCTACGCGCTGTACTACGCAGTGTTCGCCGACAAGGAACAGGCGCCGCGATCCAGGCTCTCCCTGATTCGATGACCCGCCACGGTCGCCATCGTCGCTGATTGCGACCGGCAGCAGCCGCAAAGCGCCTCGGTGATTACTTCGCCGAGGCGTCGGCGGACAGCACCGGCTTCACCGTGTCGCCCTCGCGGAGCTGCGCTCCGGCGCTTTCAACTACGATGTCGCCTTCCTTCAGACCGTTGCGAATTTCGACGTTGCCGCCGTTCATCAGGCCGATGTCGACGCGCCGGGTTTCGACGACCTGCCGCCGCACCACCTGCACGATGGTGCCGACCGGATTATAGATCACTGCGGTGAGGGGCACCGAAATGCCGCAGCTCTCGCCGGTCTTGATCGTTGCGCGGCCGGAGGCGTTGGCGAGCAGGCGTTTGTCGGAGCCGAGGCCGATAAACACGTTGCCGAGCTGGGTCTTGGGCTCCACCGTCGCAGAGACGCGGCGTACCTTGCCTTGCATCTCGCTCTTGTCGCCCACCACTTTCACCGTCGCCGATTGTCCGATCGAAAGTTGCGGCATGTCGCGGGTCGGCACCTGGCCGACCAGGTCGAATTCGCCGCGCGTCACGATAGTGAACAGCGCTTCGGCCTTGGACGATGCGGGGGCGCCGATCACGGCGGTCGATGCCGATACCAGACCCGCAACCGGCGCCTGCACGGTCGCGCCGCCCTCGAGCTTCGCCAGCGCCCGGCCTTGCGTGACGGTCTCGCCGGGGTCGACCAGCACATCGATCACCTTGGTGCCGGGCCGGTCCGGGCGCACCGAGACTTCGTCGCGCGGGATCAGGAAGCCGGACACTTCGACGGTCGCCGGGAAGCAGGCTTTGGCGGCCACGAACACCGAGACGGCCTGGGCGGCAGGGGCGCTTTCCTCCGCATGAAGCGGTTGCACCAGCGCGCTTGCCGCAGCCAGCGTTGCCAGCATGACCCGCCGGTGATACGGCGCGCCATCGCGAGCGCGGGCGATCGGCCTCATCATGTTCGATCCTCGCCTGGATACGGGGGCGACGTTACCTGCCGTCGTCGCACTGATCTTGGTTTCGCCGCACCGTTGCATCGATCGTCACCGTCCGAACAATTGCTTGATGAATGCGTCGACGGCCGCGCCGCTGTCTTGACTGGAATGGCCTGTGGCGCCCGAGTCGGCGCCGCCGTTGCCGAACAGACCACTGCCGATCTCGCGCAGGCGCCGGTATGCTGCATCTGGATCGTCGAGCACGCCGGCGATGTCTGGGTAGATTCGCGGCGCGACCCACGGGCCCTCGATCCGGACCGGAATGCCGAAGCCGATCGGCTCCACGTCCGGCGCCGAGATACCGCGTTCCGGCGCGCTTTGGCCCTGGGTGGTCGCAACCAGTTTGGGTTCAACCTTGAACGCCAGCGTTTTGGCCGGCAGGTCGATCGTGCCGGTGCCGGTCATCCGCACCAAGGGCCCGGCCAGCTTCAAGTCCGAGGTCTCGGCCTTGCCCTGCGTAATTTTGAACGAGGCCGTGAATTCGCTCAGATCGGTGGCGTCTGTCGGAGCGATCTGCCAGCCGTTCTGAATGTGCGTGGTCAGATTGCGGATCATCCGGACGACGTCGAGGCCCCGGATCGCGCCGTCGCGGAGACCGACAGCCGCGCTGCCTTCGAGGCCGGCCGCGATGGCGCGGGCGCTGCCGCCGCTGCTGCGCAGCGCCAGCTTCGCCTGCATCTTGCCATCGATCCGATCGAAATCGGCCAAGCCGTCGAGCAGCGGCAAAGCGTGAACGCCGGCGATGTCGCATCGCAGATCGAACGCGGGCGTGGCGCCGGAGGCGTCGATCACCAGCGTGCCGCTGGCTTCTCCCCCATAGGCACCGAGGCGCGCCGCCTGCAGCGACAGCACTCCGCCGGCCAGCTTGGCGTCGGCGGAGGCCGGCGCGATCCGCGCCGGGCCGATATTTAGCTCCTTGGCCGACAGCCTGACGTCGGCATCGACATAATTGAGGCCGATAAGGTCGAGCGGCGTCTCGCTCCACGGCGCGCCGGGCGGCGCCGAGCGAGTGATGGCGACGAGATCGAGGCGTTGAAAGTCGAGATCGAGTTTGACCCGCGGCTTGCCGTTGAAATCGACTGAGGCCCAGCCGTTCAAGGGCGCATCGCCGAGTTTGCCGCTGATGCCGTTGATCGCCAGCGCGGTGCCGCGCAGCCTCGCTTCCGCCTTTGCGTTGAGGCGCGACGTCAGCAGCCCCGGCGCGTCGATCGACAGGTCGACCAGGACCGGCTGCCCGTTGTCCGTGGGCGGCGTTGCGGTCAGTTCGAACGACAGCGGCGACCGGCCGAGCGTCGCTGAACCGCTGGCGGTGATCGGACCGACCGCATCGTCGCGCTCGATATCGGCCTGGATGCCGGCGATCCGCTGCTCGACGCGATCGGCCGCGCTGGTCATTACCACGGCGCCGTCCTGGATCACGATGCGTTCGATCTCGGCGAGTTCGGCGCCGGGCGGCGTGCGCGCTGGCGCCGGCTCGGCAGCCGAGGGCTCGTTCCGCCGCCTCAACGGCAGATGAAGCTCCGGCTTGATCAAGGTCAGCTCGGTGATCCGCGGCGTTGCCGAGATCACGCTGGTGAGCGGCAGTTCGGCGCGGACGGTCGCGATCCTGATCCGGTGATCGGCATCGCGCTTGCCCGGCAATTCGGCGGTGACGTCGTGTAAGGTCAGCGCCACCGCCGGGAACAGCCGGACCGTGCCGGCTCCGGCGATCGTCACCCGGTAACCCGTGTCGCGTTCGATCCGGCTCTGCATCGCGGCCGTCAGCGCACCAGCCGGAATCCCGACCGCCATCAGCAGGATCGCCGCCGCGACGAGCAGGGCGAAGACGGCGCCTGCGATCCTGATCGGTTTCATCTCGACTCCTCACGCATCCGGCAGGTCGCCCGGTCCCGTGCTCACTTAATCGCGCCAGAACGACGACTTTTTGGCGGGCGGCGTGGGTTCGGTTCCGGCCGATGGCGCCGCCGGCGCTGCCTCGGCTGCATCCCGCGAACTGCCGCTGAGCAGCCGTTTGCCGACCGCCCAGAAGCCGCGGCCGACGTCGTCCATCATCATGAACACCGCCGGCACGAAGATCAGCGACAGCACCGTGGAGAAGATCAGACCGCCGATCACCGCCAGCGCCATCGGCGAACGGAATTCGCCGCCGGCGCCGAATGCCAGCGCGCTCGGCGTCATGCCGGCCACCATCGCGATCGTCGTCATCACGATCGGACGGGCGCGTTTCTGGCCGGCGTCGATGATCGCCGCGTCACGGCTCTTGCCCTCGCGCATCGCCTCCATGGCGAATTCGATCAGCATGATTGCGTTCTTGGTCACGATGCCCATCAGCATCAGGATGCCGATCCAAACCGGCGTAGTGAGCTGCTTGCCGGTCAGCAGCAGCGCGCCGATCGCGCCGCCGATCGACAGCGGCAGCGAGAACAGGATGGTGATCGGCTGCAGGAAGGTGCCGAACAGCAGCACCAGCACCGCATACACCATCATCAGGCCGCCGCTGATCGCGGTGGCGAAGCCGTCGGACAGTTCGGCGAGGTTTTCGGCATCGCCCGAGGGGCTGACCTTGACGCCCTTCGGCAGCGACTTCATCACCGGCAGCTCGTTGATCTGCTTGGTGGCGTCGCCGAGCGCGGAATTGCCGACGAGGTCGGCCGCGACGGTGGCCTGGCGCAGCCGGTCGTAGCGATTGATGCTGGTCGGGCCCTGATCGAATTTGACGTCGGCGACCACCGACAGCGGCACCGCGCCGCGGCCGCCATAGATCGGCACCTGAAGCTGTTCGAGCGTGGCGAGCTCGCCGCGCGCCGAGTCTTCGAGCTGCACCCGGATCGGCACCAGCCGGTCGCCGGCGTCGAATTTGGCGAGCGCCGGGCCGACGTCGCCGATGGTGGCGACCCGGATCGTCTCGGACAGGCTCTCGGTCGAAACGCCGAGCCGGGCGGCGAGATCGGCGCGCGGGCGAATCCGCAATTCGGGCCGGTCCAGCGCCGTTTCGGAAATGACATTGGAGATCAGCGGAATCCGCTTCATCTGCGACGCCAGTTCCTGGGCGACGTTGTCGACCACGGCGCTGTCGTCGCCGGTCACCACCAGCGAGATCGCGCGCAGCCCGTTCTCGTCGAGGAACCAGTAGCGGATGTCCGGCACCTGATCGAGCTGCTTGCTGATCTCGTGTTCGAGTTCGCGCTGGGTGATCGAACGATCGTGCTTCGGCGTGTAGTTGATGATCAGCGAAGCGCGTCGCACTTCCTGGATGCCGGGTGGCACCCGGCCGCCGTCGACGAACACGCTTCTCACTTCGGGACGCTCGCGTAGCAGCTTGACGATCGCCTCGGTGGTCTTCTCGGTCGTGCCGATCTGGGTGCCGGGCGGCAACTGCATCGCCAGCACCGAGCGCGCGGTGTCCTGCGCCGGCAGGAAGCCTTGCGGCAGCAGCACGATGCTCCAGATCGAGGCGGCGAAGATGCCTAGCCCGATCAGCACCGTGATGTAATAGTGATGCACCGACCAGGTGACGATGCGGGTGTAGGCCCGCAACACGCGGCCCGGCGGCTTCTCGACGTGCGGATGGTCTTTCAGGAAATACGCCGCCAGCACCGGCGTCACGAACCGGGCCGCCAGCAGCGAGAAGAACACCTGGACCGAGACGGTGATGCCGAACTGCTTGAAGAATTGGCCGGCGATGCCCGACATGAAGCTGGCGGGCGCGAAGATCGCGATGATGGTCAGCGAGATCGCGATCACCGCGAGGCCGATCTCGTCGGCGGCCTCGATCGCCGCCTGATACGGTGATTTGCCCATCCGCATGTGGCGGACGATGTTCTCGATCTCGACGATGGCGTCGTCGACCAGGATGCCGGTCGACAGCGTGATCGCCAGAAAGCTGACGAGGTTCAGCGAGAACCCCAGCATGTCCATCGCCCAGAACGCCGGGAAGATCGACAGCGGCAGCGAGATCGCCGCGATGACGGTGGCACGGAAGTCGCGCAGGAACAGGAACACCACGATGACGGCGAGGATCGCGCCCTCGAACAGCGTCGAGATCGCCGCATCGTAATTGCCCTTGGTGTAGTCGACCGAGGTGTCGATCAGCTTCAGCTCGACGTCGGGATATTGCGCCTTCAGCGCATCGATCCGCTTCTGCACCGCTTCGGCGACCACGACGTCGCTGGCGCCTTTCGAGCGCTTGATGCCGAGCGCCACCACCGGCTCGCCGTTGAAGCGCGCGAAGGTGTGGCGCGCCGCGATGGTGTCTGTCACGGTGCCGAGATCGTCGAGCCGCACCTCGCCGCCGGCGTTTAGGCTGATCATGGTGCCGGCGAGGTCGTTCAGCGTTCGGGCACCGGCCAGGGTCCGGATCGCCTGATCGTTGTTGCCGATCTCGGCGCGGCCACCCGCGAGGTCGACATTGGTGCCGCGCAGCCGCCGCGACACGTCGAGCGCGGTCAGTCCCACCGCTCTCAGCCGGTCGGGATCGAGCGACACCAGGATCTCGCGCTCGACGCCGCCGATGCGCTCGACCTGGGCGACGCCGCGCACGCCCTGCAACGCGCGCTTGACGACGTCGTCGACGAACCAGGACAGTTGTTCGGGCGTCTTGCCGGGCGAGATCGCCGCATAGGTGACGATCGGCAGGCCGATCACGTCGACGCGCTGGATCAGCGGCTCGTTGATGTTCTGCGGCAGGTTGGCGCGGACCCGCGTCACCGCGTCCTTGACGTCGTTGAGGGCGCGGTCGGTGTTGGTTTCCAGCGCGAACTGGATCGTCGTCACCGAGAGCCCGTCGGTGATCGAGGAGGCGATGTGCCGCACGCCTTCGACGCCTGAAACGCCATCCTCGATGGTCTTGGTGACCTGCGCTTCCAGCTCGGCCGGCGCGGTGCCGAATTGCGACACCGCGACCGAGATCACCGGAATGTCAGCGCTCGGCAGCCGCGTCACCGCCAGCTTGGTGAAGCTGATCCAGCCCAGCGCCAGCAGAATGATCGAGAACACGATCGATGGCAGCGGGTGCCGGATCGACCAGGAGGAAACGTTGAGGCCCATCAGCGCGCTTTCGATCGCTCGGAATCGTCGGTGAATATCGGCTTGATGCGGTCGCCGTCGTGCAGCGAGGTGCCGGCGTCGGCCACCACGGTTTCGCCTTCGCGCACGCCGTCGACAATCTCGATTGCGCTGTCAGAGGTCAGCCCGACCTTGACCGAGCGGGTTTCTACCACGTTGTCCTTCACCACCTGCACGGAGGAATGGTCGATCGCCGAGCGCGGGATCGAGACGCCGCAGCTTCGCCGCGCGTCGATGGTGACGCGGACGAACATCCCGACCTTGAGGGCGGGCGATGCGGCGAGTGCAATTCGCACCTGGCCGAACTGGGTCTTGCGGTCGATCTGCGGCGCGCCGAGCCGTACCGTGCCGGTAAGCTCGATGCCGTCGTCCCGGCTAATCCTGGCGATGGCCCCTGGTCCGACCTTGAGCGCATGAATGCTCGGCACTTCGGCTTCCACTTCGAGTTCGTTGCCGACCGCGATCCGCAGCATCGGTCCGGCTAGCGGCGAGGCCGGCGCTCCGGCGATGGTCCGCACCTCGGTAATCAAACCCGCGGCTGGCGCCTTCAGCGTCCTGTTGCCGCCGGCGCCCGTGACGCGCACCAGATCCTGATTGTCGGTGACGATGTCGCCCTCGCGCACCAGCACGTCGGTGACGCGGCCGTCGCCGTCGGCGATCACAACCGCTTCCTTGCGCGGCACCACGAAGCCGGTAACCCTGACCTTGTCGGAGAAGCAGGCGTTGGTGGCTTTGGCGACCACGACCTGTACGCCCGCAGTGGTCGCGGGTTGATCAGCGTGCGCCGGCAGCAGCATGGCGAAACCGCCCCAGCAGCCGGCGGCGATCGCGGCGCCAGCCGGCAACAGATACGAACGGGTCCACGCGTTGATCATCTGTGCACTCGGCGAACTTTCGAGATTGGTGGCGCCCCCCGGTTCGATCGCCGGGCCGGCGGCATCGGAGCGCTGCCCTCTATACACGGCCCAATAGTGACGAAACAGCGAAGGCGTCCCGCACGGCGGAACGCCCTGAAGTCGTTCTGTGACCGGCCAAAGCGCCGATCATTTGGCAGAAGCGCTCTGGCCGGACATGTTGACCACCTGGACCCGGCGGTTGACGCCGCTGTCGGGATGAGCCGGATCTTTCAGCCGGCTTTCGCCGTAGCCGACAGTGACGAGGTCGGCACTTGCGATGCCGTATTTGTCGACCAACACCCGCTTGATAGTATCAGCGCGGCGCTCGGACAGTTCCTGATTGAACGAGTCGCCGCCGACGCTGTCGGTGTGGCCGGCAACCACGAAGGTGCCGCCTTTGAGATCCGGGCTGGACAGTGCCTTGCCGAGCGCCTCGACGGCGGGCGCTGCCTGACGGCTGATGGTCGCCGAATTGTACTCGAAGGTGATTTCGAGGTCGATGTTCGGCTTGTCCTTGGTGATTTCGGCGATCTGGGTGCGCTCACCGAGCGACAGCGACCGGGTCGGCCGGTTGCGCAGGCTGTCGACGAATTTCGTTTGGCCGGGATCGGTTGCTGCGGCCGGTTGTGCGGCCGACAGGCTGCGGGTCAGCGGTTTGTTCGGCGTCAGCGCTCGGACGATCTGGTCCGACGTGACCTCGCCGGCCTGGGCTGCGCCGAGCGGCAGCATCGCGCCAAGCCCCAGCATCAGCGCGCCGAGCTTGGCGCAGTACCGGGCTGCAGACATCCGGGTCATCTTGCGTCCTCCTGAGATCTGGCGATCGCTTCGCGTGCGAAGGATCGGCATCGCCTTGTCATTCTGATCGTCGCGCCATTGCGCCGACAGGTTCAACGCTCCCCACGAGGCGGCGCGGCCGCGACGCCTATTGCACGCCGTAGCCGGCGAATTCCTGGCCGATATTGGGGTCGAGCTTCTTGGCGGTGCTCAGGTCGATCTCGGCTTCCGACGCGAGCCCGATCCGTTTGCGCGCCAGCCCGCGGCCGTACAGCGACGAGGTCAGGCGCGGATTGATCTTGAGCGCGGCGTCGAAGTCGGCGATCGCCGCCTTGTCGCGGCCGCTCTTCAAATGCAGCAGGCCGCGGCTATCGAGCCCGTCGATGAAATTCGGCCGGAGCTGCAGCGCCTGGTCGCAGTCGGCGAGCGCACGTTCCAGCTCGCCGATCACGGTGCGGGCCCAACAGCGGTTGTTGTAAGCCTCGACGTCCTTGGCATTGAGGCGGATCGCCTCGTCGAAGTCCTTGATCGCAGCTCGATACGCGCCCTTGCTGGCGTAGACCTGACCTCGCCGGTAATACGCATTGCCGTCGGATGGGCGCTCCGCAATTCGCGCGGTGAGCGACTTCACAGTCGGATCGCTCGCGAGCGCCAGCACCAATTTGTCATCGCCACCGCTGTCGGAGGGCTTCGGTTGCGCTATCTGCGGCGGCTTGGTGTCGACGGCCGTTGCCGCGGGCTTTGTGGTTTCCGCCGTTGCCGGAGTTGCGGCCGGTTTGGCGGGCTCGACCGGCTTGTCGGATGGCTTGTCCGCGGCCTTGTTCACGGCCTTCGCGCCCGGCACGAAGACGAAGTCCTCGGCGAGCGACGACGAGATCCACGGCACCTGCTCGCCATGCGAGGCGCGGGTGACGGCGGTCCGGGTGCGGTTGAGCGCCTCTTCGGCGGAAACGCCTGGCTCCCGGATGTCAGCGATTAGTGCGCTGACGAACGGGCTGTGGTCGGCGTCATTGTCGGTCACGACCGCACTGAGCGCCGCAGCGTACATCACCAGCGATCCGCTCGGTGCGATGACCGGCGCCAGGCCGGCGGAGAAGCTGCGGAAGCGACGTTCGAACGGGTTGCGCCGCGAGGCGTCGATCAGTGCGACCTTGACCGCGGCGCCGCGGCTGTTCAGTTCGCCGAGCACGGCCTCGAGCGAGACGCCGTCGCGCCGGACATCCGGCTCGGTCCAGATCTGAGCATCGACCGGCACCAGATAGCTCTGCCGCCCGGATTGGATTCCGAAGCCGCTGAAGAACACCAGCGCCACCGACCCCGGCTTGACGCGCTGATACAGCCGGTCGAAGGCGCGCCGCATGGCATCGCCGCTCAGGTCTTCGCCCAGCTCCACATCGAAGCCCGCGCGCTGCAACTCCGCGGTCAGCGCACGGGCGTCGGCACCCGGCTGTCTCAACGGCCGGTCCGCATCCGGATATTTGCCGTTGCCGATCACCAGCGCGACGCGCGGTGCCGCACCATCGGCAGCGAACGAACGCGGCATGGCCGTGACGATGGTGAGCAGCAGAACGACCAGACCAAGGTGGATTTTCATGCGATGCCGGACCTGCGGTGAGAACGGTCCCGATCGTGTCGGGCGGTCAACTCGGACTTTGTGCGTCGCATCTCACCCCGTCGTGGTCGCGCCTGTCAATTGCCGCCAGCGGCGGCGCCCGTCGTCATAGCAACCGCATATTTCCGGACCGCGACGTGCTGCACCGAAAACGCGGCTATCCGACCGAAGCAGATGCCTTCGCTGGGGTCGTCTCGGAATGGTCGTGGCTCGCCTGAATCAGGTTCAGATGTCGCTCGATCTTGCCGAGCGCTGCGGCGAACTGTTCAAGTTCGCGGGGAGACAGGCAGGATAGGATGTCCTGCTCCTTGCGCTTCAGCCGCGGAACCAATTCGAGATACAGGGCTCGGCCCTTCTTGGTGAGGCGCAGCCGAAATTCGCGGCGGTCGTCTTCGTTTTCGACCCGTTCGATCAGTTCTCGCGCCAACAGCCCGGTGACGGCGCGGCTGATGGTCGATTTGTGCGTGCGTGTGCACTGCGCAATGAACTGGGCCGTGCAGGCGTCGTTGCGAAAGCCGAGCGTCGCGAGAATGCGCCAGCCGGGAATATCGAGCCCATAGCGCTGCTGATACTCCTCCGACAAAGCGGCGCTGACTTCCGCGGCCAGTCGGTTGAGCTGGAACGGCACGAACGAGAACAGATCGAGCTTCGGCAAAAATTTCTCCCGGGCCGGGTTGCGCGGCGCGACGACTGCGGCTTAGATAGTTGCAAATGAAACTATCACGCAGGAGGACGCCTTGACCAGCGCTTTGCACGGGCGGACGGGTCGGCGGGGCTAAGGCTGATGGCCCATCAGGAACATTTCCAGTTCGGCTATCGCCGTCATCCGGATCAGGATCGCCAGGATCCGGCGCGCCACCCGGTGGTGGTGGTCGGTGCCGGTCCGGTCGGATTGTCGCTGGCGATCGATCTGGCGCAACGCGGGCAGAACGTGGTGCTGCTCGACGACGCCGACAGGATCGGCGAGGGATCGCGGGCGATCTGTTTTTCCAAGCGTGCGCTCGAAGTCTGGGACCGGCTCGGTGTCGGTGCGCAGATGGTCGAAAAGGGCGTGGTCTGGCAAGTCGGCAAGATCTTTCGCCGCGACGAGATGGTGTACCGCTTCGATTTGCTGCCGGAGACCGGCCATAAAATGCCGGCCTTCATCAATCTGCAGCAATACTACGCCGAGGCGTTCCTGGTCGGCCGGGTGCAGCAACTGCCTCAGATCGATCTGCGCTGGCGCAACAAGGTGACGGCGCTCGCTCAGCACAATGATCATGCCGAACTGACGATCGAGACGCCGGACGGGACGTATCGTCTCGCCGCCGATTATGTCGTCGCCTGCGACGGCGCCCGCTCGGCCCTGCGCGGCATGGTCGGCGCTGAGTTCGCCGGCGAAGTGTTCGAAGATCAGTTCCTGATCGCCGACGTGAAGATGACAGCGGAGTTTCCAACCGAGCGCTGGTTCTGGTTCGATCCGCCGTTCCACTCCGGGCAGTCAGCACTGCTGCATCGCCAGCCCGACGACGTCTGGCGGATCGATCTACAGATCGGGGCTGAAGCCGACGCGGCGGTGGAGCGTCAGCCCGAACGAGTGCGGCCGCGGATCGAGCGGATGCTCGGCCATGGCGATTTCAGCTTCGAGTGGATCTCGATCTACAAATTCCAATGCCGGCGGATGCAGCGCTTCCTGCACGAGCGGGTGATTTTCGCCGGCGACTCGGCCCATCAAGTCTCGCCGTTCGGGGCGCGCGGTGCGAATTCCGGGCTCGAAGACGGCGAGAATCTCGCCTGGAAGCTCGACCTCGTCTTGCGGGGGCAGGCGCCGGCCAGCCTGCTCGACAGCTACGATGTTGAGCGCAGCCAGGCGGCCGACGACAATATTCGTCATTCGACTCGCTCGACCGATTTCATCGCGCCGCATTCGAAGCAGGAGCGGCGGCTGCGCGACGCGGTGCTGGCGCTGGCGCATGATGTCGAGTTCGCCAAGCGAATGGTCAATGCCGGCCGGCTGTCGACGCCCTCGGTGTACCAATCCTCGCTGTCGACGGATGATGTCGACATATGGAGTTCGGGCCCCGGGCCTGGCGCTGCGATGCGCGACGCGCCGCTGAAGGCGGCTGATGGCACGCCGGTCTACCTCACCGACGCGTTCATCCAGGCCGGCGGCGGTTTCGTGTTGCTGGAGCGAGCCAATGGCGCCGCCGCCCCGGCGCCGCAGGGCGTCCGCAGCATCCGGATCGGCGACGACGCGCCGCTGCGCGACGAGCAGGGCGCCTTCGCGCAGCGCTACGATGCCGCGCCGGGCTCGGCCTATCTGCTCCGCCCCGATGGCTACGTCGCCGCACGCTTTCGGCATCCGACGCAGGCTGCCGTCGACGCGGCCTTGGCGCGGGCGTGCGGACGATGAGGGGGGTGATGATAGCTGTCGTGACTCCGAGCTTCGAACGAGCATCGCAGCGCATGGTGCGGAGCCTCTCACCGCAGGCACGACCTAACCTCTCCCCGCGTGCGGGGAGAGGTCGGTCAGGATCGCGAGATGCGGACCGGGTGAGGGGGCGTCTCGACGAGGCCGAGACACCGTGCCCGCGTCGCCCCTCACCCCAACCCTCTCCTCGCAAGAGCGGGGCGAGGGGGCTCGCCGCAGCTGGGGAGAAGTCGATGTGCAGACCAGGGCGTTCGAAGGGGAGGGGAATCCGATGACCGTCGCGCTCTCCACCGCCAGCAATTTCGCCGATCCGGACGCCGCTTATCGGCTGATCGTCGAGGCGCATCGCGGACTCAGCGATGAACAGAGCGCGGCGCTCGATGCCGCGCTGGTACTGATCCTCGCCAACCACATCGGCGACCTCGATTTGCTGCGCGAGGCGACGGCGTTGGCGAAGCGGGGACTGGTGGAGGGGCAACGGGAGTGATTGACGTCAACGAAACCGTGCGGCGCAGGCGCGTCGCCCCAAGGTTCGTCATTCCGGGGCGCGCCGTCAGGCGCGAACCCGGAATCTCGAAGTGACCGGGCGAAGCGGCGGTCGCAGAACAGCTCGGGATTCCGGGTTCGCTCGCTGCGCGAGCGCCCCGGAATGACTAATCTTGACAACTAACAAGGATCCCACATGGCCAAAGGCTTCGCTTCCACCACTGACCTCGCCGAGAAGAAGGTGACGTTCTCCGAGATCGGTCCCGATCTCTATGCCTTCACGGCGGAGGGCGATCCGAATTCGGCGGTGATCGTTGGCGACGACGGCTGCTTGGTGTTCGACGCCCAGGCGACGCCGGCAATGGCCAATAAGGTGATCGAGCGCGTCCGCAGCGTCACCGACAAGCCGATCAAATACGTCGTGCTGTCGCATTATCACGCGGTGCGCGTGCTCGGCGCTTCGGCGTATCAGGCGCAAGGCATCATCGCGTCGCAGGAGACCTATCGGCTGATCGAGGAGCGAGGTCAGCAGGATTGGGATTCGGAATACGGCCGGTTTCCGCGGCTGTTCCAGGATGCCGAGAGCATCCCCGGCCTGACCTGGCCGACGCTGGCGTTTGACGGCGAGATGTCGGTCTTCCTGGGCAAGCGTGAGGTGCGGCTGATGCAGCTCGGCGCTGGCCACACCTCCGGCGATATCGTTGCCTGGGTGCCGGACGCGCAGGTGATGTTCACTGGCGACCTCGTCGAGTATCACTCGGCCTGCTATTGCGGCGATGCTTACTTGCGCGAATGGCCGGCGACTCTGAACGAGATCCGCGAGTTCAATCCGAAGGCGATCGCGCCCGGCCGCGGCGACGCGCTGAAGGGGCTGGAGACCACGCGCGAAGCGATCGCGATGACCCGCGACTTCGTCGGCACGTTGTACGGCGCCGCCGAGCTCTCGGTCGCCAAGGGCCGTAGCCTGAAGGAGACCTGGGACGCTACCCGCGAGATGATGGACCCGAAGTTTTCGTCCTTCGCGATCTACGAGCACTGCCTGCCGTTCAACGTCTCGCGTGCGTTCGACGAAGCCTCGGGCATCGACGATCCGGTGATCTGGACCGCCGAGCGCGACCGCGAAATGTGGGCCGCCCTGCAGGGCGGCTAGTCCGAACCGCGACCGCGGCTTCGGCCGCGTCCCTCGCCACCCGATCGGAGGACGACCATGAACATCAATGCCGCGCCGCAGATCCTCGGCCGCAGTTCGCAGGACATCACGCCGGGCTACATGTCCGGCTTCGGCAATTCGTTCGAGACCGAAGCGCTGCCCGGCGCACTGCCGGTTGGGCGCAATTCGCCGCAGCGCTGCGCGTACGGCCTCTATGCCGAGCAATTGTCCGGCTCGCCGTTCACGGCGCCGCGCGGCGCCAACGAGCGGAGTTGGCTGTATCGCATTCGCCCCTCGGTGAAGCACTCCGGCCGCTTCGCCAAGACCGACATGGGGCTGTGGCGCTCGGCGCCGTGCTTCGAGCACGATCTGCCGATCGCGCAACTGCGCTGGGATCCGCCGCAGATGCCGCAGGAGCAGCTCACCTTCCTGCAGGGCGTGCGGACGATGACGACGGCCGGCGACGTCAACACCCAGGCCGGGATGGCGACGCACCTGTATCTGATCACCCAATCGATGGTCGATCAGCACTTCTACAATGCCGACGGCGAGATGATGTTCGTGCCGCAGCAGGGCAGCCTGCGCCTCGTCACCGAGTTCGGAATCATCAGCATCGAGCCGGCCGAGATCGCGGTGATCCCGCGCGGCGTCAAGTTCCGGGTCGAACTGGTCGACGGCCCGGCGCGCGGTTATCTGTGCGAAAACTACGGCGGCGCCTTCACGCTGCCGGAGCGCGGCCCGATCGGCGCCAACTGCCTCGCGAATTCGCGCGACTTCCTCACCCCGGTCGCCGCCTACGAGGACAACGACACGCCGACCGAACTCTACGTGAAATGGGGCGGCTCGCTGTACGTGACCAAGTTGCCGCATTCGCCGATCGACGTCGTCGCCTGGCACGGCAACTACGCGCCCTACAAATACGATCTGCGCACCTATTCGCCGGTCGGCGCGATCGGCTTCGATCATCCCGATCCGTCGATCTTCACGGTGCTGACCTCGCCGTCGGAAACCCTCGGCACCGCCAATATCGACTTCGTGATCTTCCCCGAGCGCTGGATGGTGGCGGACAACACGTTTCGGCCGCCGTGGTATCACATGAACATCATGTCGGAGTTCATGGGCCTGATCTACGGCGTGTACGACGCCAAGCCGCAGGGCTTCGTGCCGGGCGGCGCCTCGCTGCACAACATGATGCTGCCGCACGGCCCTGATCGCGAGGCGTTCGACCATGCCAGCAACGGTGAGCTGAAGCCGGTGAAGCTGACCGGCACGATGGCGTTCATGTTCGAGACCCGCTACCCGCAGCGCGTCACCGAATACGCCGCGAACTCCGGCCTGTTGCAGGACGACTACGCCGATTGCTGGAACGGCCTCGAAAAGCGCTTTGATCCGAACCGGCCATGACCAGAGCTCAGGATCACGACGCCGCGGTGCTGTACGGCTATTTCCGTTCCTCCGCGGCCTATCGGGTCAGAATCGCGCTGAACCTGAAGAATATCATCGTGGCGCAGCGCTACGTGCATCTGCGCGACGGCGAGCAGAACCTCGAGGCGTTCCGCTGGATCAATCCCGCCGGCCTCGTGCCGTATTGGAGCGAGGGCGACTTCAACCTCGGCCAGTCGCTGGCGATCATCGAATATCTCGACGAGACCCATCCCGAACCGCCGCTGCTGCCGAAGGATCCGAAGGCCCGCGCCATCGTTCGCGAGATAGCCTATGCGGTGGCTTGCGACATTCATCCGATCGGCAATTTGCGAATCCTAAAACGGCTGAGCGAACTCGGCGTCGACGAGGCCGATCGCGCCCGCTGGTCGAAGGAGTGGATCGAGCAGGGCTTTGCGGCGATCGAGGCGCGATTGGCGCAGACGCCGGGGCCGTTCGCCTATGGCGACCGGCCGACGCTGGCCGACATCTGCATCGTGCCGCAGGTGTTCAACGCCCGCCGCTTCGACGCCGACCTCGCCCCGTTCGAACGCATCCGCCAGATCGAAGCCGAAGCGATGAAACTCGACGCCTTCGTCGCCGCAGAGCCGGGCCGGCAGCCGGATGCGGAGTAGTACCGTAGTCATTGCGAGGAGCGGAGCGAACGAGACGCCACAGGAAAGTTAGAGCGAACTAACCTCCGTCATGCCAGGGCTTGTCCCGGGCATCCACGTCTTCCAGCCGCGCGACAAGTAAGGCGTGGATGGCCGGGACGAGCCCGGCCATGACGACGCGCTTGTGAGCGGCTGCCTAACCAAACCAATCAGGACTAGACATGCATCCCAACGATCCGCGCCTGCGCTCCTTCGTCGATGTGAAACCGGAATCGGACTTTCCGATCCAGAACCTGCCGTACGGCGTATTCTCGACTGCCGACGATCCTGTTCCCCGCGTCGGTGTCGCGATCGGTGAGTTCGTGCTCGATCTTTCAGCATTGCAGGCTGCGAAGCTGCTCGATCTGCCGGAGGGCGTGTTCGCGCGAGGCTCGATCAACGCCTTCATGGCGCTCGGGCCGAACCTGTGGCGCAGCACGCGGGCGCGGATCAGTGCGCTGCTGCGGCACGACAATTCCGAACTGCGCGACGACGCGGCGCTTCGTAAGCAAGTGCTGATCCCGATGGAGGGGGTGAAGCTGCATCTGCCGCTGCGTGTCGAGGGCTTCACCGACTTCTACTCGTCGAAGGAACACGCCACCAATGTCGGTACCATGTTCCGCGACAAGACCAATCCGCTGCTGCCGAACTGGCTGCACATCCCGATCGGCTACAACGGCCGCGCCTCAACCGTCGTGGTCAGTGGCACTCAGATCCATCGCCCGCGCGGTCAGCTCAAGCCGCCGTCGGCGGAGCTGCCGAGTTTCGGACCCTGCAAGCGGCTCGATTTCGAACTCGAGATCGGCGTCGTGCTCGGCCAGTCGTCGGCGATGGGCTCGATGCTGACCGAACAGCAGGCCGAAGAGATGATCTTCGGCTTCACGCTACTCAACGATTGGAGCGCGCGCGACATCCAGCAGTGGGAGTACGTGCCGCTCGGGCCGTTCCAGGCCAAGGCGTTCGCGACCTCGATCAGCCCGTGGATCGTCACCCGCGAGGCACTGGAGTCGTTCCGCATTGCCGGGCCGCTGCAGGACCCGGCGCCGCTGCCGTATTTACAGCAGAAGGGGGCCAACAATTACGACATGCCGCTGGAAGTCGCCTTGCGAACGCCGGCGATGCAGCAGCCGGCGCGGATCAGTGCCACCAATTTCAAATACATGTACTGGTCGTCGGTGCAGCAGCTCGTGCACCATGCCTCCAGCGGCTGCGCGATGAGCGTTGGCGACCTGCTCGGCTCCGGCACGGTGTCGGGCCCGGACAAGGATCAGCTCGGCAGTCTGCTGGAATTGAGCTGGAACGGCACGCAGCCGGTGCAATTGCCCGGCGGCGAGACCCGCGGCTTCCTCGAAGACGGCGACAGCCTGGTGATGCGCGGCTGGTGCCAAGGCGACGGCTACCGCGTCGGCTTCGGCGAAGTCGAGGGGACGGTGCTGGCGGTGGAGTAATAGCCACCCGCGCCGTCATTCCGGGGCGCGCCGTCAGGCGCGAACCCGGAATCTCGAGGTGCTCTGAACTGCCGGATTCCGGGTTCGCTCGCTGCGCGAGCGCCCCGGAGTGACGTGGCGACTTGTTACTTCCCGCCCCAGGCCTTCACCACGTCGCCGATTTGCGAATGCACCGGCGGCCGCGCGGTGGACGGGGTGCGTGAGAAGCGCGGGGCGGGGGCCGGCTGGGTGTGGCCTTCGTGGTTGATGAACACCTCGCGCGCCACCATGTGCGGATGCTTGGTGGCTTCCGACATCGTCAGCACCGGTGCGAAGCAGACGTCGGTGCCTTCCATCAGCTTGCACCATTCGTCGCGGGTCTTGGTCTTGAACACCGCGGCGAGCTTCTGCTTCAGCGCCGGCCACTGCTTCTGGTCCATCTGCGCGTCGTAGTCGGCCTCGGTCAGGCCGGCGATCTGGCGCAGCAGCGCGTAGAACTGCGGTTCGATCGAGCCGATCGAGATGAACTGGCCGTCGGCGCATGCGTAGGTGCCGTAGAAGTGCGCGCCGCCGTCGAGCATGTTGCTCTCGCGGCCTTCCTTCCAGCGGCCGGCCGCGGTCATGTCGAAGAACATCGTGATTAGCGAGGCAGCGCCGTCGCACATCGCGGCATCGACCACCTGGCCCTTGCCGGACTTCGAGGCTTCGAGCAATGCGGCGAGGATGCCGACGACGAGATACAGCGAGCCGCCGCCGAAATCGCCGACCAGATTGAGCGGCGGCACCGGCTTCTCTGCCGGGCCGATCGCCGCGAGCGCGCCGGTGATCGAGATGTAGTTGATGTCGTGGCCGGCGGCCTGCGCCAGCGGGCCGGTCTGGCCCCAGCCGGTCATCCGCGCGTAGACCAGCTTCGGATTGCGCGCCATCACCACGTCGGGGCCGAGGCCGAGACGCTCCATCACGCCGGGGCGGTAGCCCTCGACCAGCGCATCGGCGCTATCCAGCAGCTTCAGCACGTCGGCGACCGACGCCTTGTCCTTCAGGTCGACGGTGACGACGGTGCGGCCGCGCGCCGCGGCGCCCTGCGGCTTCTGGCCGGCACGCACCAGCGTGATCACCTCGGCCCCCATGTCGGCGAGCAGCATCGAGCCGAACGGGCCGGGGCCGATGCCGGCGAATTCGACGATGCGGATGCCGGCGAGCGGGCCGCTGGCGTTGGCTTTCGTGGTTGGCTTGGAGGAGGCGGTCGCTGTGTCTTGCACCTTGGGTGTCCATTGTTGTTGTCCGCGCGCGGCGCGGAGCGGTTGTTGTCCGCGTCAATCATCATGCCCGGTGTGCTCGGAGCAAGTGACTTTTCGTCCCAGCGCCGCATGCCGCCATGCTGCGGCACTGCACAAAACAAAGCGGCGCGCAGAACTGCGCGCCGCTTGCCGTGCAATGGAATAACTCAGCCGGCGGCCTGCACCGCGCGTTGCGCCATCACCTTGATCAGGTTGGCCCGGTAATCGGAAGTGCCGTGAATGTCTTCGATCAGCCCTTCGTCCGACACCTTCACGCCGTCGAGCGCGGACGCCGACCAGTTCGCCTGCAGCGCCTGTTCGATCACCGGCACCCGCATCACGCCGTCCTGCGACGCGCCGGTCGCGGCGGCGCGAATCTCGCCGCTCTTCAGCTTGGCGACGAACACGCCGGTCAGCGCGAAGCGCGACGCCGGGTTGCGCATCTTGGCGTAGCCGGCCTTCTCGGGCACCGGAAACGAGATCGCCGTGATCATCTCGTTGTCCTCCAGCGCGGTCATGAACAGACCCTGGAAGAACTGATCGGCCGGGATCTCGCGCTTGTTGGTCTTCACCGTGGCGTTCAGCGCCAGGATCGCGGCCGGATAGTCCGCCGCCGGATCGTTGGTGGCGACCGATCCGCCGATCGTGCCGCGATGGCGCACCGCCGGGTCTCCCAGCACCGAGGTGAGGTGCGCGATCGCCGGGATCAGGCGCTTCACGTCGGCGTTGTGCATGATGTCGTAATAGGTGGTGGCCGCCTTGATGGTCAGCGTGTCGCCGCTGGCCTCGATTCCGATCAGCGCCGGAATTCTGGCGATGTCGATCAGATCGCCCGGAGCTGCGAGCCGCTGCTTCATCACCGGCAGCAGCGTATGGCCGCCCGCGAGGAACTTGGCATCGTTGCCCTTGGCGATCAGCGCCACGGCTTCGTCGACCGAGGAGGCGCGGTGATAGTTGGTGGAATACATGAATATCTCCTGTCAGAGATCGAACGCAGGTTTATTCGCAAAGATCTCCGTCATTGCGAGGAGCGAAGCGACGAAGCAATCCAGCTCCGGATGCGAAGCCTCTGGATTGCTTCGCTTCGCTCGCAATGACGATCTCATTCGGCCGCCTGTTGCAGTTGCATCGCGTGCCACACCCGGTCGGGCGTCGCCGGCATTTCCAGCCGGTTGTTGCCGATCGCGTCGGTGATGGCGTTGATCACCGCCGCCGAAGCCCCGATCGCACCGGCCTCGCCGCAGCCCTTGACGCCGAGCGGATTGCCCGGACACAGCGTCGTGGTGTGCGAGATCTGGAACGACGGCACGTCGTCGGCGCGCGGCATCGCGTAGTCCATGAACGACGCGGTGACGAGCTGGCCGTCCGCGTCGTAGATCGCGTGTTCCAGGATCGCCTGGCCGATGCCCTGCACCAGGCCGCCATGGACCTGGCCTTCGACGATCATCGGATTGATCAGTCGGCCGAAATCGTCGACCGCGACGAAGTTGACGAACGAGGTCTTGCCGGTGCCCGGATCGACCTCGACTTCGCAGATGTAGGAGCCGGCCGGGAAGGTGAAGTTGGTCGGATCGTAGAACGCGCTCTCCTTCAGGCCGGGCTCCATGCCGTCCGGCAGGTTGTGCGCCGTGTAGGCGGCGAGCGCGACCATCGGCAGAGCGATCGCCTTGTCGGTGCCCGTGACTTTGAACTCGCCGTTCTCGATGACGATGTCGTTCTCGCTCGCTTCGAGCTGATGCGCCGCGATCTTCTTGGCCTTGGCTTCGACCTTCTCCATCGCCTTGAAGATCGCCGACATGCCGACTGCGGCCGAGCGCGAGCCGTAAGTGCCCATGCCGAACTGCACCTTGTCGGTGTCGCCGTGGACGATCGAAACCTGGTTGATCGGGATGCCGAGCCGGTCCGCGACCAATTGGGCAAACGTGGTCTCGTGACCCTGGCCGTGGCTGTGCGAGCCGGTCAGGATCTCGATGGTGCCGACCGGGTTGACCCGCACTTCGGCGGACTCCCACAGCCCGACGCCGGCACCGAGCGAGCCGACCGCCTTCGACGGCGCGATGCCGCAGGCCTCGATGTAGCAGGACAGGCCGAGGCCGCGCAGCTTGCCTTCGCTCTTGGCCTTGGCCTTGCGGCCTGCGAAGCCGGCGTAGTCGATCGCCTTCAAGGCGGCGTCGAGCGACGCGTTGAAGTCGCCAGTGTCGTACGCCATGATCACCGGGGTCTGGTGCGGGAATTGAGTGATGAAGTTCTTCCGCCGCAGTTCGGCCGGATCGACCTTGAGTTGCCGCGCCGCGGTCTCGACCAGCCGCTCCAGCAGGTAGCAGGCCTCGGGGCGGCCGGCGCCGCGATAGGCGTCGACCGGCGTGGTGTTGGTATAGACGCCCACCACTTCGGTATAGATCGCCGGGATGTTGTACTGGCCGCTCAGCAGCGTGGCGTACAGATAGGTCGGCACCGACGACGAGAACAGCGACATGTAGGCGCCGAAATTGGCGTAGGTCTTCACCCGCAGCCCGAGCATCTTGTTGTCGGCATCGAATGCCATCTCGGCCTTCGACAGATGATCGCGGCCGTGCGCGTCGGTGACGAAGGCTTCGTTGCGGTCACCGGTCCATTTCACCGGGCGACCGGTTTTCTTCGAGGCCCACAGCGCCACCATCTCTTCCGGATAGATGAAGATCTTGGAGCCGAAGCCGCCACCGACATCGGGCGCCACCACCCGCAGCTTGTGCTCGGGGGCGATGTTGTAGAATGCCGACAGCACCAGGCGGGCGACATGCGGGTTCTGCGAGGTGGTGTAGAGCGTGAAGTGCTCTTCGGCCGGATTGTATTCGGCGAGCGCCGCCCGCGGCTCCATCGCGTTCGGCACCAGGCGGTTGTTGGTCAGTTCGATCGAGACGACATTGGCGGCCTTACTGAACGCCTCGTCGGTCGCCTTTTGGTCGCCGATCTCCCAGTCGTACACGATGTTGCCGGGCGCTTCGGGATGAAGCTGCGCTGCCCCATCGGCAATCGCCGCCTTGATGTTGGCGACCGCCGGCAGTTCCTCATAGTGCACCACCACGGCCTCGGCGGCGTCGCGGGCGAGGTTCTTGCTTTCGGCGATCACCACCGCGACCGCCTGGCCGACGAAGCGCACCGTCTCCGGCGCCATCGCCGGCCACGCGCCCATCTTCATCGCCGAGCCGTCCTTGGAGTGGATCGCCCAGCCGCAGATCAGATTGCCGACCTTGTCGTCGACGATCTGCTGACCGGTGAGTACGTCGACCACGCCCGGCATCGCCTTGGCGGCGTCGAGTTCGATGCCGGTGATCCTGGCGTGCGCGTGCGGGCTGCGCACGAAATGCGCATACGTCATGCCCTGCAGCTTGATGTCGTCGACATACCGGCCGCGGCCGGTGATGAAGCGGCGGTCCTCCTTGCGCGCGACGCGCGCGCCAATACCCTCGATGCCCATATGCATTCTCTCCCTTTGGACTGCTTCAGCCGCGCGGATTCGGAACGTCGCGGGTCGCAGCCATCATTCGAACGTGTGGTCGGCGACGAAACGGCGGGCGGGCAGGCCTATTCGGCGGCCTGCGCCATCTTCATGCGGGAGGCGGCGTCGAGCACCGACTTGACGATGTTATGATAGCCGGTGCACCGGCAGATGTTGCCTTCGAGCTCGTGCCGCACGGTGTCTTCGTCGAGGTCGCCGCCGTAGCGGTTGACGATGTCGATCGCCGACATGATCATTCCGGGCGTGCAGTAGCCGCACTGCAAACCGTGATTATCGCGAAACGCCGCCTGCATCGGGTGCAGCTCGTCGCCCTTGGCGATGCCTTCGATGGTGGTGATGTTGGCGCCGTCGGCCTGGCCGACCAGCGTCGTGCACGACTTCACCGCGCGGCCGTCGATATGCACCACGCAGCAGCCGCACTGGCTGGTATCGCAGCCGACATGGGTGCCGGTCAGGCCGAGGTGATCGCGCAGCAGATGGACAAGGAGCGTTCGATCTTCGACATCCGCCGTCACCAGCTTGCCGTTGACGGTCATAGAGACTTTGGACACGCGTCAGTCCTCCCGATGAATTTTTAATTGTTCCAATTAGAAGCGCGGCGGCCGGACTTTGCAACTGGGATTTTTCGCGGCTCGGAGGGCCGCGGAGTTCCAGACGCTGGAGCAGTGGGCGACGTCCGATCGCGGCCTGATGCCGGTGGAAAGCACCATCATGGTGGCGATCCCCGTGCGATGCACCGGCTGAGACTTCAGCCGGTGCATCTCTGCTTGGGTTGCAATCGATCAGGCGTTGTTAGCCGCGTGCAAAAGCGCACGCACCGAGGCGGTGGCGACGTCCGGATCGATCCCGGTCCCAAACACCGTGCGGCCGTCGGAGGTGCGGCATTCGACATAGGCGGCGGCCTGCGCGGCGGAGCCGGAGCCGATCGCGTGCTCCTGGTAGTCAGTAACGTCGAGCGCCGGACCGCCGGCGTCTTTCAGCGCTGCCACGACTCCGGAGATCAGGCCATTGCCTCGGCCCGACAGCGAACGAACCTCGCCGTCGATCGAGATCCGGCCAATGAACGTCCGTTGGCCCACCGGTCCGGTCTCCTTGTAGTCCACCAGCACGAACCGGTCGGTCGGCCGCTGCAGGTAGCAGCCTTCGAAGCAACGCCAGATGTCGGCGGAGTTCAGCTCGCGGCCGAGATCGTCGGCCAGCTTTTGGACGTGCCTGCTGAAATCCGCCTGCATCCGCTTGGGCAGCTTCAGCCCCTTGTCCTGTTCCAGCACCCAGGCGACGCCGCCTTTGCCGGACTGCGAATTGACGCGGATGACGGCTTCGTAGGTTTCGCCGATGTCCGCCGGATCGATCGGCAGATACGGCATCTCCCAGAGGCCATCGTTGCGCTGCGCATGCGCGGCAAAGCCCTTGCGGATGGCGTCCTGATGCGAGCCGGAGAAGGCCGTATGCACCAGGCCGCCGGCATAGGGATGCCGCGGATGAACCGGCAGTTCGGTGCAATGCTCGACCGTGTTCACCACCTCGCGCATTACCGGGAACGAAAGCCCCGGATCGATGCCCTGGGTGTAGAGATTCAGCGCCAAGGTCACGAGATCGACGTTGCCGGTCCGCTCGCCGTTACCGAACAGGCAGCCTTCGACCCGATCGGCGCCGGCGAGCAGGCCCAGCTCGGTAGCCGCAACTCCGGTGCCTCGGTCGTTATGCGGATGCAGGCTGATGACCACGGACTCGCGCCGCGAGATATGGCGGCAGAACCACTCGATCTGGTCGGCATAGACGTTCGGCATCGCGACTTCGACGGTCGCCGGCAGGTTCAGGATCGCCGGGCGCTCCGGGGTCGGCTGCCACACGTCGAGCACGCGCTCGCAGATCTCCAACGCGAAGTCGGGCTCGGTGAAGCAGAAGGTCTCGGGCGAATATTCGAAGGTCCAATCGGTGCCGGGGCGCTTCAGGCTCTCATCGAGCATCGCCGTGACGCCCGTGATCGCCAGATCGACGACGTCCCGCCGCTCCATGCCGAACACCACGCGCCGGAACAGCGGCGCTGTGGCATTGTACAGGTGCACGATGGCGCGCTGCGCACCCTCCAGCGACTCGAAGGTCCGGGCGATCAGGTCGGTGCGCGATTGGGTGAGAACCTGGATCGTGACGTCGTCGGGAATCCGGTCGTCGGTGATCAGGCTGCGGACGAAATCGAATTCGGTCTGCGAGGCCGACGGAAACGCCACCTCGATTTCCTTGAAGCCGATCGCGATCAGCATGTCGTAGAAGCGCTGCTTGCGCTCGACCCCCATCGGATTGGCCAGCGACTGATTGCCGTCGCGCAGGTCGGTGGACAGCCAGCGCGGGGCCGACGTCAAACGACGGGACGGCCATTGCCGGTCCGGCAAGTCGACCGGCGTGACAAAGGGACGATATTTGGTTTGCGGATTCTTCAACATGATCAATGTCCGTTGCGCGCGGAGGAAGGTCAAAACGGGCACGGCTGGATACGGCCGCCAGGCTGCCGTCAGTCCCGGCGACCGCCAGTAAGTCGAAGCGCAACGGACAGAAGTCGGTCGTGGTGAGCCGGCAGGGTGCGGGTGCTCGGACCGCACGTCTCGACAGCCGCCGAGACCGCGCAAAGCGGTCGGGCAGGGCTGGGGACGATATGGGCGATCGAGAACACGGGGGTATCCACGGACCTCTGTAGGACTGTCCCCTTACTTAAATCAAGACAAGCATGATAATCTCTCGCGGAGAGATCAATCTTCGTCGCGAAAGGATCAGGTGAGGCGATGCGAGCGCAGGTTGTCACCGATCATGTCGCCGTCGTCAGCCAGGATGCGCACCGCTTCGCAAGCCGCCGTCATTCCCATCCGCAGGCGCAGCTCATCTACGCCATCACGGGCGTGGTTTCTGTCACCACGGCTGATGGCACCTGGGTCGTCCCGCCGAGCCGTGCGGTCTGGGTGCCGGCCGGTATCGAGCACGACACCAGAAGTCGCTCAGTCGTCCAGTTCCGCTCGCTGTTGATCGACCCGGCCGAGGTCGAGGGACTGCCGGTGGTTTGCACCGCGATCGAGGTCACGCCCTTGCTTCGCGAACTGATCCTGCGGCTCGTTGCGATAGCTGGCGACTCAGACCGCACCGAGTTCAGTCGCGCGGTCACGCAGCTCCTGCTGATGGAGCTTGCAAGTTTACCAGTTGAGCCGCTCAGTCTGGCGACGCCTCAGCATCCGCAGCTCGCCCGGTTTTGCGACCAGATCCGCAGCGAACCCGCTGCTTCCGTGTCGCTCGAGCAGGCCGCTCGGGCTCTCCACATGAGCCGTGCCAGTTTCATGCGGTTGTTTCAGCGTGAAACAGGGATGAGCTTCCTGCGCTGGCGTCAGCAGGCCCGCCTGTTGCACGCTTTGTCGCTGCTGGCCGAGGGGCAATCGATCCTGAATGTGGCTCTGGCCTGCGGCTACGACAGCCCGAGTGCATTTTCGGCCATGTTCCGGCGCGTCCTCGGAAAACCACCAAGTGAGTACTTCGTGCCCTGAACTAAAGTCGAGGTCGCGATCCCCCGACTACGCGGTTTACGCAGCCTTAGATAATGCCGCGTAGTTTTCGAGTACCCGGTTCGGTTCCGGGATTGGCGCTTGGACGGGGTACATCAAGTGAACATGACGACTGCCGCCGCAGCGCGGGCCAAATCCGCGGCGCTGCCGGCTCTGCGTTTTCGTGGCAAAGTGACGCTCGGCTTTGCGGTGGTGCTCGGCATCACGGCGATCAGCATGGGGCTGGCTTATCTTGGATTTGAACGCGTTTCGGACGGCGTGGTCGCGTATCGCGACGGCGTCCGCCAGTCTGATCTCGCGCGGGACATCGACCGCGAGATGATCAGCTACGAGGCGCGGGCTCGGCATTACGTACTTACCGGCAAGGAGGACGATGCCAAGGCGGCGCGCGCGGCTGAAACCCGGCTCAAGGATGCGATCGACCGCTCGCTCCAGGCCGCGACCAAGCCGGCGCAACGCGAAGCCCTGGCCGGGCTGTCGAGCGAGTTCGCGACCTTCACTAAGCTGTTCGCCGAAATCGTCGCACTGAAGACCGACAGCGCCCTGGTGATTCAGAACGGGTTGACGCGCGGCGGCCTCAACCTGCGCTACAAGTTCGACGATCTGATGAGCTCGGCGAGCGACCGCGAAGATTCCAGCGCTGAACTCGGCTCCAAGCGAGCCTCTGACCAGTACGCAGCCGCCATGGCGCTGGTGAATACTTTCGCCATCAACTCCAGCATCCCGGTCGCCGACAATGCGTTGGCGCGGCTCAAATTCGTCGAGAATTCGCTGAACATCATCAAGTCGGGCGACGCCGAGCTTTCCGCAGCGGTGAAGGAGATCTTCACCATGCTGGGCGAGTACCGCCAGGCGCTGGTCAAGCTCAGCGACAACGTCAAGGCGATCGACGCCAAGGTCGCCACCATGGTCGGCTCGGCCTCGGCGATCGTGCGCAGTTCCGAAGCCATCAAGGCTGACCTGCTGGCCAATCAGCAGCGGCTCGAGCGCGAGTCCGACGCCACCGTCATGGCCACCGAACGGATGGTGGCGATGCTCGGCATCGGCGGCTTCCTGCTCGGCGCGGTGCTGGCGGTGCTGCTTGGCCGCGGCATCTCGCGTCCGATGCAGGCGATGTGCGCGGCGATGCGGCGGCTCGCCAGCGGCGACTTTAACGTGGTGCTGCCGGGACTCGGACGCCGCGACGAAATCGGCGAGATGGCTGCCGCAGTCGAGGAGTTCAAGGTCCAGGCGGCCCGCAAGGCCGAGCAGGACGCAGTCGCCCGCGAGCGCGAGGCGGAGGCAGGCCGCGAAGCCCGCCGTGCTGAGCTGATTGGGTTTGCCAGCGAGTTCGAAAGCGCGGTCGGCGCGATCGTGGCGCATGTCTCGGACGCTGCGTCACAGCTCGAAAGCGCCGCCGCCACACTGACCCGCACGGCGGAGACCACCCAGTCGTTGTCGGGACAGGTCGCAGGCGACTCGCAACAGGCTTCGTCCGGGATGCAGGCCGTCGCATCCGCCACCGAAGAGCTGTCGGCCTCGGTCGGAGAGATCGGGCGCCGGGTCGGGCAGTCGCGGGATATCGCCGAAGCGGCGGTGGAGCAGGCCCGCGAGACCGATGGACGGATCGGCAAACTGACCCAGGCAGCGCAACAGATCGGCGAGGTGATGCAGCTCATCACCGCGATCGCCGAGCAGACGAATTTGTTGGCGCTCAACGCGACCATCGAGGCCGCGCGTGCCGGTGACGCCGGCCGAGGCTTCGCCGTGGTCGCCGCCGAGGTCAAGTCGCTGGCGACGCAGACTGCGAAAGCGACCGACGAGATCTCCTCCCAGGTGGCCGAGATGCAGGAGGCGACCCGCGACTCGGTGACCTCCATCCAGAAAATCGGTAGCACGATCGCCGAGATCTCGACGATCTCCGCGTCGATCGCCGGCGCGGTGACGCAACAGGATGCAGCCACCCGGGAGATCGCCGGCAGCGTGCAGGGCGTCGCCCAGGGTACTCAGCGGGTCGCCGGCAACATCGCCGAAGTCAATCGCGGCGCCGCCGAGACCGGTGCCGCGTCGTCGCAGGTCCTGCAATCGGCGCGAAGCCTGTCGGCAGAGAGTGCGCGTCTGCGTACCGAGCTCGACCGGTTCATGGCGAACATCCGCGCCGCGTGATTTGCGGGCGGTCGTCCCAGCAGGTTCCGGCCGGAGGGAACCGATCCGGCGCGGTCTCGTTGGTTGAGGAAGATCGATCCATCCGATGGCGGTGGATCGCCACGTTCGGCGCTGGCGGCGTGGCACACCGCAGCCGGAGTTGGAGTTCATGGCCGACAGCGTCAGCGCCGCCATCACGGAACCGACGCCAGGACGGATGGGGCGTGTGGCGGATGACCGGGTCATCGAAACCGACGTTCCGGCCCGTCTCGACGGGCTGCGGTGGAGCGGGTTTCACACCCGGGTCGTTGTTGCGCTGGGCGTCACCTGGATTCTGGATGGACTCGAGGTCACGCTCGCCGGCGCGCTGGCGGGGGCGCTGAAGAACAGTCCGAGCTTGCAATTCTCAAATCTCGATGTCGGCCTGGCCAGCAGTGCTTATCTGGCCGGCGCCGTACTTGGCGCACTCGGGTTCGGCTGGCTGACCGATCGGATCGGGCGCAAGAAGCTGTTCTTCATCACGCTGTCGCTTTACCTCCTCGCCACGGCGGCGACGGCGCTGTCGTGGAGCGTCACCAGCTACGCACTGTTCCGGTTTCTCACCGGCGCCGGCATCGGCGGCGAATACACCGCGATCAATTCGACGATCCAGGAGCTGGTCCCGGCGCGCTATCGCGGTTGGACCGATCTGGTGATCAACGGCAGTTTCTGGATCGGCGCGGCGATCGGGGCGGTTGGGGCGATCGTGCTGCTCGATCCCGCGGTGATCGATCCCGACTACGGCTGGCGTCTGGCTTATCTGACCGGCGCAATCCTCGGATTGATCGTGTTCGCGATGCGCTGGTGGATTCCGGAGAGCCCGCGCTGGCTGATGATCCACGGCCGGCCGGAGCAGGCCGAAGCGATCGTTGAGGAGATCGAGCGCGGAGCGCGTCACGCGCCGGATCGTCCGGCGCGTTTGCCGCGGATCCGGCTGCGGATGCGGACTCACACTCCGCTGCTCGATGTGGCGCGGACGCTGTTTTCGACCTATCGGCAACGCTCGCTGGTCGGATTGACGCTGATGACGGCGCAGGCGTTCTTCTACAACGCGATCTTCTTCACCTACGCGTTGATCCTGACCGACTTCTTCGGCATCCCCGCCAACCATGTCGGTTGGTACATCCTGCCGTTCGCGGCCGGCAATTTCCTCGGGCCGCTGTTGCTCGGCCGGCTGTTCGACACGCTCGGCCGCCGCACCATGATCGGCTTCACCTACGCGGCGTCGGGAATTCTGCTGGCGTTGTCGGGCTATCTGTTTTCGATCGGCGCGCTCAGCGCGCAGAGTCAGACCATCGCCTGGATGGTGATCTTCTTCTTCGCCTCGCCGGCTGCGAGCGCGGCCTATCTCACAGTCAGCGAGACCTTTCCGCTCGAAGTGCGTGCGCTGGCGATCGCAATCTTCTACGCGATCGGCACCGGAGTCGGCGGGGTCGCGGGCCCGGCGCTGTTCGGTGTGCTGATCGATACGGGGTCGCGCGACAGCGTATTCGCAGGTTATCTGTTCGGATCTGCGTTGATGATGGCCGCAGCCGTCATCGGTTGGCGTTATGGTGCCGTGGCCGAGCGCCGTTCGCTCGAACAGGTGGCACGGCCGTTGGCCGCAACAGAGGACAATTGATGACAACTAAGCTCGTTCAACCGTTACATGCTGCGTCGGAGCCGGTTCCCATGCCCGGCGCGCTGGTGCCGCAGCTCGATCAATGTGCGCTGCTCCTGGATATCGATGGTACGTTGTTGGACATGGCGCCGACGCCGCGCGAAGTGTGGGTGCCGCCGGAGCTGGAACAAACGCTGAGGAATTTGCTGGTCAGGACCTCCGGCGCGCTCGCGCTGGTCAGTGGCCGTTCGATCAACGACATCGATCTGATTTTTGCGCCGATGCGATTGCCGGCGGTCGGCGGTCACGGCGCCGAGATGCGATTGTCAGGCGGCGGCGAAGCCGTTGCTACACATGCGCCGCCGCTCGATCCGGAACTCAAAAGCCGGCTGGCGGCGATCGCCCGCATCAGCCCTGGTATCCTGCTCGAGGACAAAGGCTATTCTCTGGCGCTGCATTATCGTCTGGCACCGCACACAGAAAAAGCGATCTACGAATCGGTTGCGGCGATTCGCGCGGAGAATCCGGATGCGCCGCTGGAAGTGCTGCCCGGCAAATCGGTGTGCGAGATCAAGCACTCGGGTTTCACCAAAGCGACCGGCGTGTTGGAACTGATGAAGCACGCGCCGTTCGAGGGGCGACGACCGGTCTTCATCGGCGACGACGTGACCGACGAGACCGTGTTTGCGATCATGCCGGAGCTCAACGGCGTGGCATTTTCGGTCGGACGTCACAGCGATCTCACCGCCGGCCGGTTCGATCAGCCGAGCGATGTTCGCGACTGGCTCTCGAGGCTGCTGACAACGACTGCGTAGTCGATGATTTGAGTACGGTTCCGGACAGAAAAACCCACCAAAACGCGCAGTTCCTGGAAAAGTTCCGGAGTTGCGATGGAACGATCTCGATGAATGGATGTTAATCTCCGGAGCGTCACACAGACGCACCAGTCAATGGGGAGCCGGAGGGAGACGTGAACCTGATCGTGGTTTCGAACCGAGTTGCCCGCGCGTCGGGCAACGAACCGATGACGGGAGGATTAGCGGCGGCGCTGCTGCCGGTAGTCGAAAAATCCGGTGCGATATGGGTCGGGTCGAGCGGGCGGGTCCGTGACGGTGTTCACCGCGAACCTTTCGCCGAAATCGAACCGCTCGGTGCCGGCGCGCTGGCGATGTTGGACCTGCCGGCAGCGCATTACGGCGGATACTACGAAGGCTTTGCCAATTCGGCGCTGTGGCCGGCTCTGCACTCCCGCCCGGATCTGATCCGGGTTTCCCACGACGATTATCATTCGTATCGCGAGGTCAACGGCTTCATGGCGCGGGCGCTGCTGCGTTTCCGCAAGCCGGGTGCCGCGTTCTGGGTGCAGGATTATCACTTCCTGGCGCTCGGCGCCGAACTTCGCCGGCTCGGCGTCGACCATCCGATCGGGTTCTTTCTGCATACGCCGTGGCCGTCGCGCGCCACGATCGGCTGCGTGCCGCATCATCGCGAACTGATCGAGGCGATGCTGGCCTACGATCTGATCGGTTTCCAGACCGAGGAGGATCGCGGCAATTTCCTCGGCTATGTCGAAACCGAACTCGGTCTGAAGGTCAGCGACGGGGTGGTTTCGACGGCGCACGGATCGGCCCGCTGCGAGGTGTTCGCGATCAGCATCGACGCCGGCGCATTCGCCCAACAAGCACAGAAGGCGATGACCCACCCCGAAGTCTCCCGCCTGCGAAAGAGTCTCAATGGCGAGAAGCTGGTAATCGGCGTCGACCGGCTGGACTACTCGAAGGGGCTGATCAACCGGGTCAAAGCGTTCGACAAAATGCTGTCCGACCGGCCTGCCTTGGAGCGGGCGGTTTCGCTGTTGCAGATCGCGACGCCGTCCCGCGGTACGATCGAGGCTTACGGCAATCTGCAGAGCGATCTCGCCAAGCTGGTCAGCGACGTCAACGGCCGGCTCGGCGAGGTCGATTGGACGCCGATCCGCTACCTCAACAAGGGCTATCGCCAGAGCGTGCTGGCCGGGCTGTACCGCTCGGCCCATGTCGGTTTGGTCACGCCGCTACAGGACGGCATGAATCTGGTGGCGAAAGAATATGTCGCGGCCCAGAACCCGGTCGACCCGGGCGTGCTGGTGCTGTCGAAGTTCGCCGGCGCCGCCAACGAGCTCGACACCGCCCTACAGGTCAATCCGCACGACATCGACGGCATGGCGCGGGTGATCGCCGCCGCTCTGGCGATGCCTCTGACCGAGCGCCGGCTGCGCTGGGAGGCGATGATGGAAAAGCTGCGCGCCAACAGCATTCAGCGCTGGTTCGCCGACTTCGTCGCGGCCCTTGAGCGCGCCCACGACAGCAATCAGAAGTCCGGCCCGATCGCCCTGCCGCCCTCGCCGCAGCCGTCGGCGATCAGGCTGACGGGCGGCTGGTCACGCCGGACGCCCCAGGCCGTCGGCGGGGCAGTGCTGCAGTAGGTTCCCCGGGCCAGGGTCAAGGAGGCCCCGGACATGCTGTCCGTCGACCTTTCGGCCCGGAGGGGTGGGCCGAAAGGTGTGATTCCGGCACGAATTTCCCCAGCCGGCAGCGCAATCCCTTGCCAAATCCGCCCGACGCGGTCATGAGAAGGCACCCGGAGAGGTGGCCGAGTGGTTGAAGGCGCACGCCTGGAACGCGTGTGTGCGGGAAACCGTACCGTGGGTTCGAATCCCACTCTCTCCGCCAGCTTGGCGTCTTTCCGCCAGCCAGCTCCTTTACACCACCGATTTTCCCCACCTCTATCGAGGGTGAAGGTCTTTGGGCCCCGCCAGCCGGCTTCCCACTCGCTGTTTAAGCTTGCTTACCCTCGGTGTCTCGATAATTTAAGCGAAGCAACGATCGCTTAAATAAAGGCGCAGCACCACGACGGCGGCTTGTCCCGAATCTGCTGCTGATCTTCGGTCGGCCCGCTTCATCGAGACCTTAAATTGCGGGCGAGATCGTGCGGCCTTTCAGGCTCGAAACCCAGCGTCAATCTGTGTATCATCACGACATGAAGTCCGCAGACTGTACCAGCAGCATCTCGCTTCCGCGTCTTTGACGTGAGGAGCGCTTGGCAGGCGGCTTCAGGGAGCTCCTGCCAGAGTTCACCTGCAGATGCGGGTGGCGCGTCGCCGCGTGCGTGGCTTGCTAATCTACGGTCCTTCCTATGGCTAATGTCTTTGAAAGCCCCTTCAGGGGCATCACTCTTGACCGCCTCGTCACCAATCCAAACATCCACGTTGGTCGCTACAGTTATTATTCCGGCTACTATCACGGGCACGGCTTCGACGAATGCGCACGCTTCCTGTTGCCGGACGAAGGTGTGGACAGGCTCATCATCGGTTCGTTCTGTTCGATTGGTTCAGGCACGGCCTTCATCATGGCTGGCAACCAGGGGCACAGAAGCGACTGGATCAGCACATTCCCGTTCTACTGGATGTCCGACGTTCCATCGTTCGCAGGGGCGGACAACGGGTTCCAGGCGGCCGGCGATACGGTCATCGGCAACGATGTCTGGATCGGGTCTGAGGCCATCATCATGCCGGGCGTTCGAGTCGGGGATGGCGCGGTCATCGGGACAAGGGCATTGGTCACAAGGGATGTCGAGCCCTACGCCATTGTGGGCGGTAATCCCGCCAAGGTCATCCGAATGCGATTTGACGGCTCCGACATCGACAAGCTGCTCGAACTTCGTTGGTGGGACTGGCAAGACGATCAATTGCAGCAGGTCATGCCAATCCTGACCAGCGGCGACATTGCGGCGCTTCATCGTTACTGGCGATCGGTGATCGAACCGGCGGAGTGACGGGCCTCTTACCATTCGTGTCGGCCCGTCCTCTTCGCGGAAGAGGACGGGCCGGTGTCCAATGATTCAGAGGCTAAAGCTGAGACGCCGTTTCGACGCGCGATGGGCCGCGTCGAGGTGTATTGGCAGCTTGAGCCCCGATCACAGCAGTGATCGCATCGCCATCTCGCACCCCAGCAGCAACAAACAGATCAGGAAGCCGCGACGAAAGGCGGTCGGACTGATCCGGTCACGAACGATCTGTCCGGCCCACATGCCGCCGAGTGCGGGCAGCGTGGCGAGCGCCGACACGGTCAGATGATCGGTATGGAAAGCGCCGTGAGCGCCGAGGCCGATTCCAAGCGCGATCGTGGATACGGTGAACGACAGGCCGAGTGCCTGCACGAGGTCGTCCTTGGCAAAGCCGAGCGACTGGATATAGGGGACGGCCGGAATGACGAATACGCCCGTTGCGCCCGTGACGATGCCTGTTGTTCCGCCGATCAGCGGCGACAGCCAGGGCTCGGCGCGTGGCGGAATGCTGATGGGACGGGCCAGCAGCGTGGAGCTCGCGTAGACGATCAGCGCGATACCGAGCATCGCGGTCGTCACCCGTGTGTCGCCGCTGGCGATCCATACCGATCCCAGCAGCGTTCCGGCGACGACGGCCGCCATCATCGGCCACAGCCTGCGTAGGAGTGGACCCAGGCTCGGGCCGGCGAGGAGTTGCCAGACATTGGTGACGAAGGACGGCACGAGCAGAAGGCTTGCGGCCGCGATCGGCGAGATCAACGCGCCGAGCACGCCCATCGCCACCGTCGGCAGCCCCATGCCGGTGACGCCCTTGACCAGGCCGGCGACGAAGAAGGTGGCGAAGACCGCAACCAGCAGCGATATCGAAACATCGGACATGGTGCATCACCACCGCTTCGCGAGGCTTCTGGCAATGCGGATGTGCCGATCCGTACCTTCGGCTATGCCGAAGGCTGATCGTCGGCTAGTCTCGGAAGATGCGCTTCGACCTCACCGATCTCGGCCTGTTCCTCGCCGTTATCGAAGCCGGCAGCATCACCCGCGGCGCGGCCGAAGCCGGTCTGTCACTGCCTGCCGCCAGCGAGCGGCTGCGCGACATGGAATCCGCCGGCGAAGTTCTGCTGCTGCATCGCGGCCGGCGAGGCGTCGTGCCGACCGAGGCGGGCGAGGCGCTCGCTCATCACGCCCGCACGATCCTGCACCAGATCGCCGAAATGCGCGGCGAACTCGGTCGTTACGCGAAGGGAGTGCGCGCGAGCGTCTGCATCCTGGCCAACACGGCGGCGATCACCGAGTATCTGCCTGAACGGCTGGCGACCTGGATGGCGCAGCATCCCAGGGTCGATGTGGATCTCAAAGAACGTCAGAGCTCCGATATCGCCAGAAGCGTGTCCGCCGGCTTCGCCGAAATCGGCATCCTGTCCGGTGCCGCCGCGACCGCCGGCCTGACATTGCGTCCCTTCGCCATCGACCGGCTGGTGGCCGTGCTGTCTTTGGGCCACGCTCTGGTGCGAAAGCCGCAGCTTCGCTTTTCCGAATTGCTCGACCACCACTTCGTTGGTCTGTCCGGCGGGGCACTGCAGCAGCATCTCGAGATGCAGGCGGCTCGTCTCGGGGCGAAGATCAAGCTCCGAGTTGCGCTTCGCAGCTTCGACGGGATCTGCCGTCTGGCGGGCGAAGGCGTCGGAATCGGCATCGTTCCGGAATCGGCCGCGCGGCGCTCGAAACGATCGGCCCGCATTGCCATCGCCCGGCTTCAGGACGATTGGGCGACGCGGCGGCTATCGGTCTGCGTCCGCAGCGAGCCGGATCTGACGCCGCTGGCGCGAAGCCTCTTTCAGCATCTCGCGACCCGGTCGTCCTAGTCGCTCCGATGAGGCTTTTCGGCCAACGAGGGTGTGCAGCAGCGCCGGTGTGATCCCAATCACCCTCAGCGCTGCCGCGGCCGCGCGTTACAGATTGCGCTGCACGAAGCTGTCGATCGCGGTGGCGATCAGGTCCTTGTCGTTGTCGATCGTCGCGACATGATAGGAGTTGTCCAGCCACAGCAGTTCGATCCGGCTGGAGCCGACGTGGTTCGCGATGACCGTCGCATTGGTCGGCGACAGCACATGGTCGACCCGCGAATTGATCACCAAGGTCGGGCACTTGATCTTGGGCAGCATCGCGCGGGCAGTGGCCGCCAGCCCCATCACCTGCTTGACGCAGGTTACCGGAACCTGGTCGTAGGCCAGCTCCTTGGTGGTGGTGTCCACCATGTCCGAGCCGATGCCTGGGACGAACTCCGGCAAGCCGCGCGCATAGGCGAGCCCGGCGAGGTCGGGCGACTCGATCTGCACTGCGGCATTGATCGGGATCACGCCGGCGACCTTGTCGGGATGCGAAGCGGCCAGATAAAGCGACAGCGTGCCGCCCATCGACAGCCCGGCCACGAAGGTCTTGTCGCATTTGGCCGAGAGCTCGAGCAGCGCGTCCTCGGCGCAATCGACCCAGTCGCTCGCGGTGGTCTTGGCCATTGCGGCCGGAGACACGCCGTGCCCCGGCAGCCGGGGGCCGAGAATCGAATAGCCGCGCTCGCCGAGCCGTTCGCCCAGATAGCGCATGCTCTGCGGACTGCCGGTAAATCCGTGAACCAGCAGGACGCCCGTCTTGCCGCCGTCGAACGCGAATGCCTCCGCGCCGACCATCACTGCGTCACCCATGTCGTCTCCCCCATGCTCCGGTGTCCGCCGCGCGCATCGCCCGGCTCAATCAACCGACTGTTTTGGTTCAGGTTTCTTATGTCCCAAAAAAGCCCCCGGACCGTCAAGCGAGGTGACGGCAGCGAGCGCTGCGGGGCGCTTGATGGTCAAACGGCCGCAGGTCCTGGAGGCCCGCGGACTGCTAAAGTATGAGAGCTCGGCCTCCGAAGCCATTTGGCGGCCAAATCGGGCCGATCTTCCGCTTCGGCTCTGATCTAAATCACAGCGGCCTTCGACTAATTGTGCAGAATTCGCGCCGCGTCGTCGTTTTTCCGGTAAGTAAATACAGGGCGGTGGCGTTCCGTATAAAAATTCCTTTGGTGGTACCAAGGAAAATGCAATTTCTCTTATGTGATCGATCGGCTCACAAGCTCCGCGCAACGGAGCCCGCGGAGCCAATTGGCCGCGCTGCGTTGTGGGGGAGTCATCATGGGTCAGGGCCAAACGCTTTCAGCCTTTTTGGATTCGTATGCGGTCGATCCGCAGCGGAAAGCGGTCGCCGAAGCGGTCGCCGCGATCGCCGCTGGGTCGATCGAAATCTCTGAACTGATCGGGCAGGGGGCTCTGGCCGGCATCACCGGCGCGGCGCACGGCGGCAGCAATGCCGACGGTGACGTGCAGAAGGATCTCGACGTCAAGGCCGACGAGATCATCGTCGCCTCGCTGAAGGACGTGCCCTTCGCGGCGCTGGCATCAGAAGAGTCCGATACGCTGCTCGACGGCGATCCGAACGCGCCGATCTCGATCGCCTATGATCCGCTCGACGGCTCGTCCAACATCGACACCAATATGACGGTGGGGACGATCTTCTCGATCATCCCGAACCAGCCGGGCGTTAAGCCGTTCACCGCGCCGGGCTCCTGCCAGATCGCCGCCGGCTTCGTGGTGTACGGGCCGCAGACCTCGCTGGTGCTGACGCTGGGCGACGGCGTCGATATCTTCACGCTGGATCGCAAGGCCAGAGTGTACCGGCTGATCCGCGAGCGGGTGACGGTGCCGGCCGACACTGCCGAATATGCCATCAACGCCTCGAACCATCGCCATTGGGAGCAGCCGATCCGCGACTTCGTCGACGAGTGCATCGCCGGCTCCGACGGCCCGCGCGCCAAGGACTTCAACATGCGCTGGATCGGCTCGCTGGTGGCCGAGGTCTATCGCATCCTCACCCGCGGCGGCGTGTTCCTGTATCCGGGCGACAATCGCGCGGGCTATGGCAACGGCCGGCTGCGGCTCCTGTACGAAACCCATCCGATGTCGTTCGTGATGGAGCAGGCCGGCGGCGCCGCCTCGACCGGGCGCGAGCGCGTGCTCGATCTCACCGCCAAGACGATCCATCAGCGCTCGCCGCTGATCATGGGGTCGATCGACAAGGTCAAGCGCATCGAACTGCTGCACACCGATCCGAGTGCGGCCTCGCGTTCGGCGCCGCTGTTCGCCCGCCGCGGCCTGTTCCGCGTCTGACGTCGTCTCCCCCGGTTGGAATTGGAAGTACCTCCTCATGTCCCGCAAGCATCCGATCATCTCCATCACCGGCTCCTCCGGCGCCGGCACGACCTCCGTGAAGAAGACCTTCGAGCAGATTTTCCGCCGCGAGAACGTCAACGCCGCGTTCATCGAAGGTGATGCGTTCCACCGCTACAATCGCGTCGACATGCGCAACAGGATGGCGGAGGAAGCCGAGAAGGGAAATAAGCACTTCTCGCATTTCAGCCCCGAGACCAATCTGTTCGAGGAGCTCGAGACCACGTTTCGCGATTACGCCAACACCGGCACCGGCAGAACCCGCACCTACGTCCATGACGACAAAGAAGCCGCGATCCACGGCGTGCCGCCCGGCAACTTCACCGACTGGCAAGACCTGCCGGCAAACTCCGATCTGCTGTTCTACGAGGGGCTGCACGGTGCTGTGATCACCGAGAAGGTCAACGTCGCGCAGCATGCCGACCTCAAGATCGGCGTGGTGCCGGTGATCAATCTGGAGTGGATCCAGAAGCTGCATCGCGACCGTGCCGACCGAGGCTACACCACCGAAGCGGTGACCGATACGATCCTGCGCCGGATGCCGGACTACGTGCACTGCATCGTGCCGCAGTTCGCCGAGACCGACATCAACTTCCAGCGGGTGCCGACCGTCGATACCTCGAACCCGTTCATCGCGCGCTGGATTCCCACCGCCGATGAATCGATGGTGGTGATCCGGTTCAAGAATCCGCGCGGCATCGACTTTGCGTATCTGCTGTCGATGATCCAGGGCAGCTTCATGTCGCGCGCCAACTCGATCGTGATCCACGGCGCCAAGCTGGATCTGGCGATGCAGCTCATCCTGACGCCGTTGATCATGCAACTGATCGACCGCAAGCGAAGCATGAAGTAATGCCCAACATCTGCAAGAATCTGGGGAGGCCGGTTTGAACGTTCCCGCACGCGATATCCACGACAAGGTCACGCTTCGCGACATGGCGAATGCGATTCGCTTTCTCGCCATCGACGGCGTCGAGAAGGCGAAGTCCGGTCACCCGGGCATGCCGATGGGCATGGCCGACGTCGCCACCGTGCTGTTCACCCGCTTTCTGAAGTTCGATCCGGCCGATCCCACCTGGGCCGATCGTGACCGGTTCGTGCTGTCGGCCGGCCACGGCTCGATGCTGCTGTACGCGCTGCTGCATCTGACCGGCTATCCGGACGTGACGATCGATCAGCTCAAGTCGTTCCGGCAGTGGGGTTCGAAGACCCCGGGTCATCCGGAATATGGCCACACCCAGGGCGTCGAAACCACCACCGGCCCGCTTGGCCAGGGACTCGCGACCTCGGTCGGCATGGCGCTCGCCGAGCGGATGATGAACGCGCGCTACGGCGACGCGCTGGTCGATCACCACACCTACGTCATTGCCGGCGACGGCTGCCTGATGGAAGGCGTCAGCCATGAGGCAATCTCGCTGGCCGGCCACCTCAAGCTCAACAAGCTGATCGTGCTGTGGGACGACAACCACATCTCGATCGACGGCGACACCTCGCTGTCGTGCTCGGACGATCAGCTCGCGCGCTTCGCCGCGTCGGGCTGGGCTACCACCCGCGTCGATGGTCATGATCCGGAAGCGGTCGCGGCCGCGATCGAGCAGGCCAAGACCAGCGACCGTCCGTCGCTGATCGCCTGCCGCACCACGATCGGCTTCGGCTCGCCGAAGGTGGCGGGCACCGAGAAGGCGCACGGCGCCCCGCTTGGCGCCGACGAGGTCGAGAAGACCCGCGCGGCACTGAACTGGCCGTATCCGCCGTTCGAAATTCCGGAAGCGATTTTGGCGCGCTGGCGTGAGGCTGGTGGCCGCGGCAAGGCCGCGCACGAAGCCTGGAGCCAGCGGCTGGCCGCTGCGGATGCCGCGACCCGCACCGGCTTCACCGATGCACTCGCCGGCAAGCTGTCGGCGGACTACGAAGGCGCGCTGCAGGGCCTGATCGCCAAGTTCGACGCCGATAAGCCGACCATTGCCACCCGGCAAGCGTCGCAGCTCACCATCGACGCCATCGTGCCGGCGTCGCCGAACATCCTCGGCGGCTCGGCCGACCTGACGCACTCCAACCTGACGCATGCCAAGGGCACCGCGTCGGTGAAGCCGGGCGCGTTCGGCGGGTCCTACCTGCACTACGGCATCCGCGAGTTTGGTATGGCGGCGGCGATGAACGGCATCGCACTGCACGGCGGCTTCGTGCCGTTCGGCGGCACCTTCCTGGTGTTCGCCGACTACAGCCGTCCGGCGATCCGCCTTGCGGCGCTGATGGGCGTGCGTGTCATCCATGTGATGACCCACGATTCGATCGGCCTCGGCGAGGACGGGCCGACCCATCAGCCGGTCGAGCACGTCGCCTCGCTGCGGGCGATCCCGAATCTCTTGGTGTTCCGCCCGGCCGACGCGATCGAGACCGCGCAGGCCTGGGACTGCGCGCTGAAGCAGACCTCGCGTCCGTCGGTGCTGGCGCTGTCGCGCCAGGGCCTGCCGGCGCTGCCGCGTCCGAACGGCGCGACCGGCAACCCGGTGGCGCGCGGCGCTTATGTCGTGGTCGATCCCGGCCAGCGCGACGTCACCCTGATCGCCACCGGCTCGGAAGTGTCGCTGGCGCTGGATGCGGCGTCCAAGCTGGAAGCCGAAGGCATCAAGGCGGCGGTGGTGTCGGCCCCGTGCTTCGAACTGTTCGCCGACCAGGACGACGCGTACCGCGCCAGCGTGCTCGGCACAGCGCCCCGCGTCGGCATCGAAGCGGCGCGCGACACCGACTGGCGCCGCTGGATCGGTGACACCGGCGCGTTCGTCGGCATGACCGGATTCGGTGCTTCGGCGCCGGCGCCGATCCTGTACCAGAAGTTCGGCATCACCGCGGAAGCGGTGGTGGACGCCGCCAAGGGCGCGATCGCCCGCGGTAAGCACTGAGCCCGATTTCGAACAACACGACGACGGTTGTCGTCATACGGATAGTATCTGAGGAGACATCATGGCGCGCATCACTCTGAGGCAATTGCTGGATCACGCCGCCGAGCACGGCTACGGCGTGCCCGCCTTCAACATCAACAACATGGAGCAGGGCCTGGCGATCATGGAGGCGGCGGCGATGGTCGACGCGCCGGTGATCATCCAGGCGTCGCGCGGCGCCCGCTCCTATGCCAACGACATCATGCTGGCGAAGATGATCGATGCGCTGGCCGAGATGTATCCGGACATCCCGCTGTGCATGCATCAGGACCACGGCAACGACGAAGCCACCTGCGCCACCGCGATCCGCTACGGCTTCACCTCGGTGATGATGGACGGCTCGCTCAAGGCCGACGCCAAGACCGCGGCGGATTATCAGTACAACGTCGACATCACCCGCCGCGTCGTCGACATGGCGCACTGGGTCGGCGCTTCGGTGGAAGGTGAGCTCGGCGTGCTCGGTTCGCTGGAGCACGGCGGCGGCGAGCAGGAAGACGGCCACGGCGTCGAGGGCAAGGTCAGCCGCGAACAGCTCCTGACCGATCCGGACCAGGCGGTCGAGTTCGTGCGCGCCACCAAGGTCGACGCGCTGGCGATCGCGATGGGAACCTCGCACGGCGCCTACAAGTTCAGCCGCAAGCCGGATGGCGACGTGCTGGCCATGAAGGTGGTCGAAGAGATCCACCGCCGGCTGCCGAACACGCACCTCGTGATGCACGGCTCGTCGTCGGTGCCGCAGGACCTGCAGGACATCTTCAACGAGTTCGGCGGCGCGATGCCGCAGACCTTCGGCGTGCCGGTCGAGGAAATCGTGCGTGGCATCAAGCACGGCGTCCGCAAGGTCAACATCGACACCGACTGCCGCCTAGCGATGACCGGCGTGTTCCGGAAAGTCGCCACTCAGAACAAGGCGGAGTTCGATCCGCGCAAGTTCCTGAAGCCGGCGATGGATGCGATGCGCGACGTCTGCAAGCTGCGTTTCGAGCAGTTCGGCACCGCCGGCAACGCCGGCAAGATCAAGGTCGTGCCGATGTCGGAAATGGCCAAGCGCTACAAGGCCGGCGCGCTCGATCCGCAGATCGGCCAAGTCGCCCGTGCGGCAGAGTAATTGAAATAGATCCGCGGCGGCCAGCGGGCCGCCGCGCCTCGCATTGCAGGAGATCACCATGGACCAGTCGAACCGCTACGCCAATCTCAACCTCAAAGAGAGCGAGCTGATCGCGGGCGGACGGCATGTGCTGTGCGCCTACATCATGAAGCCGAAGCCCGGCTTCGGCAACTTCATCCAGACTGCCGCGCACTTCGCCGCCGAATCTTCGACCGGCACCAACGTCGAAGTCTCCACCACCGACGACTTCACGCGGGGCGTCGATGCGCTGGTGTACGAAGTCGACGAGGCCAACAGCCTGATGAAGATCGCGTATCCGATCGAGCTGTTCGATCGCAACGTGATCGACGGCCGCGCCATGATCGCCTCGTTCCTGACGCTCACGATCGGCAACAACCAGGGCATGGGCGACGTCGAATACGCCAAGATGTACGACTTCTACGTGCCTCCGGTGTATCTCAAGCTGTTCGACGGCCCGTCGACCACGATCAAGGATCTGTGGCGCGTGCTCGGCCGGCCGGTGATCAACGGCGGCTTCATCGTCGGCACCATCATCAAGCCGAAGCTCGGTCTGCGTCCGCAGCCGTTTGCCAACGCCTGCTACGATTTCTGGCTGGGCGGCGACTTCATCAAGAACGACGAGCCGCAGGGCAACCAGGTGTTCGCGCCGTTCAAGGACACGGTACGCGCCGTCGCCGACGCGATGCGCCGGGCGCAGGACACCACCGGCGAGGCCAAGCTGTTCTCGTTCAACATCACCGCCGACGATCACTACGAGATGCTGGCGCGCGGCGAGTTCATCCTCGAGACCTTCGCCGACAACGCAGACCATATTGCGTTCCTGGTCGATGGTTACGTCGCCGGCCCGGCGGCGGTGACCACCGCCCGCCGTGCGTTCCCGAAGCAGTATCTGCATTACCACCGCGCCGGCCATGGCGCTGTGACGTCGCCGCAGTCCAAGCGCGGCTATACTGCCTTCGTGCTGTCCAAGATGGCACGTCTGCAGGGCGCGTCGGGTATCCACACCGGCACGATGGGATTCGGCAAGATGGAAGGCGAGGCGGCCGACCGCGCGATCGCCTACATGATCACCGAAGACGCCGCCGATGGTCCGTACTTCCATCAGGAGTGGCTCGGCATGAACCCGACCACCCCGATCATCTCTGGTGGCATGAACGCGCTGCGGATGCCGGGCTTCTTCGACAATCTCGGCCACTCCAACCTGATCATGACAGCAGGTGGCGGTGCGTTCGGCCACATCGACGGCGGCGCGGCAGGTGCCAAGTCGCTGCGGCAGGCCGAGCAGTGCTGGAAGCAGGGCGCCGATCCGGTCGAGTTCGCCAAGGACCACCGCGAATTCGCCCGCGCCTTCGAGAGCTTCGCGCACGATGCCGACAAGCTGTACCCGAACTGGCGTGCCAAACTGAAGCCGCAGGCGGCTTGAGCTTCCGACACTTTGATCGCAACGGCCTGCGTCGCGCACGCAGGCCGTTTTGCGTTTTGGGGCTCCGGTAATCCTCCGCGGGCTTGGCGCCGCTATTCGTGGACGGTCAACCGTCCGGCGAGACTGCGCTTGCGACCAACGCGTCCTGTGGCGCGTAATCGAATACCATTATTGCTGCGCTGCAATCGATGTGTTGCATCGGAACACCTCTCGTGCACTCCGGCGGGATGAGCCGAGCCCGAACGAGATCGATAGGTAGGTCAATCGGTTGATCCGTGAATCGTGCCGCTTTGGGTTGCTCGAAGGAGCCCGCGATGACACGTAGTCAGTAATTCTACGTGGTCCGGGCCTTAACACCCCTTCAAGGTAAATACCGCATTCTGGTTCCAAGACTCGTCCGCAATGTCGGTACGGTTCGACTGGGACGATCCTCAAGTGCAGCGACGCACGATTCTCCACCTTCCACCTCACGAGTATAAGTTCATGCTGTCCAGTCTCTCGATTCGCACCAAGATCATCGCGCTCGTCGCGTTGCTCCTCGTAGCCTTGTCGGGGGTCGGAGGTCTCGGTCTGCTCAAGATGCGGACCTTGAACCACTCCACCGTGGACATCGCGACCAACTGGCTTCCCAGCGTTCGCGCTCTCGGCGACATCCGCACCACCCTGGCGATGTACCGGGTGACGCTGCGGGCGCATGCAATGGAAGTCACTGCGGAAGGCAAGGCGACCGCAGCGAAGCGAATTGCTCGCGTCGAAGGCGCCCTCAACAAAGAGCTCGACAGCTACCGCAGGATGATTAGTTCGTCCGAAGAGAAGGCGCTTTATGAGGAGGTCAGCAAGGAGCTGAACGTCTATCTCGACGGCGCCAAAAAGGCAGTGGAGATGTCGCAGCAGAGTCTCGGTCAGTCGACCGCGGAACTCGGCGTGTACCTGACCAAGACCCTCGGGCCGATCGGCAGCCGGGTCGATGCCATCCTGCAGAAGAGCGTCGATCTCAACAACAAGGGCTCCGACGAGTCGACTGCAATGGCGGAAGCCACGTACAGCTCGGCATTGATGATCGTTGTCACCATTCTGGTGCTGACGATCGCGTTCGGTGCGATCGCGAGCTATCTGGTGATCCGCGACATCAGCCGTGGCATTGCCTCGATCATTGCGCCGATGCAGGCGCTCGGGCAGGGCGATCTGACGGCCGAGGTGCCGCATCGCGGCGAGGCCACCGAGATCGGCGCGATGGCGGATTCGCTGCAGATCTTTAAAGAGGCGCTGATCGCCAAACGTGATGCCGATCTGGCTGCGGCCCGCGAGGCCGAGGAGAAGATCGCGCGCGGACAGCGGGTCGACGCGGCCACCCGGAAGTTCGAAGCTGCGATCAGCGAAATCGTCGACACGGTGTCGTCGGCATCGACCGAATTGGAGGCGTCGGCCGGCACGCTGACCGCGACCGCGGACCGTTCGCAGGATCTGGCGACTTCGGTCGCCGCAGCCTCCGAAGAGGCCTCCACCAACGTCCAGTCGGTCGCCTCCGCGACCGAGGAGATGTCGTCGTCGATCACCGAGATCAGCCGTCAGGTGCAAGAATCGTCGCGCATCGCCTCCGAGGCGGTGGATCAGGCTCGCAAGACCAATGCCAGCGTCGGTGACCTGTCGGAAGCTGCAAGCCGGATTGGCGACGTGGTCGAGCTGATCAACACCATCGCCGGCCAGACCAATCTGCTCGCGCTCAACGCCACCATCGAGGCGGCGCGGGCCGGTGAGGCGGGGCGCGGCTTCGCGGTCGTGGCCGCCGAGGTCAAGGCGCTGGCGGAGCAGACCGCGAAAGCCACCGGCGAAATCAGCCAGCACATCTCCGGCATCCAGTCGGCCACCAACGAGTCGGTTCAGGCTATCCGCGAGATCGGTCTCACCATCGGCCGGATGTCGGATATCTCATCGGCGATCGCCGCTGCGGTCGAGGAGCAGGGCGCTGCGACTCAGGAAATCTCGCGGAACGTACAGCAGGCGGCGCACGGCACCCAGCAGGTGTCGGCGAACATCACCGACGTGCAGCGCGGCGCCACCGAGACGGGATCGGCTTCCGCCCAGGTGCTGTCGGCGGCGCAGTCGCTGTCACAGGAGTCCAGCCGGCTGAAGATCGAGGTCACCAGGTTCCTCGACACGGTGCGCGTGGCCTGATCGGTCACGCACATCACCGGCTTCCGCCGCGCTCGCAGATGTCCGGATCGTGGTCGCCTCAGGCGAACCGCTTGGCGATCAGCAGGCAGAGCAAGACCGATCCGGACGACGCCAGCACGGACGCCATATTGGTGAGGTTCTGGGTCAGCATCGTGAGCCACGAGCCACCAATGGTTGCGGCCGGCTTGCGTCGTTTCGCTTTCGAGGTCTTGGCGGACATGGTGCTTCCCGGTCGCGCGATGCGATCGTTGCTCGACCGCAGCCTACGTGCACGGTCGAGCCAGTTCCTGACCGTTCGCAGAGTATCGGATGCGGTATTGGCCGAAACCTTAATCACGGGCGGGTGAGGGCCAACGATCGGGTTCGATGGTTTACGGATCTTGCCGCGTGTCTATTCGGGTTGCTGCCGCTGATCGATCGAGGCGTGCAATGCGCGCCGAGATTGAGAGCGTGCGATGCCGCCCGGAATTTTGTGCCAAATCAAACCAATTTCCGGCGCTTTCTTGTTAGATGCGAATTGATAGCGCCTGTTACAATCGTTCTAAACTCCCGACGGCGCCGGCTTGAATCCCTTGACCTTCGCGGCGCCGATTGGAACAACGAGTAATGACCAAGAACCTCCATCACAACGGCCACAGCCATCACCAGCCGATCCTGCTGGGGAACGCGCGCCGAGGCTATCGCGGCGTGGTTCAGGCGATCGATCCGCACCGCGGAGCCTCGTCGCTGCAACCGGTCGAGTTGGAGAGCCGCCTGATCGAACTCGGGTTCGTCGAGGGGGCAAAGGTCGAAGTGCTGCACGAGGGGATCATTGGTCGGGACCCGATCGCGGTTCGGGTCGACAACATCACCATCGCGGTTCGTCGCCGCGAGGCGATGGCCGTCGTGCTGATGTGACGCGCGGATTGCAGTTTCTTGATTTGGCGATTGCGCGATGAGTTCGGTCGAATCCCATCCGTTCAACCTCGCTCTGGTTGGAACGCCCAATAGCGGCAAAACCTCGCTGTTCAACGCTCTGACGGGCAGTCGCCAAAAGGTGGCGAACTACCCGGGTGTGACCGTCGAACGCAAGACCGGCCTGTTCACCACGCCAAGCGGTCGCGGCGTCAGTCTGGTCGATCTGCCCGGAACCTATTCGTTGCGTGGCCGCAGCCCCGACGAGGAGATCACCCGCGACGTCGTGCTCGGCCGCAAGTCGGGCGAGCCGGTGCCGGATCTGGTGCTGTGCGTCGCCGACTCCACCAATCTGCGGCTGACCTTCCGGCTGATGCTGGAATTGAAGGCCACCGGCCGGCCGCTGATGCTCGTGCTCAATATGTACGACATTGCGATGCGCCGCGGCGTCACCGTCGATGTCGAGAAACTGTCGGCGCAGCTCGGGATTCCGGTGGTCACGTCGATCGCGGTCCGCAAGGGCGGCACCGCGGAGCTGTTGAGGCGGACCGATGAATTCGCTGCCCAGGCGCCAGCGCCCTCCACCGGAGACAATTGGCGTCCGCTGAGCACCAGCGAGCTGCGCGCGCTACAGCGCGAGGCCGACCGCATTATCGCCGATTGCGTCAGCCTGCCGGCGCGGCCCCACACCCTGACCGCACAGGTCGACCGGGTGGTGCTGCATCCCGTGGCCGGCCTGCTGATCCTGGTCCTGATCCTGTTCGTGATGTTCCAGGCGGTGTTCTCCTGGGCGCAGCCGATCATGGAGCTGATCGCCGGCGGCTTCGAAGCGCTCGGCGAGTTCGTGCGCGCCAGCCTGCCGGACGGTCTGCTGCAGAGCTTCCTTCAGAACGGCGTGATCTCCGGCGTCGGCAGCGTCATCGTGTTCCTGCCGCAGATCATGATCATCTTCCTTTTCATCCTGCTGCTGGAAGATTTCGGCTACATGGCCCGTGCCGCGTTCCTGATGGACCGCATCATGGGCGGCGCCGGGCTGCATGGCCGCGCCTTTATTCCCCTGCTGTCGAGTTTCGCCTGCGCCATCCCCGGCATCATGGCGACACGGGTGATCGACAACCGCCGAGACCGCCTCACCACGATCCTGATCGCGCCGCTGATGACCTGCTCGGCGCGAATCCCGGTCTATACGCTGATCATCTCGGCCTTCGTGCCGGCCAAGGAGGTGTTCGGCTGGATCAATCTGCAGGGGCTGGTGATGTTCGGCCTCTACACCGCGGGAATCGTCAGCGCGCTGACGGTTTCGGCGCTGGTCAAGTTCTTCATGTGGCGCGACTACGAGCCGGCGCCGTTCATGCTCGAGCTGCCCGACTACAAGCTGCCGCGGCTGAAGAGCGTCGCCATTGGCGTCTACATCCGCGCCAAGATGTTCCTGCAGCGCGCCGGCACCACGATCTTTTCGATGATGGTGCTGATCTGGTTCCTGGCCTCGTTCCCGCGACCGCCGGCCGGGGCGACCGAACCGGCGATCGATTTCAGTCTGGCGTCGATCATCGGTCACGCGATCGAGCCGGTGCTGGCGCCGCTCGGCTTCAACTGGCAGATCGCGGTAGCGCTGATCCCCGGCATGGCGGCGCGCGAAGTCGCGGTCGCGGCGCTCGGCACCGTCTATGCGATCGAAGGCGGCAAGGAAGCGGCAGAGCAGATCGGCCAGGTGCTGGCCTCGAAATGGAGCCTGGCGACCGCGCTGTCGCTGCTGGCCTGGTTCGTGTTCGCGCCGCAATGCGCCTCGACGCTCGCGGTGATCAAGCGCGAGACCGGAGGCTGGCGCTGGATGGGCGTCACCTTCATCTACATGTTCGTGCTCGCCTATATCGCCAGCCTGCTCACCTACAACGTCGCCGTGGCGTTCGGCGCCGGCTAAGGCCGGCAGAGATCAACGAAGTTCAGTCATTCGTTCTGGATCGCTCACCACAGGCAGAGCCTATGGCGACGAGGCGCGTAGCGCCGTCTCGAGCCATGCGTGTCAATGCATGGCTCGCGAGACTTGCATCTCTCATTCTTCGAGACGCCCGGCTTCGTCGGGCTCTTCAAGGAGGATTCTTCAATCCATGTGCGAAAAGGCCACCTTTGCGATGGCCAGCGCCCGGTCGTCGCCGGTTCAGAACGCAGCGAGCGGCTGGATCGCGTAGCTGGGGCGGATCTCCGCCTGCGGCTGCACCGCCCGCAGCACTGCCTTGGCAATGCCGCGGCCGCGATCGTCGATCCCGGTCCATTGCGCATGCCGACCGCGGGAGTCGACTTCCATCAGCTTGACGCCTTGCGGAACGTCCTGGCCGTCTCGGACCACACCGCGCAGGATGCCGTCGCACGGCGCGCGCACCGGAACGCCGCCGAGGTGGCCGACCGGAAAGCCGCTGAACACCCGGCTGCCGATCTCGACCGCGGTCCGCCATCGTCCGCTAGCCTGCGAATACTTAAAGCGTTCGGCGCCGACGCCTCCAAGCGGGCTGGCAACTCCGTCGGCCGCGTCGGTCCAGCCGTCGCCGACGATCAGACCGCTGCGGCCGGGACGGGTTTCGATCGCGACATCGCAATTCGCCGACGTTGAAAAGCCCGGGCCGAGCCCGACGCTGACGCGCGCCAGCCGCCGCAGGTCCGGGGTGACGCGATGCTTCTGCATCCGGGCGTCGACTAGAATGTCGATCGTGCCGATCGGCAGCAGGTCGGGCAGCGCGAGCCATGTCACCAGCACGCTGCCGGACCGCCTCAACGCCTTGAAAATCTCGGTGCCTTCGTCGACGCGGGTGCCGCGCACACCCTCGACCATCACTTCGTCGCCGTACAGCGCATCGTGAAATGACATCTTACGGCGGATCACCGGCGGGAACGGATCGTGGGACATCACCACACAGCAGCCGGCGCCATGCAGATGAACGGCAACGGCCGAAGCGATCTCATTGGTCCCGAGCACGACCGCGAAGCCGCCGGGGCTGAGTTGGTGAGGCTGAGTCATTATCACCACGCTGTGTTCAGTGTCTGACTCAGCCTTAAGCAAGAGCCGGACCAGACCCGCAGGTGATTGTTGGTGGTATTTTGATATCGATTTTGATGTCGGAAAGCGGACGTTGTGTCGTCTGCGACGCCGGGCTGGTGTCGCTCTGATGACATCCTTTGGCAACAACGGCCGGTTTGGCGGCCTGAATCCGACGAAAGTCGCTTGGCCCGGTTCGTGCAAGTTCGCAGGCAATGAAAACCGATGGAGACCGTGCCGTGCATTCTGAACCCCTGCACGCCGAGCGGCTCGACCCCGCACCGACATCGACACCGCAGCAAACCCGTCCGGCCGAAATGCCACCCGGCATACCGGCAGGGATGCCGTCGGCCGCTGGGGGCGCCTGTCCGTTTCACAATGACCAGCGCGAGGCGCGCACCGGCAAGCAGAAGACGTTGGTGCTGACCGGCGCGTCGCGTGGCATCGGGCATGCTACAGGCAAGCTGTTCTCGGATGCCGGTTGGCGGATCATTACCTGCTCCCGGCAGCCGTTCGCCGACGACCGCTGCCCGTGGGCGACCGGCCTCGAGAACCATGTCGCTGTCGAGCTCGCCGATCATCGCGCGGTGCCGCGGGCGATCGACGAGCTCAAGGAAAAGCTCGGCGGCGGGCCGCTGCATGCGCTGATCAACAACGCGGCGATTTCGCCCAAGAGCGCAGAAGGCGAGCGGTTGACGTCGCTGAACACGCCGGTCGCGACTTGGATGAGCGTGTTCCACGTCAATCTGCTCGCGCCGGTGATGATGGCACAGGGATTGTTCGACGAACTGCGTGCGGGGCAAGGCTCGATCGTCAACGTCACCTCGATCGTCGGTTCGCGGGTCCATCCGTTCGCGGGCAGTGCCTACGCCACCTCGAAGGCGGCGCTGACCTGTCTGACCCGGGAGATGGCACACGACTATGCGCCCTACGGTATCCGGGTGAACGCAATCGCGCCCGGCGAGATCAAGACTGATATCCTGTCGCCGGAGACTGAGGCGATGCTGGCGCCGACGATTCCGATGCGACGTATCGGGACACCGGACGAAGTCGCCAAAGTGATGTTCTTCTTGTGCTCCGAGGCGGCCAGTTATGTCACTGGCGAAGAAATACACATCAATGGCGGTCAGCACGTCTGACCGGAGGTTCGGTAAATAATTCGAACTTAGTTCGCGACTGATTGGCAGTCACACCGGTCGCCTGCTTGTTGCTGATCTTTTGGTCGATCAGTTTTGCGCTGCATCAATGCGATTCTGGTGTCAGGCTGGTGGTAGAGTAGTAATCGGTTGATTATCAGCAGTTTTGCTCGTGGTAACGAACTAAGCAGGGCTAGCCATAACTTCCGCAGCGATGCAGCCAAGATGAGCACGACATCTGGTTGGAATTCATCCACAATCTCGCAACGCTCCGGATCTGACGGGGGAAGGCTCGGGGGCGATGGAGACCAGCTATGGCTCAGCGCGAAATCCGCCTTGTCGAAAACGAGTACCCGTCGCCGTCGATGACCCATCCCCCGATACCGCTGAGTGACATCGCGCTCACCGGCATTTTTGAGATCTCGAAAATCCTCACCTCACCGGCGAGGCTGGAGATCACCCTCGCCAATGTGGTCAACCTGTTGCAATCGTTCCTGCAGATGCGGAACGGTGTGGTGTCGCTGCTGGCCGATGACAGTGTGCCGGACATTACCGTCGGCGTCGGCTGGAACGAGGGCAGCGATAACCGCTATCGCGCCCGCCTGCCGCAGAAGGCGATCGACCAGATCGTCGCCACCGCGGTTCCGCTGGTCGCCGACAACGTCTCCAGCCATCCGATGTTCACCGCCGCCGACGCGGTGGCGCTCGGCGCCACGGACGAAGTCCGGGTGTCGTTCATCGGCGTGCCGATCCGAATCGACTCGCGGGTCGTGGGCACGCTGAGCATCGACCGCGTTCGCGACGGTCGCTCGCATTTCCGGATGGACGCCGATGTGCGCTTCCTCACCATGGTGGCCAACCTGATCGGCCAGACCGTGAAGCTGCACCGCGTGGTCGCCCGTGACCGCGAACGGCTGATGGCGGAGAGCCATCGGCTGCAGAAGGAACTGTCCGAGCTGAAGCCGGAACGCGAGCGCAAGCGGGTCAAGGTCGACGGCATCGTCGGCGAGAGCCCGGCGATCCGTAAGCTGCTGGCCAAGGTCAGCATCATCGCCAAATCCCAGTCGCCAGTGCTGCTGCGCGGCGAATCCGGCACCGGCAAGGAGCTGATCGCCAAGGCGATCCACGAATTGTCGTCCCGCGCCAACGGCCCGTTCATCAAGATCAACTGTGCGGCGTTGCCGGAATCGGTGCTGGAATCCGAACTGTTCGGCCACGAGAAAGGTGCGTTCACCGGCGCGATCGCGTCGCGCAAGGGCCGCTTCGAGCTGGCCGACAAGGGAACGCTGTTCCTCGACGAGATCGGCGAGATTTCCGCCTCGTTCCAGGCCAAGCTGCTGCGCGTGTTGCAGGAGCAGGAGTTCGAGCGGGTCGGCGGCAACCAGACGATCAAGGTCAACGTCCGGATCGTCGCCGCGACCAACCGCAACCTGGAAGAGGCCGTGGCGCGCAAGGAGTTCCGTGCCGACCTGTATTATCGCATCAACGTGGTGCCGATGATCCTGCCGCCGCTACGCGACCGGCCGTCCGACATTCCGCTGCTGGCGACCGAGTTCTTGAAGAACTTCAACAAGGAGAACGGTCGCGAGCTGGCGTTCGAGCCGCACGCGCTAGATCTGCTGAAGGCCTGCTCGTTCCCCGGCAACGTCCGCGAGCTGGAGAACTGCGTGCGCCGGACCGCCACCTTGGCGATGGGGCCGGAAATTCGCGACAGCGATTTCGCCTGTCACCAGGACGAGTGCCTGTCGGCGATTCTATGGAAGGGCCACGCCGAGCCGGCGCCGGAGCGCCCCCGACCGGAGATCCCGCTGCAGGTGCTGCCGCGCAAGGCGCCGGTCGAGATCGTGCATCCGCGCGAGCCCGCTTCGTCGGCGCTCGATGTCGCACCGACTCCGATCCGTCCCGATCTGCCGACGGACGAGTCGCAGATGTCGGAACGCGAGCGGCTGATCAACGCGATGGAGCGTTCCGGCTGGGTGCAGGCGAAGGCCGCTCGGATCCTCGGCCTGACGCCGCGCCAGATCGGCTATGCGCTGAAGAAGCACAACATCGAACTCAAGCACTTCTGATCTGCCGACGAGCTATCGGCGCGGCGCGCGACGCAATTGAGCGGTCGCGCGCCGCGCCGTTTTTGCTTGCGCCATCGCCAAGATGCGAGCCGTCGGCCACGACCTACGCGCCCTCACCGGCCTGTCAGACTTGCGACAAGTGTCGGGCCCCTTACACCTGCGACGTCCTGTGCGGCGTCAAATAACCGTTGAAAATCAAGCATCAGGCAACTGGCACGCGGCTTGAAAGACAAGTGGTCAGCAGCACTCTGCGAACCAGGAGCCGACCATGGCCTACAAGATTGTTACCTCCCAGTGCACCGTCTGCGGTGCGTGTGAATTCGAATGCCCGAACGCCGCGATCAGCATGAAGCGCGGCACCTATGTGATCGACGCGACCAAGTGCACCGAGTGCGAAGGTCAGTTCGACAAACCGCAGTGCGTCTCGGTCTGCCCGGTCGACAACACCTGCGTGCCGGCCTGACGTGTGATCTTGCAAGACGGCCGACGCCTTGACCGTCGGACGCCGTCTTCAACGGATCGCCGCGCCCGCGGATCGCCTTCGATCGTCGCCGGCTCGGTTGCAGCACCATCACCCACCGACAAGCCGCCTGTCGTGCGGCGATCGAACGAGGCCCGGATATGAGCAAGCTGCTGCAACTGCATGATTTCAGCGCCCTGGGAACGACGTCGTTCGAACAGATGCGCAACAGCGCGGCGCAATCGGGATGCAGCAGCAAGGGCGGCGCCGGCAAGACCGGTTGCGGCTCGGCCGCAGGCCCCAGCGATCTGCCGCCGGAAATCTGGGAGAAGGTGAAGAACCATCCCTGCTACAGCGAGCAGGCACATCATCACTTCGCTCGCATGCACGTCGCGGTCGCGCCCGCGTGCAACATCCAGTGCAATTACTGCAATCGCAAATACGATTGCGCCAACGAGTCCCGTCCGGGTGTGGTCAGCGAGAAGCTGACCCCGGAGCAGGCCGCGCGAAAAGTCGTCGCGGTCGCCTCGACCATCCCGCAGATGACGGTGCTCGGCATCGCCGGCCCTGGCGACGCGCTCGCCAATCCGGCCAAGACCTTCAAGACCTTCGAACTGGTCACCGAGACGGCGCCAGACATCAAGCTGTGCCTGTCAACCAACGGCCTGATGCTGCCCGACTACGTCGATCAGATCGCCGCCATGAAAGTCGATCACGTCACCATCACCATCAACATGGTCGATCCCGAGGTCGGTGCGAAGATCTATCCTTGGATTTTCTACAATCACCGCCGCTACACCGGTGTCGAAGCTTCGAAGATCCTCGGTGGGCGGCAGTTGCTCGGCCTGGAAATGCTGGTCGCGCGCGGCATCCTGGTGAAGGTCAACTCGGTGATGATCCCGGGCATCAACGATCAGCACCTGATCGAGGTCAACAAGGCGGTGAAGTCGCGCGGCGCCTTCCTGCACAACATCATGCCGCTGATCTCCGAGGCCGAGCACGGCACCGCGTTCGGTCTGTCGGGCCAGCGCGGCCCGACCGCGCAGGAGCTGAAGGCGCTGCAGGATGCCTGCGAAGGCGAAATGAACATGATGCGGCACTGCCGGCAGTGCCGCGCCGACGCGGTCGGGCTGCTCGGCGAGGACCGCAGCGCCGAGTTCACCACCGAAAAGGTGATGGCGATGGATGTCGAATACGACCTCGCCGCGCGGCAGGCCTATCAGGCGAAGGTCGAGGCCGAGCGTGACGCGATCGCGGTCGCCAAGCAGCGCGAACTGGACAAGCTCGAAGGCGAGACGGCGACCATCAAGATCCAGGTCGCGATCGCCACCAAGGGGGGCGGCGTCATCAACGAGCATTTCGGCCACGCCCATGAGTTCCAGATCTACGAGGTCTCGACTGCCGGGGCGAAATTCGTCGGCCACCGTCGCGTCGATCTGTACTGCGAGGGCGGCTACGCCAGCGAGACCGGCATCGAGCCGATCCTGAAAGCGCTGAACGACTGCACCGCGGTCCTGGTCGCCAAGATCGGGATGTGTCCGAAGGACTCGCTCTCCGGCGCCGGAATCGAAGCGGTCGAAACCTATGCGTTCGAATACATCGAGCAGTCGGTGATTGCGTACTTCAAGGAGTACCTGGAGCGCGTCGGCAAGTCGGAGATCCGTCACGTCGCCCGTGGCGATGCCACGATCCGGCAGGGTGCGTTCACCGAGGCTTAGGGTTCAGCGGAAAGGCGACTCGCCATGGCCTACAAGATCGTCGCATCGCAATGCACCGGATGTTCGGCCTGCGAGCCGCAGTGTCCGAACGTCGCGATCTTCGAGAAGGCCGGCACTTTCGCGATCGACCCGTCGAAATGCTCCGAGTGCATTGGTCATTACGACGAACCGCAATGCGTCGCAGTGTGCCCGGTCGACGGCACCTGCGTGATCGATCCGACCGTCCCGCGCTACCAGGCAGCTTGAGGCGACTCCGATGGACATGAGCTTCACCCCTTCGGCCGAAAAATTCATCCGCCGCATGCTGCGGTTCAGCGGCGGCACAGGCGGCTTCCGCCTGGTGGTCAGCGCCGGCGGCTGCTCCGGCCTGTCGGCCCAGTTCGACATCGCCGGCGCGCCGCACACCGGCGACGCGGTGATCGATCGCGGTGACTACAAGCTGTTCGTGCCGGAGCCGAGCATGAAGCTGCTCGAAGGCGTGGTGATCGATTTCATGGAGACGCCGACCTCGAGCGGATTTCTGTTCCACGATCCGAAAGCGTCGAATTGCCAGTGCGCGAGCGACGGCGCTCCCAAGGCGGCCGGCGGTCTGCACCAGTTGCGGGAGCTGTGAGCCATGCCCAAGCTGATGCACAGCGAATTGACGATGTCGGGCCCCGAACAATCGCTGTTGGCCGGAGCGCTGCTCGGCGCCGGCCTGCCGACGGAGGCGCATCGGCATCTCGAACTGGCGGGCCGCGACTATCAGAGCGAGGCGATCGCCGAACAGCATTTGCGGGAGGCTCATCTCCTGGCGCCCGACCATGCGGCTGTCCTGATCGGGTTGTATCGCTTCTATTTCTACAAGGGCCGGCTCGGTGAGGCACTGGAGGTGGCGCAGGCCTGCCTGCACAAGGCCGCGCGCGACAACGGCCTCGCTTCCGACTGGCGCAAGGTGCGGCGCGGCGACGCCGAGTTCTCCAGCTATTCGGCGGTGCTGCCGCGGTTCTATCTGTTCACGCTGAAGGCCTACGCCTATTTGCGGATGCGGCTCGGCGATCTCGACGAGGGCCATGCCGCGACCCAGAAGCTGCTGCAGCTCGATCCCACCGACAAGGTTGGTGCTGCCGTGCTGCTCGATGTGTGGCGGCGGATAGGGCAGGACGATGACGACTGACATTGACGAAGCCCGCGATTGGCAGGGCAACGAGGTCGATTGCGCGTCGTGCCCGCATCACGAGCTGCTGTCGGCCGGGCTGTGCGAATTGAAGAAGGCGTGTGTCCAGGATCGCTATGCGCGCCGGCTGGAGCGATTTTTCCAGCAGAACCGTGCACTCGCCGATTCTTATCTCGACCATCCGTATTTCGAGACACGCGCGGTGGCCGCCGGCTACGCCACGGTGTTCCTGCTGCCGAGGCTGCTGCAGGATCCCGACGAGACGGTGCGCTGGAGCGCGGCGCGGCGGCTGCCGAAGCGTTATCTGCTCGGCTTGCGCAGTGACCCGCATCGCGAGGTGCGGATCCGCGTCGCCTCGGTGCTCAGCGACGACGAGCTGCGCCCGATGGCGAGCGACGAAGACTATTACGTTCGTCAGATCGTGGCGCGGCGGGCTTCGCCCGGCTTGCTGCCGCTCTTGGTGCTCGATCCCGATCCCGGCGTGCGCCGCGAAGTGGCGCGGCGGATCGGCCCCGAATGGCTGGCGCAGATCGCGATGGATAAGGACGGCGAGGTGAGGCTCGAAGCGGCCAGGCGGATGACGCCGGGGCGGCTGCTGGCGATGCTCGGCGATGCCGATTGGCGGGTTCGCTACGAAGTCGCCAGCCGGGTCGACGCCTACGAGCTGGCGCCGCTGCTCGACGATCCCGATCCACTGGTGCGCGAACTTACGCGCAGCCGCAGCGGCTTCACCGAACCTGCCCAGCTCAAACCCGCAACGGAGCCCTCGCCATGAACATTGCGCGTGACAGCGACATCGTCGAGCTCGACGGCCCGCCGGAATTCGAATACGGCCAGAAAGTCCGGTCGCGGCTCAACATTCGCAACGACGGTACCTTTCCCGGCAGGGAAATCGGCGAGGTGCTGGTGAAGAAGGGCGACGAGGGTTACGTCGTCTCGATCGGCACCTTCCTGCAGCAGTTCTACATCTACGGCGTCGACTTCGTGGCGCAGGGCCGCATCGTCGGCATGAAGCGCCGTGAGTTGGTCGCGGTCGAAGCCTTTCAGACAGAAGCGCAGGAGGCGATGTGATGACGCCGGAACCGCGATACCAATGGGGCCAGCGCGTCCGCGCCGAGATCGACCTGTTCAACGACGGCAGCTTTCCGGATCAGCCGGAGGAGGCGTTGCTGGTCAAGAGCGGCGATGCCGGCGAGATCGTCCGCGTCGGCCTGCACACCGAAACCAACCGGCCGGTCTATCTGGTCGAATTCGCCGAACACCGGGTGATCGGCTGCCTCGAAGACGAAATCTCCGCACTCTGACCCGTCGCCGCGGCGGCCAAGCAAAGGACCACCCTCGATGAAAGTGATGATCCGCAAGACGGCCGCCGGACACTCGGCCTACGTCGCCAAGAAAGATCTCGAAGAGCCGATCGTCGAGATGGAGAACCCGGAGCTGTGGGGCGGCAAAGTCACCCTCGCCAATGGCTGGCAGCTCGAATTGCCGGTGATGGCTGCGGACACGCCGCTGCCGATCACTGTCGAAGCCCGCAAGCTCTGATCGTGGCGCTGTCGCCCGACGATATCGCCCGGCTCGACGCGCTGCTCGGAGGCGACGCAGCCGAGACCGGTGCGCTGAAGACGGTGCGGCAGGAGCTTCCCGGTCTGTCGCTGACGCAATGTGATGCGTCCGACATTTATGCGGAGCAGCCGTTCCGCGACTATCCGCGATTCAGCGTCTATCTGGTCGACGGATCGAATCACTGCTGGACCATCACCACCGATGCGGCGCGCGCCACCGGTCTGGTGGTCGTGCATCACAAGGTTGCAAGAGCGATCTGACAGGGGAACATCGATTATGCCGGCACGAGCACTCGACGACATCGCCGCAGGCTTGGTGCGCGGACGGATCATTCCTTATCTGGGAGAGGCTTCGGTCGCGCTCGGCGAAACCAGCAGCGTACCGACCACGCCAGCCGAATTGGTGGCGCGGCTGACCGCGAAGACCACGGTGCCGCACAAGGCCCGCAACAACCTCACCGCTGCCGCGCAGTACATCGAGAACTTCAAACATCGCAAGACGCTGACCACGATGATGGCCGAGGCGTTCCGGTCATCGCCGCAGCCGAACGAGCTGCATCGGATGCTCGCCGCGTTGCCCGAGCTGCCGCTGCTGGTCCATGCCTGGTACGACGACCTGCCGCAGAAGGCGTTCGCCGGTCGCCAGAACTGGGGGATGGCGCAGGGCGTCAGCCAGAGCGAGCATCACGGCCATTGGGTGAATTACTATCGCCCCGACGGCAGCGAAATCGCCGGGCCGGCGCCCGGCATCGTCGCCGAGGGTGACATGCCGCTGTATGCACCGGTTCCCGATGAAGCGCTGGATTGGGCGACCCTGCTGTATCAGCCGATCGGCTCGGTCTCGCCCGCCGCGAACTTCCTGGTGTCGGACAGTGACTTTGTCGAAGTCTTCACCGAGATCGACATCCAGACGCCGATCCCGCTCACGGTGCAGGAGCTGCGCAAGGATCGCAACTTCCTGTTCCTCGGCTGCCGGTTCGACACTCAGCTCGACCGCGTGTTCGCACGTCAGATCATGAAGCGGTCGTCGGACCGGCATTGGGCAGTGCTGCCGGACACGCCAACTCGCAACGAGCAGCGTTTCCTCGACGAACAGGCCATTACTCGGATCGATTGGCCGCTGGACAAGTTCGTCGCCGAACTGGCCGTTGCGCTACAGGGCCAGCCGCTGACGGCGTAGTCGTTTCCTCGTCTCTCCCACACTCAAAGATCATCATGGCCGGGCTCGTCCCGCCTGCGCGGCCGAAGCCGCCTCGGGGCGGCGAAGGCCCGGCCATCCACGTTCTTGCTCCAGGCCCTGCCGCAGTCGTGGGTGCCCGGCACAGGGCCGGGCATGACGATGCGTGCGCTTGCTATTCTTGTCATGGCATGAAGCCCAACGCAGCAGTCCCATGCACCGGGCTTGGATTGCTTCGCGTCGTTCGCAATGCCGCGCTGAAGGTTATCGCGAGTTGCGACAGAGTCTCGCTTAGCTCGTTGGCCGGTATCAGTTTGTTTTGTTTCTAACAGCGGTCCCGCTCGATGTCGTCCGCTGACCGGCGATGTCGGATTCTAAACATCTACGTACATTCTCCCCGGACATTCTACATCTCCGCGAAATCACACGACTTTTCGTCTCCGTCGAGTCTTGGCACGGTCGTTGCAAAACAGGGATCAGCAAGGCGAGGGATGGTTGGCCGAGCAGTCATTGCGAAGGGCAACGTCCGCATCTGAGCCGTGCGACGGTTCTGAACGAAATGAGGCTGCGCTTCGGCGCAAATCGATCAAGCGGCATTAGGTCAACGGAGAGAAAACATGGCACTTCGGCAAATCGCATTCTACGGCAAGGGCGGCATCGGCAAGTCCACCACCTCGCAGAACACCCTCGCGGCGCTGGTCGAGATGGGTCAGAAGATCCTGATCGTCGGCTGCGACCCCAAGGCGGACTCCACCCGTCTGATCCTCAACACCAAGATGCAGGACACGGTGCTGAGCCTCGCCGCGGAAGCGGGTTCAGTGGAAGACCTCGAACTCGAAGACGTGATGAAGGTCGGCTACAAGGGCATCAAGTGCACCGAAGCCGGTGGTCCCGAGCCGGGCGTCGGTTGCGCCGGCCGCGGCGTCATCACCGCGATCAACTTCCTCGAAGAGAACGGTGCCTATGAGGACGTCGACTACGTCTCCTATGACGTGCTCGGCGACGTGGTGTGCGGCGGCTTCGCGATGCCGATCCGCGAGAACAAGGCCCAGGAAATCTACATCGTCATGTCCGGCGAGATGATGGCGCTGTATGCCGCCAACAACATCGCCAAGGGTATTCTGAAGTACGCCTCGTCGGGCGGCGTCCGCCTCGGCGGCCTGGTCTGCAACGAGCGCCAGACCGACCGCGAGCTCGATCTCGCCGAAGCGCTGGCCAAGCGGTTGAACTCGCAGCTGATCCACTTCGTGCCGCGCGACAATATCGTGCAACACGCCGAGCTGCGCCGCCAGACCGTGATCCAGTACGCGCCCGACAGCCAGCAGGCCAAGGAGTATCGGACGCTCGCCGAGAAGGTCCACGCCAACGGTGGCAAGGGCACCATCCCGACCCCGATCACCATGGAAGAGCTCGAACAGATGCTGCTCGACTTCGGCATCATGAAGACCGACGAGCAGGCACTCGCCGAACTGCAGGCCAAGGAAGCCGCTAAGGCGGCCGCCGCGTCCGCCTGATCCCATCAGCCAGGCCGGTCGCCTAGCGCGACCGGCCGCCATCCCGGCGGCCCCAGATACGAGGAACAACGATGAGCACCGCAGTCGCAGAATCCCCCGCGGACATCAAGGAACGTAACAAGAAGCTGATCGGCGAAGTCCTGGAGGCCTATCCGGACAAGTCGGCCAAGCGTCGCGCCAAGCACCTCAATACGTACGACGCCGAAAAGGCGGAGTGCTCGGTCAAGTCCAACATCAAGTCGATCCCGGGCGTGATGACGATCCGCGGTTGCGCCTACGCCGGCTCGAAGGGCGTGGTGTGGGGCCCGATCAAGGACATGGTCCACATCAGCCACGGCCCGGTCGGCTGCGGCCAGTATTCGTGGGGCTCGCGCCGTAACTATTACAAGGGCACCACCGGCGTCGATACGTTCGGCACGATGCAGTTCACCTCCGACTTCCAGGAGAAGGACATCGTTTTCGGCGGTGACAAGAAGCTCGGCAAGATCATCGACGAGATCCAGGAGCTGTTCCCGCTCAGCAAGGGCATCTCGGTTCAGTCGGAGTGCCCAATCGGTCTGATCGGCGACGACATCGAGGCGGTCTCCAAGGCCAAGTCGAAGCAGTACGACGGCAAGCCGATCATCCCGGTGCGCTGCGAAGGCTTCCGCGGCGTGTCGCAGTCACTCGGCCACCACATCGCCAACGACGTGATCCGCGACTGGGTGTTCGACAAGGCCGGCGAGAAGAACGCGGCGTTCGAATCGACGCCCTACGACGTCGCGATCATTGGCGACTACAATATCGGCGGCGACGCCTGGGCCTCGCGCATCCTGCTCGAAGAGATGGGCCTCCGAGTCATCGCGCAGTGGTCTGGTGACGGCACCATCGCCGAGCTGGAGAACACCCCGAAGGCGAAGCTGAACATCCTGCATTGCTACCGCTCGATGAACTACATCACGCGGCACATGGAAGAGAAGTTCGGGATTCCGTGGGTGGAATACAACTTCTTCGGCCCGACCAAGATCGAGGCGTCCTTGCGCGAGATCGCGTCGAAGTTCGACGACAAGATCAAGGAGGGTGCCGAGCGCGCCATCGCCAAGTACAAGCCGCAGATGGAAGCGGTGATCGCCAAGTATCGTCCGCGCCTCGAAGGCAAGAAGGTGATGCTGTATGTCGGCGGTCTGCGTCCGCGTCACGTTATCGGCGCTTACGAAGATCTCGGTATGGAAGTGGTCGGAACCGGCTACGAATTCGCCCACAACGACGACTATCAGCGCACCACCCATTACGTGAAGGACGGCACGCTGATCTACGACGACGTCACCGGTTACGAATTCGAGAAGTTCGTCGAGAAGGTGCGGCCCGACCTGGTCGGCTCCGGCGTCAAGGAAAAGTACATCTTCCAGAAGATGGGCGTTCCGTTCCGCCAGATGCACTCGTGGGACTATTCCGGCCCGTATCACGGCTATGACGGGTTCGGCATCTTCGCCCGCGACATGGACATCGCGATTAATGCCCCGGTCTGGAAGCTGACCAAGGCACCCTGGAGCTGAAACTTCACATCCGGGCTTCCGGCGCATGCCGCCGGAAGCGCCGCGTCAACAAATTCTTGGGAAAGACACCATCATGACCGAGACCGCAGAGAAGATCCGCGATCACTTCGAACTCTTCCGTGAGCCCCAATACGAAGAGTTGATGGAGAACAAGCGGAAGAATTTCGAGAACTACGTTGGCGATGCCGAGGTCGCGCGTGTCGCGGATTGGACCAAGACCAAGGAATATCAGGACAAGAACTTCGCCCGCGAAGCGCTCGTCATCAACCCGGCCAAGGCGTGCCAGCCGCTCGGCGCGGTGTTCGCTGCGGTCGGGTTCGAGAAGACGCTGCCGTTCGTGCACGGTTCGCAGGGCTGCGTCGCCTATTATCGCAGCCACTTCACGCGCCACTTCAAGGAGCCGACCTCGTGCGTCTCCTCGTCGATGACCGAAGATGCGGCGGTGTTCGGCGGTCTCAACAACATGATCGACGGCCTGGCCAACGCTTATGCGCTGTACAAGCCGAAGATGATCGCGGTCTCGACCACCTGCATGGCCGAGGTCATCGGTGACGACCTCAATGCGTTCATCAAGAATGCCAAGGAAAAGGGCTCGGTCCCGCAGGAATTCGACGTCACCTACGCCCACACCCCGGCGTTCGTCGGCAGCCACATCACCGGCTACGACAACACCATGAAGGGCATCGTCGAGCACTTCTGGGACGGCAAGTCCGGCACCGCGGAGAAGCTCGAGCGCAAGCCGAACGAATCGATCAACTTCTTCGGTGGGTTCGACGGTTACACCGTCGGCAACCTGCGCGAAATCAAGCGGATCTTCGAGCTGATGGGTGTCGACTACACCATCTTCGGCGACAACAGCGACGTCTGGGACACCCCGGCCGACGGCGAATTCCGGATGTACGACGGCGGCACCACGCTGGAGCAGGCCGCCAACGCCATCCACGCCAAGGCGACGATCTCGATGCAGGAATTCTGCACCGAAAAGACCCTTGCGACGATCGCCGATCACGGCCAGGAAGTCGTTGCGCTCAATCACCCGGTCGGCATCGCGGGCACCGACCGCTTCCTGCAGGCGGTGTCGCGAATCACCGGCAAGGCGATCCCGGAAGCGCTGACCAAGGAGCGTGGCCGACTGGTCGACGCCATCGGCGACTCCTCGGCGCACATCCATGGCAAGAAGTTCGCGATCTACGGCGATCCGGACATGTGCTATGGGCTCGCGGAGTTCATCCTCGAACTCGGCGGCGAACCGGTCCACATCCTGGCGACCAACGGCAACAAGACCTGGGAAGCCAAGGTTCAGGCGCTGCTCGACTCGTCGCCGTTCGGCGCCGGCTGCAAGGTCTACGCCGGCAAGGATTTGTGGCACCTGCGCTCGCTGCTGTTCACCCAGCCGGTCGACTTCATGATCGGCAACACCTACGGCAAGTATCTCGAGCGCGATACCGGCACTCCGCTGATCCGCCTCGGCTTCCCGGTGTTCGATCGCCACCACCACCATCGTTCGCCGGTGTGGGGCTATCAGGGGTCGATGAACGTCCTGGTCAAGATCCTCGACAAGATCTTCGACGAAATGGACAAGTCGACCAACGTCTCCGGCAAGACCGACATCAGTTTCGACATCATCCGCTGATGCCGAGACTTCGGACCACCTGACTGTCAGGAGAGCCGCATGACCAGACTCGCAGACAAGATCCAAGACGTCTTCAACGAGCCTGGTTGTGCGGCCAATCAGGCCAAGTCCGACAAACAACGCAAGAAGGGCTGCAGCAAGCCGCTGCAGCCGGGAGGCGCAGCAGGCGGCTGCGCCTTCGACGGCGCCAAGATCGCGCTGCAGCCGATCGTCGACGTCGCCCACCTGGTGCACGGTCCGATCGCCTGCGAAGGCTCGTCCTGGGACAATCGCGGTACCAAGTCGTCCGGCTCGAAGCTGTACCGCACCGGCTTCACCACCGACATGGGCGAGAACGATGTGATCTTCGGCGGCGAGAAGCGGCTGTTCCGATCGATCAAGGAAATTATCGAGAAGTACGATCCGCCGGCGGTGTTCGTCTATCAGACCTGCGTGCCGGCGATGATGGGCGACGACATCGTCGCCGTGTGCAAGGTCGCGGCCGAGAAATTCGGTAAGCCGTGCATCCCGATCATTTCGCCCGGTTTTGTGGGCCCGAAGAACCTCGGCAACAAGCTCGCCGGCGAGGCGATGCTCGATTACGTGATCGGCACGCAGGAGCCGGAATTCACGACCCCCTACGACATCAACATCATTGGTGAGTACAACGTCGCGGGCGAGCTGTGGCAGGTCAAGCCACTGCTCGACGAGCTCGGCATCCGCATCCTGTCGTGCCTGTCGGGCGACGCGCGCTACCACGAAGTCGCGCAGTCGCATCGCGCCCGCGCCGCCATGATGGTGTGCTCGACCGCGATGATCAATGTGGCGCGCAAGATGGAAGAGCGCTACGGCATCCCGTATTTCGAAGGCTCGTTCTACGGCATCAGTGACACCTCCGAATCGTTGCGCCAGATCGCCCGGCTGCTGATCGCCCGCGGCGCGCCCGACGAGCTGATGGCCCGTACCGAGGCTCTGATCGCACGCGAAGAGGCCAAAGCCTGGGCGGCGATCAAGGCTTACACCCCGCGGCTTGAAGGAAAGAAGGTGCTGCTGATCACCGGCGGCGTGAAGTCGTGGTCGGTGGTGGCGGCGCTGCAGGAGGCCGGGCTGACCATCGTCGGCACCAGCGTCAAGAAGTCGACCAAGGAAGACAAGGCGCGGCTCAAAGAGATGAGCCCTGACGTCCACCAAATCGACGATCTGCGCCCGCGCGAAATGTACAAGATGCTGAAAGAGGCGCAGGCCGACATCATGCTGTCGGGCGGTCGTTCGCAATTCGTCGCGCTGAAGGCGCGGATGCCCTGGATGGATATCAACCAGGAGCGCACCTACGCATATTGCGGCTATGTCGGCATCGTCGAGATGGTCCGACAGATCGACAAGTCGCTGTCCAATCCGATCTGGGCCCAGGTGCGCAGCGCGCCGCCGTGGGACGAAGTGACCTGGGAACAGCGCGCCGACGCCGCGAATGCCGCCGACGATCGCCAGCGCGCGATCTTCGGGCGCTCGGCGCGGGTGGCGTAAGGAGGCTGCGATGGCACAGATCGTCACCTCGACCAAATCCTGCACCGTCAATCCGCTGCGGATGAGTCAACCGCTCGGCTCGGCGCTCGCCTTCATGGGGCTGCGTAACTGCATGCCGTTGCTGCACGGCTCGCAAGGGTGCACCTCATTCGGCTTGGTGCTGTTCGTGCGGCACTTCCGCGAACAGATTCCGCTTCAGACCACCGCGATGAGCGAGGTCGCCACCGTGCTCGGCGGTCTCGAAAACGTCGAACAGGCAATCGTCAACATCGTCGGCCGCACCAAGCCCGATGTGATCGGGATCTGCACCACCGGCGTCACCGAGATCAAAGGCGACGACCTCGACGGCTACATCAAGATGGTGCGGGCCAATCATCCGGAACTGGCGAACGTCGCGCTGGTGCCGGTATCGACGCCGGATTTCAAAGGCGCGTTCGAAGACGGTTTCGCCGCCACGGTGACGCGGATCGTCGAGACCTTGGTCGAGCCGCCGGCGGAAGGCAGCGCGCCGGATGTCGCGAAGCTCAATGTGCTGGCCGGCAGCCATCTGACGCCGGGTGACATCGACGAGCTGCGCGACATCATCGAGGCGTTCGGTCTGGTGCCGACATTCCTGCCGGATATCTCCGGCTCGCTCGATGGCCATATGCCGGACGACTTCACCCCGACGACGCATGGTGGTGTTTCGGTGGCGGAAGTCGCGGCGATGGGCAGCGCCGCGCATACCCTCGCAATCGGCGCTCAGATGCGCAAAGCCGCTCTGGCGCTCGAAGCCAAGGCCGGCGTGCCGTTCACGTTGCTGTCGCGGGTCACTGGGCTCGCCGCCGCCGATGAGCTGATGGCGACGCTGGCCAAGATCAGCGGTCGTCCGGTCCCGCCGAAATATCGTCGCCAGCGCAGCCAGCTCGTCGATGCCATGCTCGATGGCCACTTCTACTTCGGCGGCAAGAGCGTCGCGATCGGTGCCGAGCCCGACATGCTGCTGAATATCGGCGGCTGGCTCGCCGACCTGGGCTGCACCGTCAGCGCCGCAGTCACCACCACCACCTCGCCGATCCTGGCGCAGGTGCCGAGCGACGAGGTGCTGATCGGCGACCTCGAAGATCTCGAACGCCGCGCCGAAGATTGCGATCTCTTGGTGACGCATTCGCACGGCCGCCAAGCCGCGGAGCGCTTGGGTGTGCCGTTGTTCCGAATGGGCCTGCCGATGTTCGACCGGCTCGGCGCCGCGCATCAGGTTGCCGTCGGCTACCGTGGCACCCGCGATCTGATCTTCGCAATCGGCAACCTGTTCATTGCCAACATCAAGGAGCCGGACGTGAACAGCTGGCGGAGTGCCTCTGTTCGTCCGGACGAGACCCATGCGCCGGCTACGGCTCATTAGCAACGACGGCAGTCGAGCGGAGCACAGCGCCGATGCACAACTCAGGAGAACCGGCATGAAAGTCGCTTTCGCCACCCAGGATCTTGCGCGCGTCGATGCGCATTTCGGCTGGGCCCGGAACATCGCGATCTACGAAGTCACCGCCGACGATTATCGCTTCGTCGAAGCGGTGCAGTTCGCCGAGGAAAAGGAAGACGGCAACGAGGACAAGCTGGTCGCCAAGATCGACGCGATCCGCGACTGCGCCATCATGTACTGCACGGCGATCGGTGGCTCCGGCGCGGCGCGCGTCGTCGCCGCCCAGGTCCATCCGCTGAAGCTGGCGCAGCCGGAGCTGATCACCGACCTGATCACCAAGCTGCAGGGCGTGCTGCGCGGCGTGCCGCCGCCGTGGCTGCGCAAGGCGCTGATGAAGGGTGAAGAGCGCACGTTCGATTTTGCCGACGAGGCCTGACATGACCGACGCAACCACTGCTCCCGACGCCGCGCTCGACTCGCTGTTCGTCAAGGAACTGGTCAAGCAGCTCCGTGCTCAGGACACCCATGGTGTCTGGGAGGGCAAGTCCGATCTGAAGTTGCTGGAGCCGTTCATCGTCGACAAGGCCAAGCGCCGCGAGATCCCGATCATGGGCGATCCGGATCCGGAGACGCTGTGGCGGCTGGAGCTGTTCTACAATGCGGTCGCCCTGTCGATCGAACGCGAGACCAGGATCATGGTCTCGCCGATGATGAAGATGCACCACGAAGGCTTCGGCCGTCTGATCCTCAGCGCCGGGCGGCTGATCGTCATCAACAAGCACATGCGCGACGTTCATCGCTTCGGCTTCGACAGCCTCGGCAAGCTGGCCGAGGAGGGCGACAAGCTGGTCGCAGCCGGCGTGCAGATGATCCTGAAATATCCCGACGTCGCCAACCTCTGACGTGAGAGCGAGACCCGCATGTCCGACATCGACACGCTGAAGGCCGAGATCAAGAAGCTGTCCGCTCGCGCGACGACGATGAAGATGAACCTGCACGACCTGTCGGAAGAGCTGCCGATCAACTGGCAGACCATCATGACGGTGGCGCAGGAAACCCAGGATGCCTACGCGGCCCTTGAAGCCGCGCGGAAGGCTTTGAAGGAGCTGGAAGCTAAGGCCGCCTGATCGCGGCCGGACGCCTCAGCCCGAACTGCGCGACCTCATGGCCGCGCGAGGAGCGACGACATGGCGATCTTTTCCACCCGCGACGGCCAGCCGTGGGAACCGACTTATCTCACCGCGATCGACGACAAGAAGTGCATCGGCTGCGGTCGTTGTCACAAGGTCTGCTCGCGCGATGTGATGCATCTGATGGGCGTCAACGAGGACGGCGAGCTGGTGTCCTGTTCGCTCGACGACGATGACGACGATGAGGAATTCGTCCGCAAGGTGATGGTGCTCGACGCGGCCGGCAATTGCATCGGCTGCTCGGCCTGCGTTCGGGTCTGCCCGAAGGCGTGTCAGACCCACGTCAAGGCCAGCGAACTCGGACTCTGACCAGGGAGCTAAGGTCATGCTCGGCGCTGCGGGAATTCAGGCGGGAAGCGCGACAGCGGCGACGCTGCCGCTGCGCGTGACGGCGTCGAGCTTTGCTTCCTCGCCGGCAGTCGTGTATCGGGCGCTGACCGGATCCACGCCAGCCGATGCGCAGATCGACGACGACCGCGCGTTCGATCGTCATGTTCTGGCCTCGATCCTGTCGGTCGCACTCACAGAGTCCGGCTCGATCACCGAGTCCAGCGGTTTGACGGCTGACGATTTTGCGGCGCTGATCGTCGGCTGGTTTCCACACGTCTCGGTCCTGCTGTCGGTGCTGGCGGTCGGCGAGCACGAGGAGGACGAAGAAGCCGCGATGGTCCGCGACCTGCTGCTCAAGCATCGTTCTACCGGCGGCGACGTCGGGCGCTGGCTTGCCGCGATGGTGGCGCGCCGGGCGATGCAGCCGGCGCATTTGTGGGAGGATCTCGGCCTGCGCAATCGCGCCGAGCTGAGCCGGCTCTTGATGCGGCATTTCGAGCCGCTGGCCCGCGACAACACCCGCAACATGCGCTGGAAGCGATTCTTCTACCGCAAGCTCTGCGAAGACGACGGTATGGTGATGTGCAGCACCCCGGTCTGCTCGCAATGCGGAGACTTCGCCGAGTGCTTCGGTGAGGAAAGCGGCGAAAGCCGGATGGCGATCCGCCGCCGCGACGTCGATCTGCGGGCGGCGGGCGTAGCTTAAGTCAGATTCAGGAAGCATCGCCATATGCACAGCGGGCTCCTTCTCCCCGCGCGCGGGAAGAAGGAGGATGAAGGGGCATCACCACACGGCCGAATGCTAATAGTGACGTTGGTAGTCCGGCGAGCACAGCTCGCATGCTCAGGCTCGTGGAAGCGCCCCTCACCCGGGCCGGCTTTGCCGGGCCGACATCTCCCCGCACGCGGCGAGAGGTTAGTGCTGCGCAGCGGGGAATCTCGATTCTAACCTGCGAGTGATTGTCGGAAACCGTCGGCTTCGCGACGATGTCGGACCTCCGACATTGTCGCCTGCTCATAATTTCGCACGAAATCAGTAGTTTGCCGCTGCGCCCGCGCTGGCACAGTGGTTGCACTTGTTCATGTCGGACCCAACACACGGAGGCCGATCATGATCATTCTCACCGAACAAGCCGGGAGCGCTGTGAAGGCAGCCATGTCGCGCGCGGGCAAGCTCGACGCCGGGCTTCGCGTCATGGTCGAGGCCGGTGGCTGCGCCGGCTACAAGTACCTGATCGGGCTCGACGCCGAACCGCGGGTCGACGACGCCGTGGTCGAAGCCAGCGGCGTGAAGGTGTTCATCGATCCGGATTCGCAGCCGCTTCTGTCCGGCATGACGATCGACTTCGTCGAGAGCCTCGAGGGCTCGGGCTTCACCTTCGACAACCCCAATGCCGGCACCAAATGCGGCTGCGGCAAGTCGTTCGGTTAGGGCGCAATTCGACCCACGGAGGCGCGTCATGCTCGGTTTCGGCAAATTCGACCACCACTTCTCCACCTCCGCCAATGCCGGCCCGCTGCCGCAGGCCAATGCGGTTGGGCGGTTCGGCAGCATCGGCTGGGGCGATGCCGTCAAGCTGATGCTGAAGGTCGAGCCCGAAGACGGGCGGATCGCCGAGGCCCGGTTTCAGGCGTTCGGCTGTAGCTCGGCAATTGCCGCCTCGGCGGCGGTCACCGATATGATCACCGGCAAGACGATCGACGAAGCCAGCGGCATCGGTGCCGCGGCGATCGCCGATTACCTCGGCGGTCTGCCGCGCGAACGGATGTACTGCGCGGTGATGAACTTCGAAGCCTTGCAGCAGGCGATCGGATCGTATCGCGGCAAGGCAGCGGTGGCCGAGGCGGATGCGCCGCCGGCCTGCAAGTGCCTCGGCGTCGGCCAGATGATGATCGAGCGCACCATCCGCTTCAACCGGCTGACCAGCCTCGACGACGTCACCGCCTATACCAAGGCCGCCGGCAGTTGCAGCACCTGCTTCAAGCAGATCGAATCCTTGCTGGCCCGGGTCAACGCCGAGATGGTCGAGGACGGACTGATCCCGGCTGACGACGCCTACCGGATCGGCTCGGCGACGTCGCGCGCCACAGAGCTGAAGCCGCACGGCGCGCCGCCGCCGGCCGCCAATATCTTCGCCGCCAAGGCTACGCCTGCGCATCTCCGCCCCGTCGCGAAGGCCGCGCCGCCGCGTCCGGCGACGCCGCCGACCGGTGGCGTGGTCGATGCGCCGCCGCAGGAGGCGCTGATCGCGGAAGCGATCGAGGAGTTGCGCCCGCATCTGCAGCGCGACGGCGGCGATTGTGAATTCGTCAGCCTCGACGGCAACATCGTCTATGTCCGGCTGAACGGCAATTGCGTCGGATGCCAGCTCTCGTCGGTGACGTTGTCCGGCGTCCAGGCCAGGCTCGCCGAGAAGTTCGGCCGGCCGCTCCGCGTGGTGCCAGTGTCATGAACGAGCCGGCAGACATCGTCTATCTCGACGCCAACGCAACGACGCGGACCGATCCGCGGGTCGTCGAGGCGATGCTGCCGTATTTCTCGCTGTATTACGGCAACCCGTCTTCGAAATACGCGCTCGGCGGTCACGCCGCGCTCGCCGTCAAGCGCGCCCGGGAGCGGGTGCAGGCGCTGGTCGGTGCCGCGCAGCCGCACGAACTGATCTTCACCTCGGGCGGCACCGAGAGCAACAACGCCGCGATCCTGTCTGCGCTCGAAGCGGCGCCGCGCCGGCGCGAAGTGATCATCTCGGCGGTGGAACATCCGGCGGTGCTGTCGCTGTGCGCCTGGCTGGAAAAGAACAAGGGCATTCGCGTCCACCTGATCCCGGTCGACCGTCAGGGCCGGCTCGATATTCTGGCCTATCGCGAAGCGATGTCCGACCGTGTCGCAATCGCGTCGATCATGTGGGCCAACAATGAGACCGGCGTGATCCAGCCGGTGGCCGATCTCGCCGAGCTTGCCAAGGAAGTCGGCGCGCTGTTTCACACCGACGCGGTGCAGGCCGTCGGCAAGTGCCCGATCGATCTGCAGTCGACTATGATCGACATGCTGTCGCTGTCGGGCCACAAGCTGCATGGTCCCAAGGGCATCGGCGCGCTGTACGTTCGAAACGGCATCCGCTTCAAGCCGCAGATCAAGGGCGGTCAGCAGGAGCGCGGCCGTCGGGCCGGCACCGAGAACGTGCCAGGCATCGTCGGCCTCGGCATCGCGGCCGAACTCGCCGCCGCCGCAATGGCTGACGAGGACATTCGGGTGCGCGGTCTTCGCGACCGGCTGGAGCGCGAGATTCTGGCGCGGGTCGATCACTGCGTCGCCGTCGGCGCTCGCGCCGAGCGGCTACCGAATACGTCGAACATCGCGTTCTCCTTCATCGACAGCGAGGCGATCATCACGCTGCTCGACCGCGCCGGCGTTGCGGCGTCGATGGGCTCGGCTTGCGCGACCGGGTCGTTCGAACCGTCACACGTCCTGATGGCGATGAAGGTCGCCGAAGACGCGATCCGCGGCGGCGTCCGGTTCTCGCTGTCGCGCGACAACAGCGAGGCCGACATCGATCGTGCGCTCGAAGTGATTCCCCCCGTGATCGCCAAGTTGCGGGCGATCTCTCCGTTCGGAACCGACGAGGGGGCGCCGCAAGTTGTCGCGCGTTCGTCAGGCGGTGCGCAAGGAACAAGTCATGTCTGAGATCAAGTCTGAGACCGTTCGACCGGATCAATCTCGCGGCAGCTTTCAGATCGCGCCGATCGTGCTCAACGACACCACTTTGCGCGATGGCGAGCAGGCACCGGGGGTGGCTTTCTCCACCGCCGAGAAAGTGGCGATTGCTCGCGCGCTGGCCTGGGCCGGAGTGCCGGAGATCGAAGCCGGGACCCCGGCGATGGGCGCCGACGAGATTGCCGCGATCCGTGCCATTGTCGAGGCCGGGCTGCCGCTGACCACCATCGCCTGGTGCCGGATGCGCACCGAGGACGTCGATGCCGCACTCGAAGCCGGGGTTTCGATGGTCAACGTTTCGGTGCCGGTGTCCGACGTGCAAATCGCCGCCAAGCTCGGCGGGCAGCGCTCGAACGCGATCGAAACCGTCAAGCGGGTGGTCGGTTATGCCCGCGACCGCGGCCTTGATGTCGCCGTAGGTGGCGAGGATTCGTCGCGCGCCGATCCGGAATTTCTCGCCGAAGTGATCGCGATCGCAAAGGCGTCCGGCGCACGCCGGTTTCGGATCGCGGATACCTTGAGCGTGCTCGACCCGTTCTCCAGCCACGCGCTGCTGTCCGGCTTGCGCGCCTCGACCGACCTCGAGCTCGAATTCCACGGCCACGACGACCTCGGCCTCGCCACCGCCAATACGCTGGCGGCGCTCCGGGCCGGCGCTACTCATGCCTCGGTCACGGTGATCGGCCTCGGCGAGCGCGCCGGCAACGCGCCGCTCGAAGAAGTCGCGGTGGCGCTGAAGCAACTCTATGGCCGCGACACCGGGATCGTGCTGTCGGAGCTCGGCAACGTCGCCGATCTGGTCGCCACTGCGGCGGCCCGCACCATTCCGCTCAACAAGGCGATCGTCGGCGAACACGTCTTCACCCATGAATCGGGCATTCACGTCGACGGCCTGCTGAAGGACCAGCGCACCTACCAGTCGCTCGATCCGAACCTGTTCGGCCGCTCCAACCGCATCGTCATCGGCAAGCATTCCGGACTGTCGGCGATCACCTCGTCGCTCGCCAAGCTGGATCTGCCGGCAACGGCCGACGAAGCGCAGGGAATCCTCGCCAAGGTTCGCCGCTATGCGGTCACCCACAAGGGCCCGGTCGGCAACGAGACGCTGATCGCGATCTGGCGCGAAGTCCGCGAGCGGACGCTCGCCACCTGCGCCTGAGCGGCGTCAACAGACCAAGGAGATCGAGATGAGCGCATCCCCCGCCGTGACCGAACCCGCCGAGATCATCGTCCGGCTGCAGCGCGCCGGCTCGGCCGAGGAGTTCTTCGAGCTGCTCGGTGTGGCCTACGATCCCAAGCTGCTCAACGTCGCGCGGCTCCACATCCTCCGGCGCATGGGCCAGTATCTCGCCGGCGAAGATCTCGAGCACCTGCCGGGCGACGAAGCCGCGGCGCGCTGCAAGGCGGTGCTGGAACGTGCCTATGCCGACTTCGTCGCGTCCACGCCGCTCGATCAGCGGGTGTTCAAGGTGCTCAAGGATGCGGTGGAGCCGAAGACGCCGAGGCGTCCGGCGTTCGTCCCGCTCGATGCGCTGAAGTAACCACGCGGCCGTTCCAGCCGGCCTTTCAATCGACAGCTCGGCCCGTCGCATGCGCGGCGGGCCGCTTTGTTTGGGGCCGCATTACTGCAGGCCTGCGGCGCTTTCTCACATCCATGTTGTGTTTGTCGCGTGATTTCACGCCGCCGTGAAATGTCTGGTCGGTCACGCCGCTGTCGCCTTCCCGACAAGTGTCGCAGTTGTCGGATTGCAACCTTCGGAAGTGCCGGTAACAATCCCGGCTCGACGCCGCAAGTGATTGGTTTGCCGCGATATTCTCTGTGCCTGCAAAGTTGGTACGAGGCTTGCTCATAGGTCTTCGTCGTCAAGCTTCTGTCAGCAAGCGCGGAGCCACTCCATGCATATCGTCGTCTGTATCAAGCAGGTTCCGGACTCGGCCCAGATCCGTGTGCATCCGGTCACCAATACGATCATGCGCCAGGGCGTGCCGACGATCATCAATCCCTATGATCTGTTCGCGCTCGAAGAGGCGCTGCAGCTCCGCGACAAGATCGGCGGCGAAGTCACCGTGCTGACGATGGGGCCGCCGACCGCGGAAGATTCCCTGCGCAAGGCGCTGACCATCGGCGCCAACCGCGCGGTGCTGCTGACCGACCGCTTCTTTGCCGGCTCCGACACGCTGGCGACCAGCTACGCGCTCGCTGCGGCGATCCGCAAGATCGACTCAACCTTCGGTGCTGTCGACGTGGTGTTCACCGGCAAGCAGACCATCGACGGCGACACCGCCCAGGTCGGCCCCGGCATCTGCAAGCGGCTCGACTTCCTGCAGCTCACCTACGTCTCGAAAGTCTCTTCGCTCGACCTCGAGGCTCGCACCATCGAAGTCGAGCGCCGTTCCGAAGGCGGCGTGCAGGTGCTGCGCAGCAATCTGCCCTGCCTGATCACGATGCTGGAAGGCACCAACCAGGTGCGTCGCGGCTCGATGATCAACGCGCTGAACGCAGCCCGCGCCGAGGTGGTGAAGTGGAGCGCGCAGGATGCCGGCGTCGAGGATATCCAGAAGTGCGGCCTGCGCGGTTCGCCGACGGTGGTGAAACGCGTGTTCGCGCCGACCCCGCGGGCCGAGAAGGCCAAAGTCGTCGAGTCCGCCGGCCAGCCGCCGGCGGAGGCGCTGATCGACGAGATCTTCAAGCTCCGGCCCAAGCTCGAGAACGAGATGTTCGAGCTGGCGCGCGGATTCTAACAACCCGAACAGAGAGCCGCTTCGATGAGCCAGCCCGCCAAGCCTGCCCCGCAGCCCGCCGGTCGTGCCGCCGCCAAGAAGGAGCTGCCCGAGCATTTCAAAGCCTACAAACACGTCTGGGTGTTCATCGAGCAGGAGCGCGGTCACGTCCACCCCGTCTCCTGGGAACTGATGGGCTCCGGCCGCCGGCTTGCCGACAAGCTCGGCGTCGAGCTCGCCGCGGTGGTGATCGGCCCGACCGGCGATGCCACCAAGGCCGCGGTGGCGGAATCGTTCTGCTACGGCGCTGATCTTGCCTACGTCGTCGCCGACGACGTGCTGACGGACTACCGCAACGAGTCCTACACCAAGGCGCTGACCGATCTGGTCAACACCCACAAGCCGGAGATCCTGTTGCTCGGCGCCACGACGCTCGGCCGCGACCTCGCCGGCGCAGTGGCAACCACGCTGCTCACCGGCCTGACCGCGGACTGCACCGAGCTCGAGGTCGACTCCGACAATTCTCTCGCCGCGACCCGTCCGACCTTCGGCGGTTCGCTGCTGTGCACGATCTACACGCTCAACTTCCGGCCGCAGATGGCGACCGTGCGGCCGCGCGTGATGTCGATGCCCGAGCGGGTCGAGAAGCCGGTCGGCCGGGTGATCGAATTCCCGCTCGGCCTGGTCGAAGCCGATATCGTCACCAAGATCCTGGCTTTCGTGCCGGATCGCGACAAGGCGACCTCGAACCTCGCTTATGCCGACATCGTGGTGGCCGGGGGCCTCGGGCTCGCTTCGCCGGAGAACTTCCAGCTGGTGCGCCAGCTCGCCGGCGTGCTCGGCGCCGAATATGGCTGTTCGCGGCCGCTGGTGCAGAAGGGCTGGGTGTCGGCCGACCGCCAGATCGGCCAGACCGGCAAGACCATTCGGCCGAAGCTGTACATCGCCGCCGGCATCTCGGGTGCGATTCAGCACCGCGTCGGCGTCGACGGCTCCGACCTGATCGTCGCGATCAACACCGACAAGAACGCGCCGATCTTCGATTTCGCCCATCTCGCCCTCGTCACCGATGCGATCCGCCTGCTGCCGGCGCTCACTGAAGCGTTCCGCAAGCGGCTGTCGCCGCACACCCGCGACCGGATCGCGAGCTAAAGGAGGCTGCCATGATCGAAGAACGTTTCGACGCCATCGTCGTCGGGGCCGGCATGGCCGGCAATGCCGCAGCGCTGACCATGGCCAAGCGAGGCCTGAAGGTGCTGCAGATCGAGCGCGGCGAATATCCGGGCTCGAAGAACGTGCAGGGCGCGATTCTCTACGCCGACATGCTCGAAAAGCTGGTTCCCGATTTCCGCGAGGATGCGCCGCTGGAGCGGCACCTAGTCGAGCAGCGGTTCTGGATGATGGACGCCAAGTCGCACACCGGCCTGCATCATCGTTCGGACGACTTCAACGAGGAAAAGCCGAACCGCTACACCATCATCCGTGCGCAGTTCGACAAATGGCTGTCGAGCAAGGCGCAGGAAGCCGGCGCGATCGTGCTGTGCGAGACCACCGTCAAGGAACTGGTGCAGGACGCCTACGGCAAGGTGATCGGTGTGATCACGGATCGCGACGGCGGCCAGGTTCACGCCGACGTCGTGGTGCTGGCCGAAGGCGTCAACGGCCTGCTCGGCACCAAGGCCGAGCTGCGCGAACGGCCGACGCCGGACAACGTCGCGCTGGCGGTGAAGGAAATGCACTTCCTGCCGCGCGAGACCATCGAGGCGCGTTTCAACCTCAAGGGTGACGAGGGCGTGGTGATCGAGGCCGCCGGCACGATCTCGGCCGGCATGACCGGGATGGGCTTCATCTACACCAACAAGGAGTCGATCTCGCTCGGTATCGGCTGCCTGGTGGCCGATTTCCAGAAGACCGGCGAGACGCCCTACGGCCTGCTCGAGCGCTTCAAGAAGCATCCTTCGGTCGCGCCGTTGATCGAAGGCTCCGAGGTCAAGGAATACGCCGGCCATCTGATCCCGGAAGGCGGCTACAACGCGATCCCGCAGCTCTACGGCGACGGTTGGGTCGTGGTTGGCGATGCCGCGCAGCTCAACAACGCAATGCATCGCGAAGGCTCGAACCTGGCGATGACCTCGGGCCGGATCGCTGGCGAAGCGATCTTCCAGGTGAAGTCGCGCCGGGATCCGATGACCAAGGAGAACCTCGCGCTCTACAAGAAGATGCTCGATGACTCCTTCGTCATCAAGGACCTCAAGAAATACAAGGATATGCCGGGTCTGTTGCACATCCAGTCGCAGAACTTCTTCCTGACCTATCCGCAGCTCGTCAACAAGGCACTGCAGAACTTCGTGCGGGTCGACGGTACGCCGAAGCTCGAGAAGGAAAAGACCACGATCAAGTCGTTCGTGTCGGCGCGGTCGTGGGGCGGGTTGTTCGGCGATGCGTTCCGCTTCGCGCGGGCGTGGCGCTAATCAGTAGGATTCGAGAAAGCGGAGAACGGACGATGACAACGGAAGCACCGGTTCGCGTCGAAGACAAGCTGTATCAGAACCGCTATTTGGTCGATGTCGGTAACGCCCACATCAAGGTCAAGCCGCACACCAAGCCGTCGCCACAATTGCTCGCGCTGCTGAACATCTGTCCGGCGCATTGCTACGAGCTCAACAGCAACGGTCAGGTAGAGGTGACGCCGGACGGCTGCGTCGAATGCGGCACCTGCCGGGTTCTCGCCGAAGGCGGCGGCGACATCGAGTGGAGCTACCCGCGCGGCGGCTACGGCGTGCTGTTCAAGTTCGGCTGAGCTTCATCTGTCGGAACAGGACAGCGCGCGCGGCCCATCGCAGCCGGTGCCGCGAAGCTGATCACTTCGGACATTGCTGCCTCATGGCAGACTGCGTAATGCCCGGGCCGGTCCCGGGCATTGGCGTGCCAAGAGCAGAGGCGCCAGAAAGACGTGGACGGATCAGACGTGCGCCGATCACATCGGCGGCGGACCTCGCAGCCGCTGGCGGCTTAACCCGTTCTCGTCTCAAGCTGCGGAGTTGAGAATGTGCTGCGAGCCGACCGGGCTGCGGCGGCTGCCGAAACCCCGTCGCGCCAGCCATTGTTGGACGCGAGGTGAGTCCAGCGATGCCTCCTCGGCAAGGCCGCTGGTGAAGCAGCGCCAGCTCGGCAGATGCCGCTCCGGAACGCCGACGATCACTGGAATTCCCTGATCCACGGCGTCGCTGATGACGTCGCTGAGACCGCCGCCGTCGGCTTCCAGTCTGCCGAATTTGTTGACGATCAGCAGCTCCGGCGCGTTGCGGAACGAGGCCGCGATCAACGCCGCAGCTTCCTGGATCGCTTCCGGATCGACGCGGCAGCCTTGGGGCTGCTTGCTGCGGTCTTCGGCGAGCTGCAGGATGAAACGGGACGAAAGTTCCTCGACTTCCATGTCGCAGCGCGGCGTGCTGCCGTCGGTTGCGGCCTGATACGGCACCAGACCCGCCACCATCACGCCGCCGTCGCGTAGACGACGGCCGAGATCCGACATCAGTCGGCAAGCAGCGGCGCTATCGGTGTACACGATCGCGAGAATCGAAGGTCGTCCCGACCTGCCGTGAGAACAATCCATCGCGTCTGCTTTGCCCCAAATGCGACTTTCGCCTTAGGACATGCCAGAACCTGCAGATTGCTTCTTTGCGTCAAATCAATCCGACTTCAGTAGGGCTGGCCGAACGAAAACGGCGGACCGCCGCGCGATCCGCCGAGCCACTTGCGCGGCCGTTCGCCGCGGCGAGGGTGATCGGCTCAGTTGGCGCCGAGCAGCGACTGGGCCGGGCGGTTCGCCGAAGGCAGCAGTAGCGAGCGCAGTTTCGCGAATGCGCGCACGGCCAGCCCGACCAACCGCGGCTGGGTGCGGCGGCAGAACGCGATCTTGCGGATGTGGCCTTCGACGTGCCAGCGCGCGCTGGCGCCGTCCTTGAAGAAGATCACGTCGCCCGGACCATAACGCTTGGCCGGCATGCCGGCGCTTTCGATCACGACCGAGCCTTCCAGAATGCAGATCGTCTCGTCGATGTCGTAGTGCCACTCGAACTTGCCTTCGGTGCACTGCCAGATGATCGTCGAGGCCATGCCGTCGGCGCTGCGCGACAGCGTGCAGTTGGTGGCGACCGGATTGCCCTCGATGATCCACGACGGCTCGATCGGTGCCGGCTTGAGTTCGACATCGGTGCGGGAGGTGAGGATGAGGTCGTTGTGCATCGGGTGTCTCCTGCGGATCGTTTGTTCGATTTTCTGGTGCTGATCTTCGCTGTTCGAAATACTCGATGTCGCCGGACTAAGCGGCGTGCGCGTGCTGGTGACGCAGAACCAGGCGCGCGACGGTCTCCACCGAGGTGAAGTTCTCCGGAGTGATTTCGGACTGCGGCAGCGTCATGTCGAATTCCGCTTCGACCGCCAGCATCAGGTTGACCATCTCCATCGACGTCAGTCCCGCATCGCCGAACGTCGTGTCGCGCTGGATGCCGCCTGCGAGACCATTCTGCGCCAGGATCGACTCCACCAGCGTGAGGATCTTGCTTTCCACCGCGGTTGACGAGGTTGCCTGCATGACGCGATCTCCATGGCTTCGAAGTCTTCGGTGCGCTCGCGGACGTGCGAAGTCCACGAGCGCAACTTGCTATCGTTGCGGCGATGTAATCGCAATGAGCGGTTGGAAACAATGCGCAACCGATCGCAGACAGTTTCGTTCGAATTTTAACACTAACGAGGATTCCGAAAATTGTCGGGATCGGCGCAAAGTCCGATTAACCGTCAATTCGAATACAAATTGATTCACTTTGAATTCGCCTCGACCTGTTCCACACCAATCCCATAGCTTGCGATCAGCAGCGATCGACCTTATCGGCGCAGCCGTGCCGATCGCGATACAGCGCAACGTCCGCAGCAGGGAGCTCTCGACGCCATGGCGATCATCACCGATAACGCGGTTCGTGACTTCACTGCTCATCCGGCAAACGACAAGTTCGGCACGGAAGCGATGCCCTTGATGCAGCGCGTGGCGCAGGTCGCCGCCATTGCCGCCGCTCACGCCGAAGCGGTTGATCGCGAGGTCCGGTTTCCAACGGCCGCGATCGATGCGGCGCGTGCCCATGGTCTGCTCGGCGCGCAGATCCCGATCGAGTTCGGCGGCGAAAGCGCCTCGATCCACGACATCGCCGAGATGTGCTACGCGCTCGGACGAGCATGCGCGTCGACCGCAATGATCGTTGCGATGCACCAGACCAAAGTGGCCTGCCTGGTACGGCACGGCCGGGGCAGCGTCTGGCACGAACAGTTGATGCGCCGGATCGCCAACGAGCAGATGCTACTGGCCTCCTCGACCACCGAAGGCAACAACGGCGGCAACATTCGCTCCAGCGCCGCGGCGATCGAGCGGACCGCGACCGGGATTTCGCTGCTGCGCGACGCCACCGTGATCTCCTACGGTGCCGAGGCCGACGGGGTGATGACTATCGCCCGCCGTGCGGACGACGCGGCCGCGTCCGATCAGGTGCTGGTTGTGTTCACCAAGGACGACTACACGCTGAAGCGGACGCTCGGCTGGGAGACCCTCGGCATGCGCGGTACCTGCAGCACCGGGTTCGAGCTGCGGGCCAGCGGATGCGCCGATCAGGTGTTCGCTGAGCCCTACGATCGCATTCATGCGCAGACCATGACGCCGGTGGCACATTTGAGCTGGTCGTCGGCCTGGGCCGGCATCGCCGCCGCAGCGGTGGAGCGGGCGCAGGCGTTCGTGCGCAAGGCGGCGCGTGGTGCCGGCGGGCAGATGCCGCCGGGCGCGGCGCATTTCACCAGCGCGAAGCGATCGCTGACCAAGCTGCGGGCGATGATCGCGGCGCATCTCGACGCCTACACGGCCCGCGAGTTCGACGAGCGCGCGCTGACCTCGCTGGACTTCCAGTCCTCGATCAACCTACTGAAGGTCGAAGCCTCCGAGCTCGCGGTCGAAACCGTGATGAGCGCGATGCGCGCCTGCGGTTTGTCGGGCTATCGCAACGACGGCGACTTCACGCTCGGCCGGCACTTGCGCGATGTGCTGTCGGCACCCCTGATGATCAACAACGACCGGATCCTCGCCAATATCGGCACGGCCAATCTGATGAGCCCGGTGCCGGCGAGTTTGCGTGACTAGATCGATCGTCAACCGTCAACGAGGAGGCCGTCTATGAACATGGCGATCCGTGATGCCGCATCGACCGCAGGCGTGCAGCCGGTCGATCCGCTCGATCATCTGGCCGAACACCTGTTCCATAAGCTCGGAGCCGACGGCGTCTATGCCCGCACCGCGCTGTATGAAGGTGTGGTCGAAAAGCTGGCGGCGCTGATCTCGCGGCATCGCGAGGACGGCACCGAGGTGATGCGGTTCCCGCCGGTGATGAGCCGCAGCCAGCTCGAAAAGTCCGGCTATCTGAAGAGCTTCCCTAATCTGCTCGGCTGTGTCTGTGGTCTGCACGGCACCGAGCAGGAGATCAATGCGGCGGTCGGCCGGTTCGATGCCGGCGGCGACTGGACCTCGTCGCTGTCCCCCGCGGATCTCGTGCTGTCGCCGGCCGCCTGCTACCCAGTTTATCCCATCGCGGCCAGCCGCGGCCGGCTGCCTGCTGGCGGCGTACGCTTCGACGTCGCCGCCGATTGCTTCCGCCGCGAACCGTCCAAGCATCTCGACCGGCTACAGTCGTTCCGGATGCGCGAGTATGTCTGCATCGGCGCGCCGCAAGACGTCGCGGATTTCCGCGAGCGCTGGATGGTGAAGGCGCAAGCGATCGCGCGTGATCTTGGCCTGAAGTTTCGCGTCGAGACTGCGTCGGATCCGTTCTTCGGCCGCGTCGGCCAGATGAAGGCGATCAGCCAGCAGCAGCAGGCGCTGAAGTTCGAACTTCTGGTGCCGTTACGCTCGGAGGAAGCTCCGACCGCCTGCATGAGCTTCAACTATCACCGCGAACATTTCGGCGTCACCTGGGGTATCCAGGATGCGGACGCCAACCCGGCTCATACGGGCTGCGTCGCCTTCGGCATGGACCGCCTGGCGGTGGCGCTGTTCGCGACCCACGGCATCGACACCAGCGCGTGGCCGGCAAGCGTGCGTCAGGTGCTGTCGCTCGACTGAAGGGCTCTCTATTCCCTTGAGCGCGTGTAGCGCGCGCCCCGGAATGATGAGAGGTTGGCAATTCCGGCGACCTACGCCGTGTTGCCGGCGTCGATGGTCTGCACAGTGCCGGTGATGTTGCGGCCGCCGTCGCCGAGCAGGAACTCGACCATCCGGGCGACGTCGTCGGCTTCGGCCAGGCGCCGAAGTGCGCTGCGGCCGGCGATCTTCTGCCGACCTTCGCCGGCCAAACCGGCGGTGAGCTCAGTATCGATGAATCCCGGGGCGATCGCGTTGACGGTGATGCCGAGCCGGCCGACCTCGCGCGCCAGCGAGCGCGTGAAGCCGATCGCCGCCGCCTTGGTGGCGCCGTACACCGACAGTCCGTTGTAGCCGGTCGAGCCGATGATCGACGACATGTTGATCACGCGCCCGGCGCCGTCGGCCATCATTTGCCGCACGATGTACTTGGTCAGCACGATCGGCGAATTGACGTTTATGCGCAGCAGCGTCTCGATCTGGCTGTTGTGCATGGTGGCAAGCACCCCCTCGGTGCCGATGCCGGCGTTGTTGATCAGGCCGTAGATCTTGCCGAATTCCTGGCGCAGCGACTTGGCGAACGCGGCCAGTCCGTCGATGTCGCCAAGGTCATAGGCCCTGAAGCTGATCGATCCGGGCCCTTGCGAAGCCTCGTCGATTGCCGCGGTCAGTTCCTCGCTCTCGCGCCGCGCGACCGCGATCACGCCGTAGCCGCCCGCTGCGAGGCGGCGCGCGACCGCCAGGCCGATGCCGCGGCTGCCGCCGGTCACCACCACTTTATGCATGACGGGCCAGCTTTCCCGAGGCGGTGACCTCGAGTTGTTGCACGAAACGGATCGCCGCCGGAACCTTGTGCGGTGGCAGCGCCGCGCGGCAGTTGGCGAGGATTGCCTCGCGGATCGCGCCGGTGCGCCCGGCATCGGCGACGCTGGCCAGCACCGCTTCGGCAACCACCAGAGCGCCGGTGATCGGGCTGCGGCGTGCCCGCACCCGCGACATCCGCACCGAGGGATGCTGATTGATCACCGCTTCGACCTCTTCGGGGTGCACCTTCAGGCCACCGACATTGATCACGCCATCGCGCCGGCCAACGAAATAATAGCGATCGCCGCGCAGCTCGACCATGTCGCCGGTGTCGACGAAGCCGTCGGCATCGGTCAGCGCCGGTGCGCTGCGGCCGACATAGGTGTGCGCCGCGCGGGTCGATTTGATCCGCAGCGAGCCGTCGACCACCTTCATGGTGACGCCCGAGGCGTTGCCGATCAGCGATTCTGGAAAGCCTTCACGGCCGTCATTGACCGCAAAGCCGACGCCGGCCTCCGTCGAGGCATAGGCGTGCCCGATCGAGGCGTGCGGGAAGGCGTTACGCAAGCCGTCGAGCACCGCCTGATCGGCGATCTCGCCGGACAGCCGAACATAGTTGGGGTGAAAGCTGCCGATCGCGGGATTCATCAGCGCCTTGCGCCAGTGCGACGGCGTGCCGGAAATATGCGTTACGCCCCGCGCAGCGAGCCGGGCCAGATGATCGCCGATCGGCTCGCCCGGAGCCGACAACACCATGGCTCCACCGCCGAGCACGGCGCGGAGGAAAATCTGTAGGCCGCCGTAGCGGCGAATATCGTAGAACGTCGCCCAGGTCGGCAGCGCATCTTTTGCGACGGTGTCGCCGACGATCGCGCCGGTCAGCGCGGCCAGTGTGTGCGCGACGATCTTCGGCCGGCCGGTGGTGCCGGACGTCAGCATCAGCCACGACGTTGCGTGCGTGGTCGCAGCCGCAGCCGCAGGATGCAGCGGCAGACTTGCGGTGACGATGGTGTCGATGCCGAAGCCACGCCAGTGCTCGGGCGCATCGGTCACGATCGCGTCGATCTCCGCGTCTGCGATCAGATCGGCCGCGTAGTTCATGTCGACGTCGGGCGGGCACAGCAGCATCCGCCGCGCCACGCCGTCGAGTTCGATCATCGCGATGCCTGTGACGAGCTGCGTCGATAGCGACATCAGCACCGAGCGGCCGACGAGTTCGGACGGCTCGACACCGAGGCAGCTTGCATGCGCGATGTCGGCGAACGCAACCTCGCAAGTTGCGTCCGACAGCGTGCGAGAGTCTGGTCCGTTGGTGAGATAGTGGCTTAGCGCGACGATCTCACGCGGGGACATTCTCATAGGCTCCAATGAAGTCGCCTAGCGTCTCCGGGAAGAAGGCGTCGTCGGCTGTGCTGAACGGGTCGAACCCGAGTTCATCCTCGAGGCGGGCCACCAGAACGGCAAAGCCGAGCGAGTCGAAGCCGGACTGATGCAACAGCAGATCGTCAGTGAGGTCGGGGGTCTTGAAGCCCTGTTCCTCAGCGACTTGTTGCATGGCCGAGACGATTGTTAACCGTACAGACATCGATACTTCGCCTTTCTGTTCGTTCCGTGAGACAAAGAGCATATGGCGCAAATTCGAAACAAATCCATGCGCCTCACTTGCAATTCGGGCCGATTGGTAAATGGCTTTGGAAGCCCGCAAGGTGCGTTGCCGCGAGATCGGCGCCGCCGACATTGATGCCGTCTCCGATCTGTTGGCGCGCGGCTTTCCCGGCCGACGTCGCGACTATTGGTTGCGCGGTTTGCATCGTCACGGTGCGCGCGACATTCCCGATGGTTGTCCGCGCTACGGCTACCTGCTGGAGTCGTCCGGACGCATGGTCGGCGTTCTGCTGCTGTTGTATGCGGCCCGCCGGCCAGGGCACGAACAGATCCTGCGTTGCAACGTATCGAGCTGGTACGTCGAGCCCGATTTCCGCAATTACGCGACGCTGCTGACGTCGATGGCGCAGAAGAACAAGCAGGTCACCTACGTCAACATTTCGCCGGCGGTGAACACCTGGCCGATCATCGAAGCGCTCGGCTTCAAGCGCTATTGCAACGGCATGTTCTTCACTGTGCCGCTGTTGTCGCGCGCCGAGAAGGGCGCGCGTGTCGAGGTGGTTACGGAAACGACCAGCTCGGTCGCAGGATTGAGCGAAGACGAGTGCGAATTGTTGCGTAGCCATGCAGCGTATGGATGCCTGGCGCTTGCTGTTCATCTGGCCGATTGCACGATGCCGTTCTTGTTCGTGCCGAAGCGAGTGAAGCACGGCCGCTTCCCGTTTCCGGCGATGCAATTGGTGTATTGCCGCGACGTCGCCGAATTCGTGCGCTGCGTCGGCGCGCTCGGCCGGAAACTGATCTGGCGCGGCCGGCCGCTGGTGATTGTCGATGCGCTCGGGCCGATCGAAGGGTTGTCTGGCTTCTATCTCGATTCGCGTGGCCGCAAATACTACAGGGGGCCGAATCCACCGCGGCTCGCCGATCTCACCGAAACCGAGCTGGTGCTGTTCGGTCCGTGATCCGTCGACGGCAGCGATAGGCACGCCTCTCAACGGTGCGCGAACTCCCAGTACAATTTTCGCGCGCGAGCGAAGAGCGGCCCCGGCTGCAGCGCGCGGTCGTCAATGCGGATAATGGGCTGGACCTTGGCGAAGTTGCCGCTGGCGAAAATCTCGTCGGCGGCGACGAAGTCCTCGTAGCGCAGCGTCGTCTCGACCACCTCGATGCCGGCGCCACGCAGCAGCGCGATCACGCGCTGGCGGGTGACGCCGTTGAGGAAGGTGCCGTTCGGTGACGGCGTGTAGACCACGCCGTCCTTCGCCATGAAGATGTTGGAATTGCCGAGCTCGGCGATGTTGCCCAGCATGTCCCGCATCAGGCAGTTGGCGAAGCCGCGGCTCTGGGCTTCGATCATCGCGCGCGAGTTGTTCGGGTAGAGGCAGCCGGCTTTGGCGTCGACCACCGCGCAGTCGCCGCTCGGCTTGCGGAACGGCGACAGCGTGATCGACAGGCCGGTCGGCTTCGGCATCGGCGCTTCGTAGATGCACAGGCACCAATTGGTGGTGTCGGGATCGAACAGCACGCCGCCGCCTGCGCCGTTCTGCGCCCAGTACATCGGCCGGATGTAGAGTTCTGCCGCGGCGTCGAAGCGCTTCAGCCCGTCCTGCACCAAGTCGTGCCAGGTCGCCTCGTCGACCATCGGCTTGAGCTTGAAATTCGTCGCGGACCAGTTCACGCGCGCGATGTGCCTGTCGAGGTCGGGGGTGACGCCTTCGAACGCGCGAGCGCCGTCGAACACCATCGAGCCGAGCCACGCCGCATGGGTGCGCGGCCCCATGATCGGCACGTTGCCGTCGTGCCAGTCACCTTCGAAGAAAGTCCAGGTTCGAGAATAGCTGATTGGTGCCGGTGCGATCGTCATTGTTACACTCATCACAGTCTGATTGCGCCGCGGGCGATGCGGCCAAAGAGGTCGTCGTCGAGCGTTACGTAGCGGCCCCCAGCGGCATCGGCGACATAGAGTGGATCGATCACCATGCTCGGGTCGAAGCCGTCGTCGATCAGCGTCCGTTTGGCCTGCTTGAAGGTGCCGGTGAGATCGAGCGCCGGTCGCAGCCGCAGGAACAGCGGCCGGGCATAGACCGGCAGCCGCTCGGCAAGATGCCGATGCAGCGTGGTGAGATCGAATCCGCCATTCGTCACCAGCGCCGCCATCCCGGCGCGGCCGTCGCAATGCGGGACGCTGACGCCGTAGACGCAGGCGTCGATCACGCCCGGGCAGGCGGCCAGCGTGTCGGCGACCTCGCTCGCCGCGACATTCTCGCCCTTCCAGCGGAAGGTGTCGCCGATCCGGTCGACGAAGCGGAAGAAACCCTTGGCGTCCTGCAGTATCAGGTCGCCGGTGCGGAACCAGGCATCGCCCGGTGTGAACACGTCGCGCAGGATCTTTCGCTCGCTGTCGCCGTCGTTGGTGTAGCCCTCGAACCGTCCGCCTCCGCGCTCGGCTTCGCCGATCCGGCCGATCGCTTCGCCGGCCTCGCCCCGTGCGCAGCGGATGCAGCGCCCTTGTTCGTCGCGCAGTGGCAGACCGGTATCGAAATCGAACTTCACCAGCGCGGCAGGAAAGCGATGTGCCAGAAACGACGGCAGCCGCCCGATTGCGCCCGGCTCGCCCTCGACATTGTAGAGCGAGAAGTTGCCTTCAGTAGAGGCGTAGAATTCGAGGATATGCGGGATTGCGAACCGCGCCTGGAACGCCTCCCAGACGTCGCCGCGCAGTCCGTTGCCGCAGGCGAGGCGCAAACGATGTCGCGCTTCGTTCGGCGAATGCGGCGTTTGAATGAGGTAACGGCACAGCTCGCCGATGTACTGAAACAGCGTGCAATCGTAGCGGACGATATCGTCCCAGAACCGCTGCGCGGAAAATTTCTCGGCGATCACCACCGAACCGCCGGCCATCAGCAGGCTGCCCGTCGCGACCACGCCGCCGACGCTGTGATAGATCGGCAGGCAATCGTAGATGCGATCATCGGGCGTTACACCGGTGAGGCCGGCGAACCACCCGGCCCAGCTCATCACCCGGCGATGGCTGACCCGTGCTGCCTTCGGCAGTCCGGTGGTGCCGGAGGTGTAGATCAGCAGCGCAGGATCGTCGATGGTGACGGTGGGACGTTCCTCCGCAGTCAGCGGACCGTGTTTCATCATCCCGAGCGCGGTGGAGAAGTCGTGTTCTGCGTCGCCGCCGTCGTGCAGCCATGGCCGCGGCATTGGTGCCAGATATGACTGTGCGCTTTCGTAAGCAGCGCTCAGCTCGTTCGCGACGATGATGTGATGGGGCTTGGCGACATCGATGCAATGCGCCAGCGAGTTGCCGGTGAGCTGGGTGTTGAGCAATGCCACGACGCCGCCGACCTTGGTGATGCCGAGCCAGATCGCCAGATAATCGGCGCGGTTAGGCATCAGCAGCGCAACGGTGACGCCTTTGCCGACGCCGTTGGCGAGCGCCCAGCGGGCGATGCGATCGATTCGGGTAGCTAGTTCTGCGTAGCTGAACTGCTCGTGGTCCGACAGCAGCGCAGGGGCATCCGGCGTGCGCGCCGCCCAATCAGTAACGGCGTCGCACAGCAGGCGCCGAGGCTCGCGCTCGATCCGTGCGGTGATCTCGATCGCGTTCAGCCAGCTCTTGGCGACCGATGGTCGCGCGCGCGTCTTATCGGGAGGCGGGATCGCTGCGGCAGCATCCACGGTCATCGACATCAATTCCGAAAGTTCGTGGCGAGTTTGAGCGCAATTGTAGGCGAATGCGGTTGGCGATTTGTTGCGAGGGACTTGGAGAAGCGCGTTTAGGGTAAACAGATTCAATTCGCCTAAAATTGTAGTCAAATGCGCAAGTGAAATTAGGGTTAGTTTGTCATCGTCTTTGAAATGTGTTGTCCGCTAATGCGGTGCGTTCTAGCAAAGAGGAGACGCGGAGTTCTGTGTAGGACGCGCAGCCGCGGCGAAGGGAGGACAGCTCATGCGCAACGAGACGCTTGCCATCCACGCCGGCTACGAGCCCGATCCGACCACCAAGGCGGTCTCCGTACCGATCTATCAGACCGCGTCTTACGCGTTCGACAGCGCCGACCACGGCGCGGCTCTGTTCAATCTCGAGACCGAAGGCTATCGCTACTCGCGGATCTCCAATCCGACCACCAGTGTGCTGGAAAAGCGTGTGGCCGAGCTGGAAGGCGGTGTCGGTGCGCTGGCGGTGGCGAGCGGGCAGGCGGCGCTGCATTTCGCCTTCGTCAATCTCGCCGATCACGGCGGCAACATCGTCTCAGTTCCTCAATTGTACGGCACCACGCACACGCTGTTGTCGCACATCCTGCCGCGCCAGGGCATCACCGGGCGGTTCGCTGCCAGTGACAAGCCCGATGACATCGCCAAGCTGATCGACCGCGATACGCGAGCTGTGTTCTGCGAAACCATCGGCAACCCCGCCGGCAACGTCTGCGATATCGAAGCGATCGCTCGAGTGGCGCATCGCAATGGCGTGCCGCTGATCGTCGACAACACCGTGGCAACGCCGATCCTGCTCAAGCCGATCGACTACGGCGCCGACGTCGTGGTGCATTCGCTCACCAAGTTTCTCGGCGGCCACGGCACCACGCTCGGCGGCGCCATCGTCGACAGCGGCCGGTTCGATTGGGCCAAGCAGCCGGAGCGGTTTCCCGCATTCAATCAGCCCGATCACTCCTATCACGGTATGATTTACGCCGAGCGGTTCGGGCCGACCGCCTATGTCGAGCGCGCGCGTTCGATCTATCAGCGCACCATGGGGTCGGTGCTGTCGCCGTTCAACGCCTTCCTGCTGCTGCAGGGGATCGAGACGGTGGCGCTGCGGATGGAGCGCCATGTCGAGAACGCCCGCAAGGTCGCCGAATTCCTGCGGGACGACCCGCGCGTGGCCTGGGTCAATTACACCGGCTTTCCGGACAGCCCGTATTATCCGCTGGTGCAGAGATATCTCGATGGTCGCGCCTCGTCGCTGTTCACGTTCGGGATCAAGGGCGGGATGGAGGCCGGCAAGGCATTCTACGATGCGTTGAAGCTGATCACCCGGCTGGTGAACATCGGTGACGCTAAGTCGCTCGCCTGCCATCCGGCTTCGACCACGCACCGCCAGATGTCGGCCGAGCAGCAGCGTCAGGCCGGTGTGCTGCCGGAGACGATCCGGTTGTCGGTCGGGATCGAGCACATCGCCGATATCATCGAGGATCTCGATCAGGCGTTGGCGCAGGCCAGCAGTTCACTGCCGCGTCAGGCGGCGGCGGAATAGGCGGCACTGCGCGCATGACCTTGCTGTTCGACAGCGCCGATCCAATCGCCAGCCCGGCGCTGGCGCCGGTCGACGGGGAGCGGCTCGAAAGGCCGGACCGCCGTAGACCGATCGAGATCGGACTGGTCAATAACATGGGCGATGCGGCGCTACGTGCGACCGAACGGCAGTTCGCCCGGCTGCTGCGCGATGGTGCCGGTGCGCAGCGGGTAAGGTTGCATTGCTTCGCGCTGCGCTCGGTGCCGCGGTCGGCGGCTGCCCGCCATCGTATCGATAGTCTGTATTCCGACATCGGCGATCTCGGTCGCGTGCAGCTCGACGGTCTGATCGTCACTGGCGCCGAGCCGCGCACGCTGGCACTGCATGACGAGCCGTATTGGGACGAGTTTCGCCATCTGGTCGATTGGGCCGAGGCGCATACGCGCTCGACGATCTGGTCGTGCCTTGGGGCTCATGCCGCCGTCCTGCACCTCGACGGCATCGAACGACGCCGGTTGCCGCTGAAGTGCTCCGGTGTCTACGCGACCGAAGCCGTGCGCGCCGATCCGTTGCTGGCCGAGCTGCCAGTGACGGCACGGGTATCGCATTCGCGGCTGAACGATCTCGATGCGGACGAATTATCGCGCGCCGGCTACGACGTGCTGACGCGTGTGGACGAGGCCGGTGTCGACGTGTTCGGTCGCAACGCCCGCAGTCGGATGGTGTTCTTTCAGGGACACCCGGAATACGACGCGGTCATGCTGCAGCGCGAATTCCTACGCGATGTCGGGCGCTACCTCGCTGGCGAGCGCGACGACTATCCGGCCGTTCCGGAGAACTATTTTTGTCCCGAGACCGAAGCGCGGCTTGCATCGTTTCGGCTTCGCGCGCGCGCGGATCGCCGGCCGGACGTGATTGCCGAACTGCCGCAGTTGGCGCTGCGACCTGGCCTGACCGAAGCGCTCGAGGCCACGGCGGCATCCTTGTTCCGCAACTGGCTGTCGTTGCTGGCAACCGAAGTCTGATTTCTGCGTTCACCGATCTGCGAATGATCGAGCCAGAGGCGCAATCGCCCGGCGCTGCGAGCCCGGCCTCGGTGCCCGTTATTCCGCCGGCTGAGACAGCCGGCGCCGCCGCCATCCCGTCAGCAGCCGCAGCACTGAGCCGTCGATTCCCGCGAGCTGGATCGACGCGCTGCGCATCAGCAGCGCCAGCGTGATGAACGATATCGCGGTCGCCGCGACCGCGCCGTCGATCCCGAACAGCGGGATCAGGACGAAGAAGCCGACCGCGCGCATCAACACGGTGCCGCCGATGATCGCCAGATAACGCCCCTCGTGGCCGGTCAGCATCAGGATCGAGCCGCACGGTCCTGATGCCGCGACAGCGGCGGTGCCCGCGGTCAGGATCGCAAGCGCGCCATAGTACGGCACATAATCGGCGTTGAAGAAATACAGGATCCAATGGCCGCCGCCGAGTACCACCATCAGTCCACCGGCGACGACTGCCAAGGTCACGAGCGCAACCGAGTCGAGCAGGCCATCGAGTTCGCGATGCTGGCGGCTGTAATACAGATGCGGGAAATGCCGGGTCGAGGAGATGTATACCGCGGCTGTCGCCATTGCGAAAGCGTTGGCGATCCGGGTGGTGACGAAATACGCGCCGGCCACGGTTGGGCTCATCAGATAGCCGATAATGACGACGTCAGCGTATTGATTGGCGGCCTCAAGGCTGCTGGAGACCCACAGCTTGGCGGAGCGTGCGCTCCAGGTGCGCAGCTCGAACGCCGAGCTCGATCGTGCGAAATGCGGGAACTGGGCGTGTACCCGGCGGCGCAGCAGCGTCATCTGCACGATCATGGTGACGCAGGAGGCTGCAGCGATGGTCAGGAAGATGATGTGGATTTCGATCGTGGCCCCGGTTACGACGCAACCGAGGAGGTAGATCGCCGGACAGGCCGCGACCATCAGGTAAGTCAGGCCGTCGCTGACACCGACGCCGACAGCACTGCGCGTAACGTGTGCGGAGATCAGCAACAGCGAGAAACACACCAGGTACAGGGTCGTCGATGTCGCCAAGAGGGTGTCGTGCTCCAAAGACACCCAGAAGAAGAAGGGGAGGCTAACCAAAATGGCGCCGGCAAGACTCGCCAGCGTGGTGAAGATCATCGCGCCCTTCAGCTTCGGTTCGTCTCCGGCGCTAGTGTATTCACTCCACGACCGCATGACGAAGATCTGCTGGCCGAAGGTCGCCACCACGCTGAGCAGCCCGGCGGCACTGAACAGCATCGAATAGGTGCCGAAATCGTGACCGCTGAGAGTCCGAGCGGCCAGCGTCACCAGCCCGAGATTGACGATGGTGATCACCACGCGCAGCGCGAACGCGCCAGTCATGGCGCGAATTCCGACGTTGTTGCGCAGGTCGAGCAGTCTTGCGAGCGAAGGGCCGAATTTCAAAGTCATCAACCTCGCCCGACCGACGGGCTTGCGGATTTCAAGAAGGAGCGCGAAGGCGGGAACCATCGACCGCCGATCAGGTTCGCCACGTCGACATTCCTGCCGCTACCATCCTGGCGCACTGTGGCAACTTATCGTATTTGAACGGCCTGCGAGACAATACCGGGCGACAATCGTCGAGGACGGTAAAGATGCTCGCGGACTCGACCGAAGCGGGGGCGCTTTGGGATTAACCATCGGCTCACCAGCGCGGATATCGAATCTATGAACCATCGTGTCGTCAACCTCGAAACGCTTCTTCGAATGGCAGCCTGGTTGTGTCTGGCGGGAATCGCCTTCGCGACCCTCAGCCCAATCGGCCTCAGGCCGACCACCGGGCTGTCGCCGTCGATCGAGCGGTTCGTGGCTTTCGCCCTGGTCGGAGCGTTGTTCGCGGCAGCCTACCCCCGCTATATTCTGTTCGCTGTGCTGATCGTGCTCGGTGCCGCGGTGTTGTTCGAGTTGTTGCAGGTGCTCGAGCCGTCGCGCCACGGACGGCTGTTCGACGCCAGCGTCAAATTGGCTGGCGGAACCTTTGGTCTTGCCGCAGGATCGATCGTCGGTCGGTGGCTGCGCGACCGCTGAGGGAGCCGGGCCCAAAGCGTCAGCGGGCCGCGACAGCGATCGGATCGTTGGCCCGCGCCATCGAGCGAAGCGGCTGCAGCTTGGGCTGAATCACGCTGCCGTCGATCAGCTCGAGCCGGCCGCATCGATTCAGTGTGTGCAGTTTGCGGCCCGGCCAACGCGGTCCCGGCTCGACGATGTGGCGCACGGTCTGGGCGAAGGTCTCGGGCGACAATGCGGTGATCTCGGCAAGGCCCAGCGCGCTGCCATAGCCACGGGTGCAATCCTGCACCGGCCGCCATAGCCGCCCGTTGCGCCGGACGAAGTGCCCAGCGGGACGGGCGCTGGCGCGATCGACCAGCGCTGGCCGGTTCGCATGCGGCCGCCACGGTCCGAACAGATCGTCCGCGACGTAGATCGACAGCGTGTCGGAATAGCCGCCGTCGCCGTCGTCGTCGCGGGTGGCGCCGAACAGATAGTGCAGGCCGTCGTGCTTCAGGATAGTGGCATCGGCGAGTTCGATGCCGGACAGAAGCGTGGTGTGCCGCTCCCAACGACCGGGAAACTCGACACAGCGATAGATCGAGACTTCCTTTCGCGCACTACTCTCCGGAATCATCCAGAGTTCGCCGCCATGCTTGATCAGGAAGGGGTAGGATAGGTGCCACGGCTCCTCGAGCACCGGCACGACTTCGCCGATCGGACCGTTTTCGCCGAATTCGACCGCCGAGATCGTGCCGACGCCGACGCGATGGTCGAGGTCCTCGAAGAACACGAAGGTGCGGCCCTTCCAGGTCATCGCGAACGGATCAGCGTAAAACCGGTTCGAAGGACTCGGAAGTGCCTGCCAGCCGGGCCCGGATAAGTCGTGAGAACTCCAGATCCCGGCATCATCGGTATAGCGCCAGCCGATCCGCCAATGCGGCGCGTAGCAGCACAGCCGGTAGATCGATTTGGCGACTGACATTGCAAGGTTGCGGGCGACGAAGCCGGGAGCCGAGCGGGCATGGCCCAGATTGGCGCCGTCGCGGCCGATGCTCGGCTTTCGGGGGCCACTTTCCAGCACACCCTTCAGCAGCGTTCCTGTGCGTGCCATGGTGGCGCCGAGCGCGCCGCCGAGACCGCGGGCGTTTTCGCCGGACGGCTGTCCGGACCACATCACCGCGCCGCTGACTTCGTCGCAGATCTCGATCACTGGCAGGTCGCCCGCGAGAATCGCCGCCAACGCGGCGTCTTCGCCGGCATGGCCGTCGAACAGCGGGCGTAGATACAGCCGGGCGTCGCAATCCGTTTTGCGCGGTGCTGCGGTGAAGTCGATTACGACCTCCGGCTCGCCGTGCGAAAGGGGGAAATCCTGGAGCAGCGCCGGCTCGGCGTCGCCGCCGCAGCGACGGCCACGCCGCAACAGCATCCGTTCGAGATCGAGCAGCGCTTCGAGCCCAGCCGGACGCTCGGTGGACGTCGAGACCCAGATTGCCTGCAGCGTTCGCTCCCCTCCCGACAGCAACCCGAGCAGGTGCCGCATCCACGCTCTGGGCCGTTGCTGGTCGAAACGCAGCTCAACAATCATCAGAAATCCGTCGCACCTAGGTCGTTTGTTCGAGAATTCGGACGTACTCGTCCACCATGGCGTCGACAGAGTATCTGCTCTTCAAGCCTTCGCCACTGCACTGAAGTCGCACCCTGAGCTCCGGATCGTCGAGAACTGCCGAAATTGCACTGCCGAATGCGGCCGGATCGGCTGCATCGACCAGCACCGCAGCCGGCTCACCCTGATAGGCCAGTACCTCGCGCAGCACCGGCAGGTCGTTGGCGACCACCGGCACGCCGGCATGCGCGGCCTCCACCGCGGCCAGTCCGAAGGTCTCGGCGAGCGAGGGAAACACGAAAACGTCGAGGCATGCGAGGAAATCGGCGACCTGCTCCGGAGTGAGCTCACCGAGAAAGAACACACGATCAGCGATGCCGAGTTGATCCGCCAGCGCGCGTAGCCGTGCTTCGTCCGGTCCGTGACCCGCCAGTGCCAGCCGCCAAGCAGGATGGGCCGGCAACACGCGGATGGCGGCGTCGAGCTGCTTCAGCGGATGCAGCCGTGCTGCGGTGCCCAGTATGACGCCATCGGTCGGCAGATCGAAGCGTTGGCGCGCCGCGGCCTTGGTCAGCACCGAGTGCTTCTGATCGAAGCCGTGCGGCACATGAACCAGACGCTTGCGATAGGAGTCTGGATATCGCGAATAGTCGCGCAGCATATCGTCGGAATTCACCGTGATGGTGCGGAAGATGCCGAAACGCCCCATCATCAGGTCGAGTCTTTGCAGCCAGCCCGGCATCGTCAGACGCGCCGAAACTTGGTTGGCGATCACCGGCGCCGGACTCACCAGCCGTGCGATCACACCGCCGATTGCGTTGCCGTAGTGTTGGAACGTCAGGATCGCATCAGGACGCGTTGCACGAATCTGCCGACCTAGCGATATTATAAAGCGAAGGAACGACAGCGGGGCGCCGGGGCGGCGAGGCGCGCAATAGGCCGTGTTGGCCGGTTCGTCGAAAGCGCGCGATTGCCTGAAGAAGAACAGGCTGTGCACATCGTAGCCGCGTGCTGCCAACCCGGCGCCGACGAGGCGAGAGATTTCCTGGGCGCCGGCGTTTTCGGCCTGAGTCTGGATCAGCAGGACGCGACGTCCGTGCGCCGAACTCCTACGGGATTCACCGTCGCTGCGGTGAGCGGCAGCATGCGGTGAAGCGCAGCCCGTCACGAATGCGTGGTCGGATCGGCTGATCGGATCGGTCACGCGCTTCGTCTCCTCGCCTCGTGCGTTCCGCAAGTCGATGTTGCAGCAGTTGGTCGGTTAACAAAAGGTGCACATGCTGGCATGGGAGAAGTTGTACACGCTTGAGGCTGCGGGTGCCCAACTTCATCGCAGCTCGGTTAATCGGTCCAAAAGTGTACATTCGACATTGTGCGGCTTTGCACGGGCGTGGCGGACCGGAACATCGATTTACCATTTGGCAATCAATGCCTTCTGCGACCCAGAAGTAACTCGTGCTTAACCGTAGATATTTACTTTGTTGCAGTGGTGAGCCGGGGCAGGGCGGTTGGTGTGGAGTATGCGTATGTCGGGTAGCCTACCAGGCCGAGATGCGGCGAAGCCCGTCGTGCGCCCGACCTTGGACGTTTGGGAAAGTCCCGATCGGCTGCCGGTCGGTCAGACCGAACTGATCAAAGGCAAGCTGACGCCGGCCGTGGTGACCGCGTTTTTGCGTGGCAATTTGCGGCGGATCGCGGCGCTTGCAGGCGCGCTATTCGTGCTTGGTCTGATCGTCCTGTGGCTGATTCCGGTGCGCTATGCGGCGACGGCCCTTGTGATTGTGGACCCGCGTGAGCAGCGCGTGACGACCGATCAGGAGGTGCTGACCGGAATCGGGCAGGACGCCGCCGCGCTGCAGAGTCTGATCGAGATCGCCAAGTCGGACGGGTTCCTCGGGCCGCTGGTCGAGAAGCTGAAAGTCGCCGAAGACCGCGAAATCGCCGGCAACGAGACCGATCCGGCGCGGGTGCTGGACCGATTTCGCAAGCATCTCGAAATCGCGCGGCGCGGGTTGACCTATGTGATCGAAATGACCTTCGTGGCGAAGGACCCGCAGCGCGCAGCGTATTACGCCAATGCCGTGGCTGAAGCCTTTGTCGCCAGCCAGACCAGGGTCCGCACCATCGCGGCCGACGAAGCGGCGGCGTGGCTGAACAGCCGGTTGAAGACGCTGAACCAGACCCTCCGAGCGTCCGAAGATGCCGTGGCGGCATTCAAGACGCAGTATCGCATCGTCGACGCCGGCCGCGAGAGCACGACACGTCAGCTCCGCGTCACCGAACTGACGCAGCAGGTTTCCGCCGCGAGGTTGCGCACTGAGGAAGCGAAGAACCGCTACGAACAGGCGCAACGCGATCTGAAATCAGACGTCGACGGATCGACCGGCTCGAAATCTGATCTTGTCAGCGTGCTGCGAACTCAGCGAACACAGCTCAACGACCAGATCGCGCAGAAGCGTGCGGTGCTCGGTGATCGCCATCCCGATCTGGTGATTGCGTATAACCAGCTCGCCGAGCTCAATCGCCAGATCGAGGCCGAGCGTAAACGCAACCTCGCCAGCGCCAAGTCTGATTATCAAGCCTCGCTTGATCAGCAGAAGGCGCTGGAGCAGCAGTTGAAGTCGCTCGAGAGCGAGATGCTCGGCGACGATCAGGCTTCGGTGAAGCTCAAGGAGCTGCAACGCGAAGCTAACGCCAATCGCGCCATCTACGAGCAGTTTCTGGAACGCTACAACGCAACCAATCAACAGCGTCTGCTGCAGGCGACCCAGACCAAGGTGGCGTCGTTCGCGACCCCGCCGACCCGGCCTACGCGACCGTCATTGCTGGTGCTGATCGCCGCGATCGCGATGGCGTCCCTCCTGGTGTCGATCGCCATCATCGCGATTATCGCTTCTATGTCGGACCGAGCCGAGGCGGTCGACGATTCTGGTCCGCCCGACGATGCAACGGCGGCTGTGCCCGTCGAGGCCGTGGCTGCACCGACACCCGCCACGATACCTGTGCCCGCACCTGAGTCGGCAGAGGCTGAGGCGGAGCTCAAGCCAAAGGCAGGGGCAGAGCCAAAGATAGAGGCCAGAGAATCGACTGCGGACAATGCCAATCTTCCGATCATGGCGCGCATTCCCGATCTGGCCGGGGTGCGCACCCTCGGCGGCAAGCTGGCCATGCTCAATGGTGAGCGCCGACTGACTCACTATGTGGTCGGGCTGCTCGATGCGATCGGCGTCAAGCCGTCGCAACGCGGCAAAGTCGTGCTGGTGACATCGGTCGTTGCTGGGGCTGGCAAGAGCTCGGTGGCCCGTGCATTGAATGCGATCGCGATCGATCGTGGTCTGCTCAGCGTGGTGATCGAAGTCGCTGGACAATCGCGAACTGTCCCTTCGGCATCGGCCACAGATGCCGAGCCGGGCACGGGAGCGCAGGTCCGGGCGCTGAAGACCACGGTCCCGTCGGTGATCCGTCTCATTTCACCGACGTCCGACACCTCCTCTCTGAGCGACGTGCGCAGCGAGTTCGATCTGATCCTGATCGACGCGCCCGCCTTGGCCGAGCAGCCGGATGTCGTCGAGATTGCCGTGCACACCGATCTCAGCTTGCTGGTGGTCGATCCCACCGTCACCGAACGCGGTGCCGCGGTGGAGGCGCAGGCGCAGTTGTCTCGTCGCAGCCCGATGCCTGTCGGCGTGGTGGTCAACAAGGCAGGCGCCCATCCGGCTTCGGTCACGGCGACGATCGCCGCCCGGCTGGCGAGTTGATAGGCGTCCGGCGCTTGGCTGCCGTAGGTGCGATCACTCGCATCTTCGTCGGGATGGTGATGCTCGTCTGGGCCACGCAAGCCGATGCGCAAGGCCGTTGCACCGGACCGACATCCGGCGTTCCTGCGCAGACGATCGCGGCGCTCGCTCGCGGCGTCAACGTCTCGAACTGGACCGAGAATGCACGCCTGCAGGGACCTAGCCTTGAGCTGCTGCGCGCAGTGCGCAGCGCCGGCTTCACCCACATCCGTCTTCCGGTCGCCGGCGATCTGGTGATGCGTGCATTCAGCCCGCAAGCCGCCGTGGAGCGGCAGCTCGCCGGCGTCGATGCGGCGCTTACAGAGCTGATCGGGTTGGGTTTTCATGTTTCGGTCGATTTGCACTCCGGGGAGAGCTTCGGCCGACTGCACCGCGACGATCCGAAAGCCTCGATGGCGGCGATGACCGATGCGTGGGGAAGCCTTGCCTCCGTTATTCGCAAGCATCCGGCCGAGCGAGTGTTCGCCGAATTGCTCAACGAGCCGGATATCGAGCCGGGCCGTTGGCAGCGCGAGGTCGAACAACTCGCCGCCTTCGTGCGCGGACAGTTGCCGCAGACCACGCTGATCGTCGGGCCGACCTATTGGCAGCGTGCCGACTCGCTGCCGCAGTTCCGCCCGCTCGCCGATCGCAACGTTGTCTATGCGCTGCATTTCTACGACCCGATGGTGTTCACCCATCAGGGCCATTGGGATCCGGCCAATCCGCTCAGCCGGATTCACGATCTCCCGTTTCCACTCGTGGCGGACGATCCGGCCGTGCGACGGCTGCGCAGCGAGCTGACCGCGCGCGGCGACAGCGAGGCGCTGCAGGAGCTCGAAAAGGCGATCACGCAAGCCGGGGCGCCGAACTATGTGGCGCGCCAACTCGTTCCCGCAGTGGCGTGGCAGGAGCGCTATGCGCGGCCGTTGATCATCAACGAGTTCGGCGTGTTCAAACAGGCGGCGCCGCGCGGCAGCCGACTGCGTTGGCTGGGATCGGTGGTGGATTCGGCGGAAGCCAATTGTTGGGGTTGGACCTATTGGGAGCTCGATCAGGGCTTCGGTCTGACCGATTCACGCACCGGTCGTCTCGATGCCGGGGTGGTCGAGGCGCTGATGCATCCGCGCTGAGCGGCTCGCCCGGTCTCAGCGCGACCGCGTCAGTAGCAGATACATCGCGTAAGGATTGGTTTTCAGATAGCGCACGCCGAGCCGCCGCGGCTCCAGCGCCATGCGCCACAGCCATTCCATGCCGAGTTTCTGCATCCATTGCGGTGCGCGCGGCTTCGAGCCCGACAGGAAGTCGAACAGACCGCCGGAGGTCTTGATCACCCCGACTGTGGTCAGGCGGTGGCGGTTGCGAACGACGAATGCCTGTTCGCGCGGCACGCCCATCGACACCCACATGATGTCCGGTGCCAGAGCCGCGATCTCGCGGCACACCGCGATCTCCTCGGCCTCATCGGCAAAATAGCCATGGCGATGCCCCACAAGCCGCAGCCCTGGATAGCGGCGCTGCATGCGCTCGGCCGCGAGCCGGTTGGAGTCTTCGCTGGCGCCGAGCATGTACATCGTTGCGCCGCGTTTGCTGGCTTCGCGCGCGACCTCGTGGAACAGATCCGTGGTGGCGACGCGTTCGGGCAGCGACTGTCCGCAGCGGTACCGCGACACGAACACCAGCGGCATGCCATCGGCGTGGATCGCGTCGGCCTGCATCACCAACTCGCGCTCGGCCGGATCGACCGCGCAGCGATACGTCACTTCGCCGTTCGCAGAGGTCATATAGGCCGGGTAACGCCACAATCCGCGCCGCTGCAGCGCTTCGTCGACCATCACGCGCGCGGTCTCGGCTTGGTCTGCGACCACGATCGGCAGACCGCCGAGTAACACGCGAGGCCATTGAGCGAACCGTTTTTGCCGGCGGTCGCCCGAGACGCGGCGTTCGCCGTGCGGCAGGTTCTGGTCGAACGGAATCCAGAACGCAGCCTTCCTGCGATCCGACTTGCGCCGATCGGTGCCCGTCGTTGCCGCCGGCTTGTCGCTTCCTTCTTCCGCGCTGGACATCAAACTTCCTCGCGCCCCCCAAAGGAGGCGATCGACTTTGTGGCAGAACAATCGATCATTCGATCAGTCGAAGCAACCTTCCGCGAACCTTCTCCGCTCAACAAGGTAAAGTGGTTAAAGTGGCATCGCTGCGGCCGCAGAAATCCGGTGGCATGTGTCCTGCAAAATGGCGGGCTTTCCTGAGAAAGGTGGCGTGCTTTCCTACGATAGGCCACCGCTGTGCCAATTTGGTGCGACGGGGCGGGCCGAGACCGTGCCGCGGAGACCGTCCCGCGGAGACCGTGTTGCGGAGCGTTGGATCAGCCGAGCCGGCGTTCCCATGCCAGCGCGTCACGCACGATGGTGTCGAGACTGTCGTGGCGCGGCGTCCAGCTCAACTGGTTGCGTGCCCGCTGATTGGCAGCGATCAGCGCTGCAGGATCGCCGGCGCGGCGGCCCTTGATCCGGACCTCGAAGTCGACGCCGGACATGCGCTTTACCACCTCGATCACCTCGAGCACCGAATAGCCGTTCGCGTACCCGATGTTGCAGGTGATGCTGGGCTTGCCAGCGCGCAGATAGTGAAGCGCATCGAGATGCGCCTGCGCCAGATCGGACACATGCACGTAGTCGCGGATGCAGGATCCGTCGGGGGTTGGATAGTCGGTGCCGTAAACGTCGAGCCCTGGCCGCTTGCCGAGTGCAGCCTGCACCGCCACCTTGATCAGGTGGGTCGCGTTCGGCGTCGATTGTCCGGTGCGGCCTTGCGGATCGGCGCCGGCGACGTTGAAGTAGCGCAGGGCGGCGTAGCTGAACGGATGGGCCTGAGCGACGTCGGCCAGCATCCATTCGACCATCAGCTTGGAGCGGCCGTAAGGGTTGATCGGCCGGGTCGGGTCGTCCTCTTCGACCGGTGTGCGGTCTGGTTCGCCGTACACCGCCGCCGTCGACGAGAACACGAAGTGCGGCACGCCGCGCTGGATGGCGCAGTCGAGCAGCGTGCGCGCATTGGCGGTGTTGTTGCCGTAATAGGCGAGCGGCTTGGCGACCGATTCCGGCACCACGATGCTGGCCGCGAAGTGGATAATCGCCTCGATCGGATGCGTGTCCATGATCCGGCCGACGAACTCGGCGTCGCCGACATTGCCCTCGAATAGCGGCACCTCGATCGGCACCATGGCGCGTGAGCCGGTGGAGAGGTTGTCGATCACCAGCGGCCGTTCCCCGGCCTCAAGCAACGCCAAAGTCATATGGCTGCCGATATAGCCGGCGCCGCCGGTGACGAGGATATGGCGTTTGTCCATGCGGCGTCCGTTCGATCTTGCGGGGCGGTGCGGTGATCAGCTCGGGGTGGGGGCGTCCGGCTGCCGATTGCGCAGCCGTGTGCTGGCGATTGCCAGGCTCCAGGTCAAGCCCAGCAGCATGAAATAATGCCGCCAGTGGTCGGTGTCGATGATGAAGCTCTCCAGCAGCGTCACCACCATGGCGGTGACCACCACGATCGTGATCCGCTGCCAGGGCGTTCGCAGGAACACGTTGCGCAGTCCGTAAGCTGCGGTGACGAACACCAGGGCCGGATACAGCGTGCCGCTGATCCAGCCGCCGGACATGAAGGCGTTCAGAAACGAGTTGTGGGTGTCTTCCGGGAAGAACCGGCGGAATTGCAGCGGCCCGATCCCGGTCGGATAATCCAGCGCCATCGCGGCGCCGAGCAGGTGCCGGCCGAACCGTCCGAACCGGCCGCTGTCGTAGGGCTGTGACAGGCTGGCGCGCTGCTTGAACAGCGTATCGATCTGGTCGAACGACAATAGCACCGCGATCGTCGCGCCGAGCACCCCGAGCGCGAGCGCGGCGAGAAGGACAATCCGCAGCCGCCGGTGCTGTGTCGGTGCGGTGATGAACATCAGCGCCACGGTGAGCAGCGAGGCGCCCGCCAGCATGCCCCAGGCGGCGCGCGAGAATGCCAGAAAGATCGCCAGCGAGATGATGCCGAACGCGACGCCGTTGCGCATCATCGTCCAGAACGAACCTTCGATCGCCCGCTGCAGGCTGTAGATCGCCGGAAAGATCAGGAACGCACCGAGCACGTTCGGGTCCTTGAAGGTGCCGCGGGCACGGCCGGCAAAGGTCAGCAGATCCTGGCCGCCCGGCAGCAGATTGAAGTAACCGGCGATACCGGCGAGCGATGCAATGATTCCGCCGATCAGGTAGCCGTGTGCGATCGCCTCGGCGCGTTGCTGCGTGTCCTCCAGGCACACCATGGCAAAGAACACGGCGGTCACTGCCATGTACCAGGATGTCAGGATCCAGTTCAGGACGATGGGATCGTCCATCAGTTCGACTGCGCCGATGCTGTAGCCGAGCTCGACTCCGAGCAGCAGGCCGATCGGTACGATCAGCGCTGGAGCCATCCGCAATCCGCCGGTGACGGCGAACACTGTCAGCGCCAGAACGATGGCTATTTCATATGGGCTCGGCTCGATGAACACGATCGCGCCGCTGGCGCCGACCAGCCACAAAAGGCCGAGCTGTAGCGCCTTGAGGCGCGGAGCATTGGCGGATCGGGAGGCGACGCGCGGCGCAAAGGCGAAATCGGTCATCAGGTTCAGCCTTGGGGCGCGCTCGGTCCCGAAAAGGTTTCGTTAACCTTTGCAAGCGGCGCGGCCCGCGGTGCCGGCGGGGCACGCATCGGGCGCAGTCGGTGCTCACCCGCGAGTATGAAGCGTCGCAATTAACGACAACTTATCGGACATGGCGACGGGGTGGGATCTTCGTTCGCGGGCCTTTACCACGATCGCGTGTCGGGCATGCGCCAACATGCCGCTGTGCGCTATCGAAGATCGCAACAGCACGGACGATGGAGCTTGCGATGACGATCAGCAGAAGGGCGTTGTTTGGTTCGGCCGCCGGGGCGGTGATCTACGCCGTCGGCGCGCGGATAGTCACGCCTGTCGCGGCGGCAGCGGCGACGTATCCGGCACACCCGGTCAAGTGGATCGTGCCCTACGCGGCCGGCGGTGCGACCGACGTGTTGTCGCGCCTGATTTGTCAGCATCTGTCGGAAAAGCTCGGTCAGAGCTTCGTCGTCGAGAACAAACCTGGCGCCGGCAGCACCATCGGCACCCAGGTCGTGATCAACTCGCCGCCCGACGGGTACACGCTGCTGCTCACCAGCACGGCGAATGCGATCAACGCCTCGTTCGACCGCGCGCTGCCGTTCGATTTCGCCAAGAGCATCACGCCGGTCGCGGGCGTCGCCCGGATTCCGCTGGTGCTGGTGATCAACAACGACATTCCGGCGACCAATGTCGCCGAGTTCATCGCCTATGCCAAAGCGCATCCGGGCAAGATCAGCGTCGGCTCGTCCGGCGTCGGCACCTCGCTGCATCTCTCGGGAGAGCTGTTCAAGTCGATGGCCGGGATCGAGATGGTGCATGTGCCGTATCGCGGCTCGGCGCCGGGGCTGACCGATCTGATGAGCGGTCAGATCCAGGCGATGTTCGACAACGTCACCTCGTCGTTCGCGCTGGCGCAGGCCGGCAAGATCCGCGCGCTCGGCGTCACCAGCCGCGAGCGCTCGGCGGTACTGCCGCAAGTGCCGCCGATTGCCGATACGCTTCCAGGCTACGACACCAGCTCGTTCTACGGCGTCGGCGCGCCGCATGGCACGCCGCAGCCGGTCGTGGATCTGCTCAACCGTGAGATCAACGCCGCGCTGGACGAGCCGACGATCAAGCAGCGGATCGCTGATCTCGGCGCCATCCCGCTGCACGGCGACGCCAAGCAGTTCGGCGCAATGCTGGCGGCGGAGACCGAAAGCTGGCGCAAAATCGTGGAAGGGGCGGACGTTCACAAGCAGGGCTGAGACCGAATTGGTCGGCGTTCTCCACCGCGCTGCCTGCGGCGGGGTGCCGCCGGCTTGCAAATCGCGACTGAGGCCCCGATATTTCCGGTTGCACGCGGTGTTGCGCAACAGGAGACGCCGGATGCCTTCACTCCCCGAATGGAACGTCCCGGCCGCGATCCGGCCGCGCTCGGCCGATTTCGGTTTTGATCTCGATCGCGCGCTGTCGGCAGTGGTCGGGCTGCATGCGATCATTCCAGCAGATGCTTACACGGCGGGTACGCTCGGTACAGAGCGCGCCGGCAACGGCGTGCTGATCGACGATGGCCTGGTACTGACGATCGGCTATCTGATCACCGAAGCCGAGACGGTATGGCTGCATCTCGGCGATGGCCGTGTCGTCGAAGGCCATGCGCTCGGTTTCGATCAGGAGAGTGGTTTCGGTCTGGTGCAGGCGCTCGGCCCGATCGACTTGCCGCCGCTCACGCTCGGCCGCTCTGCCTTTGCCAAAGCGGGCGAGCGCGTGATCATCGGCGGCGTCGGCGGTCGCACCCGCTCGGTCGCCGGCCGCATCGCGACGCGTCAGGAATTCGCCGGCTATTGGGAGTATCTGCTCGACGACGCGATTTTCACGGAGCCGTCGCATCCGAATTGGGGTGGCACCGCGCTGTTGTCGGCGTCCGGCGAACTGATCGGCGTTGGCTCGCTGCAGATCGAGCGCAGCGGCTCGAACGATCACTACAATATGAGCGTGCCGATTGATCTGCTGCCGCCGGTGCTCGACGATCTCCGCAAGTTCGGTCGGCCCAACAGGCCGGCGCGGCCGTGGCTCGGGCTGTATTCGACCGAGATCGAGGACAAGGTCGTGGTCGTGGGGATTGCCCCGAAAGGCCCGGCGGCGCGCGCCGAGCTGAAGACCGGCGATGTCGTCCTCGCAGTCGCTGGCGACAAGGTGAGGAGCGAAGCCGAATTTTATCGCAAGGTCTGGTCGCTCGGCGAGGCCGGGGTCGAAGTACCGTTGACGCTGTTCAGCGGCGGCGCCACCTTCGACGTAGTGCTGCATTCGTCCGACCGCGCCAAGTTCCTCAAAGCCCCGCGGCTGCATTGATCTCGCCGGGCCCGCGGTCTGATGCTTCGACATCAAGAGGATTGCCGGGCTTGATCCGGCAATCCATCGTCTTGAAGCGAGTAAGCGCGCTTTCCGCGCGGAATGGATACGCGGGTCAAGCCCGCGTATGACGCCAATATCAGGGCGAGTGCTATGCTCTGTACACCTACGCCTCTGCGCCGTTACTTCCCGGGGATCTTGTCGTCGATGCCTTTGACGTAGAAGTTCATGCCACGGATCTGGGCGTCGTCGAGGTGATCGCCGCCTTTGCATTCGACGTCCTTGCCGTCCTGATCGAGGATCGGGCAGGCGAACGGCTTGATGGTGCCGGCGATGATGCCGGCTTCGGTGTCAGCGGCGAGCTTCTTCACGTCGTCCGGCATGTTGGTGTAGGGCGCCATCTCGATCATCTTGTCTTTCAGGCCTTCCCAGACATCCTGCGACGACCACTTGCCGTCCATCACTGCCTTGACGCGTGAGACGTAGTACGGCGTCCAGTTGTTGACGATGGCGGTGAGCTGCGCCTTCGGGCCGAACTTGATCATGTCGGAATCCTGGCCGAATGCGTGGATGCCGCGCTCGTTGGCGATCTGCATTGCCGCGGCGCTGTCCGTGTGCTGCATGATCACATCGGCGCCCTGGTCGATCAGCGCCTTTGCGGCGTCGGCTTCCTTGCCGGGGTTGAACCAGGAGTTCACCCAGACGATCTTCACCTTGATGTTCGGGTTGATCTTCTGCGCCGCCAGCATGGTGGCGTTGATGCCGGAGATCACTTCGGGCACAGGGAACGAGCCGATATAGCCGATCACGCCCTTCTTGGAGATCTTCGCCGCGATGGTGCCCTCGATGGTGCGGCCTTCGTAGAACCGGCCCGCATAGGTCGACACATTCGGTTCGCGCTTGTAGCCGGTGGCGTGTTCGAACTTCACATCCGGATATTTCTTGGCGACCTTGATCACCGAATCCATGTAGCCGAACGAGGTGGCGAAGATCAGCTTGTTGCCGGCGCGGGCGAGCTGTTCGATCGAGCGCTCGGCGTCCGGTCCTTCGCCGACCTTCTCGAGGAAGGTCGTCTCGACCTTGTCGCCGAATTCCTTGACGATCGCCTGGCGCGCCTGATCGTGCTGATACGACCAGCCGAAGTCACCGACCGGTCCGACATAGACGAAGCCGATCTTCAGCTTGTCCGGCTTGGTCTCCGGCTTGTCCTGGGCGTTGGCCGCCGACAGTGCCGCGCAGCTCGCCGTCAGTACCAGCGTCGCCGCCATGATCGCCTTGTTCATCCGATTCTCCGCTTCGTCGTTCGGGGATCGTCGTGGTTGCGAGCCCCGCGCCCCCGCCGCGCGGCTCCCGACTTAGATCTGGTTCAGCGCTCCGGCACGAAGGTGGTTCCGAGCGCCGCCGGCGCCACCGACCCACCGCGGCGGACGCGCGAGATCAGCACCAACACCAGCACCGTGGCAAGATAGGGCAGAGCCGACATCAATTGCGACGGCACGCCGAGTCCGAACGCCTGGGCGTGCAATTGCAGGATCGACACCGCGCCGAACAGCGCCGCGCCGGCGACCAGTCGGCCCGGCCGCCACGAGGCGAACACCACCAGCGCCAGCGCGATCCAGCCGCGGCCGGCGGTCATGCCCGGCGCGTAGAACGGCGTGTAGGCCAGCGTCAGATAGGCACCGGCGAGGCCGGCACAGCCGCCGCCGAACAGCACCGCCAGCGTCCGGATCGCCGCCACGTTGTAGCCGAGCGCATGCGCCGAGGCCGGATCGTCACCGACTGCGCGCAGGATCAGTCCTGTTCGGGTGCGGGCAAGCACGAAGGCGATTCCGCCGATCAGCCCGATCGCCAGATAGACCAGCGCGTCCTGACCGAACAGCAGCTTGCCGACCAACGGCAGATCCGTGAGCCATGGCAGCCACAGATGCGGCGCGGCGCTGATGTTCTCGCCGACCAGCGGCGCCCCGATCAGGCCGGCCAGACCGGTGCCGAGGATCGTCAGCGCCAGGCCGGCCGCCACCTGATTGATGGCGAATCCGATCGCGGCGAGCGCGAACAGCGCAGCAAGCGCGACGCCGGCCACGATCCCGCAAAGTGCGCCGATCGCGGTCGAGCCGGTCGCCCAGGCGCCGGCAAAACCGCACACCGCGCCGATCAGCATCATGCCTTCGACACCCAGATTGAGCACCCCGGCGCGCTCGGCGACGAGTTCGCCGCTCGCCGCCAGCAGCAGCGGCGTCGAGGCGGTGATGATCGACAGCAGGATGGCTTCAACGAGGCCCATGAACCGCCCTTCGTTGCGGGATGCGCCAGCGGATCCGGTACAGGATCAGCGAGTCGCAGGCGAGCACGTAGAACAGCAGGATGCCCTGGATCACGCCGGTGATGTCCTGCGGCAGTTTCAGGGCGATCTGCGCCTGCTCGCCGCCGATGAAAGTCATCGCCACGAACAGACCGCTGGCAAGGATGCCGAGTGGATTGAGCCGGCCGAGGAACGCCACGATGATCGCGGTGAAGCCATAGCCCGGCGAGATGTCCGGCTGCAGGTGTCCGATCGGTCCGGCGACCTCGATGATGCCGGCGAGGCCGGCCAGCGCGCCGGAGATCGCGAAGGTCGTCAACACCAGACGATCGCCGTCGAAGCCGGCGAACCGTGCTGCGCGTGGGGCGGTACCGACCACCCGGATCTCGAAGCCCTTCAGCGTCCGCCCGAGCAGGATCGCCGCTGCGGCGACCGCGACCAGCGTCAGGATCAGGCCGGCATGGACGCGGCTGCCGGCGATCAGCAGCGGCAATGTCGCGGCCGGATCGAATTCGGCGGTGGTCGGAAAGTTGAAGCCGGCCGGATCGCGCCAGGGCCCGCGCACCAGATAGTCGAGCAGCAGGCCGGCGACATAGACCAGCATCAGGCTGACCAGGATTTCGGAGGCTCCGAACTTCACTTTGCACAGCGCCGGGATCAGCGCGTAGGCGGCGCCGGCCAGCGCGCCCGCCAGCAGCATTGCGGGCAGCAGCCACGGTCCGGGATCGGTGCCGTGCGTCATCACCGCGAGGCCGCTGCCGGCGATCGCGCCGATCAGCAACTGGCCCTCGGCGCCGATGTTCCAGGCGTTGGCACGATAGCACAGCGCCAGCCCCACCGCGATCATCACCAGCGGCGAAGCCTTCACGGCGATTTCCTGCAGCGAATAGCCATCGGTCAACGGCGTGATGAAATACACCGCCAATGCGGTCGCTGGATTCTGGCCGAGCGCAGCGAACACCACTGTCATCGTCACCAGCGTCAGCGCGATCGCCAACAGCGGCGAGGCCAGCGCGATCGCTACCGATCGCTCGCTGCGCCTCTCAAGCACCAGCGCCATCGCGCGCCTCCGTGGTCGGCCATCCGCTGCCGCCCATCAGCAGCCCGAGTTGATCGCGGCCGATCTCGCTGACGGGACGCGGCGGCGACAGCCGGCCGTGAAACATCACTGCGATCCGGTCTGCGATTTCGATCAGCTCGTCGAGATCCTGACTGATCACCAGCACCGCAGAGCCGCGTGCAGCGAGGTCGAGCAGCGCCTGGCGAATCGCGCTGGCGGCCCCAGCGTCGAGCCCCCAGCTCGGCTGATCGACGATCAGCAGCTTGGGCCGCCGCAGGATCTCGCGGCCGACGATGAATTTCTGCAAATTGCCGCCGGACAATCGCGCCGCCTCCGGGTCACGCTTGGCTTTGCGAACGTCGAAGGTTTCGCTGACCCGATCGACCAACGCCAGCGTGGCGCCGCGGTCGACCAGGCCGAAGCGCACCAGCCTGCCTGTGGCGTGGTCGGTGAGGAGTGCGTTGTCGGACAAGCTCATCGTCGGCACGGTGGCGTGGCCGAGCCGCTGCTCCGGCACGAACGCGGCGCCGAGCCGGCGCCGCTGATTGATCGTCAGTCCGCCCGCCGCCGTGCCGACGATGGCGACGGCGTCCTCGCGGTCGATAGCCGTCTCGCCGGATAGCGCCGCGAACAGTTCGTCCTGTCCGTTGCCGGCAACGCCGGCGATGCCGACGATTTCGCCGCCCCGCACCTGGAGTGCGACGTCGCGCAGCGTGACGCCATGCGGATCGTTCGGCCGCAGCGTAAGTCCTGTCACGGTCAGCAGCGGTGCACCGATCGTATGACTCGATTGCTTCGGTGCGATCACGTCGCTGCCGACCATCATGCGGGCCAGCGTGGCGGTGCTTTCCAGGCGCGGATCGCAGCGTCCGACGACGCGGCCTCCGCGCAGAACGGTGGCGGTGCCGGCGAGACGCTTCACCTCGTCCAGCTTGTGCGAGATGTACAGCAGCGCCCTTCCGTCGGCCCGGAGCTGCTCCAGCACCTCGAACAGCCGGTCGGCTTCGGCCGGCGTCAGCACCGCGGTTGGCTCGTCGAGGATCAAAAGCTGCGGGTCTTGCAGCAGCGCGCGGACGATCTCGATCCGTTGCCGCTCACCGACCGACAGCCGCCATACCTCGCGCTTGGGATCGAGCGGCAGGCCGTAGCGCTGTGCGATCTGCTCGAGTTCATCGGACAGCTTCCGCACCGGCGCGCGGGCATCGAGCCCGAGCGCGACGTTCTCCGCGACGGTCAGATTATCGAACAGCGCGAAGTGCTGCGACACCGCGGCGATGCCGCGTGTCCGGGCTTCGGCGGGGCCTGCGAATGCGACGGGCGCGCCGCGCCATCTCATCTGTCCGCTGTCGGGTTGCAGCAGTCCGGTGATCAGCTTCACCAGCGTCGATTTGCCGGCGCCGTTCTCGCCGAGCAGCGCGTGGACTTCGCCGCCGGCGAGGTCGAGATCGATCGCCTCGTTGGCGGTGAAGCCGCCGAATCGCTTGGTCAGCCCGCGGCCCTGGAACAGCGGGGGTAACGGCTCGGTCTGGCCGGGGTCAGAAGGGGGAGCCATTCACCATCACATCGGCGGCGGGTAATTTCGTAAGGCAGCAGGCTGGGTGAAGACGCCCAGGCGCCGATAATGTAGTGGAAATTTCCTGCGGCGGCGATCCGTCATCCGTTCGTCGACTGCACGGCTTAGGTCGTATTCTGTACCTTGGAAACCATCATGGCCGTTCGTTTGATCATTGCGTGGATGCTGCTCGCCGCCGCCGCCGGATGGGGAGCCTGGTTCGTCGCGCGCGCGTCGCGGCGGGCGCTGTGGTTCAGAGTCGCGATCGCCGCCCTCGCTTTGATCGGATTCGCCGCGTCGTTCTGGATGTACGGCGATCATCTCGACAAGACGCTCGGCGCGGTGATTGGCTATTTTCTGTTGTGGGGCTCCGTCTTCGTACTGTCCGGCGTGTGTGCCGGGGTGGTGGTCGGCACGTTGATCGCGCTGCTGCTGGGGTAGGCCGGCGGCGCCGCGGGCCGATGAAACCGATTGCCGCGACGATCGTTATGCCAGACCCCCGCGGCAGGGCTCTGCGCCGCAGGCTGTCGCTCGCCCTTTTCGGAGACCCGTCATGATCGCTCGTCTTGCTGCTCCTGTTCTCGCCGCCGGCTTTGCCGGTGCTCTCCTGCTCGCTCCGACCGCGGGCGTTGCCGCGGGTGCATTCGACGGTCTTGCCGGCTATTGGGCAGGGTCGGGGCGGGTGCAGATGTCCGACGGGTCCGCCGAGCGAATTCGGTGTCAGGCGTCCTATGCGGTCGGCGGCGGCGGCCGGCTGATGCAGCAGAAGCTGACCTGCGCCAGCGACAGCCACAAGTTCGATATCTCGAGCAACGTCGAGGAAACCGGCGGTCGCCTGTCGGGCACCTGGAGCGAATCGACGCGCAACGTCACCGGCAACGTCTCGGGCACGGTGCGGGGCGGCGGCATCTCGGCGCAAGTGGCGGGCCCGGGATTCAATGCGTCATTGTCGGTCGCGACCCGCGGCACGTCGCAATCGGTGACGATCGTGCCGCAAGGCAGCGACGTCCGGCAGATTTCGGTGTCGATGAAGCGGCGCTGATACACGAAAGACGGCGCGTACCGCTGCATGCGCCGTCTGCTCCCTCCTGCCGCCATTTCCATTTGCTGCAGCCAGCGCTCGGCCGCTCGCAGTCGCGTGATAGCATCTTGCCGAACATTAATATCCGGCACAGCTCCCCGTAAGGTCGCCCTCCTATACTTGGTCTCATCGCTTCACGCTCACGACGACCAAATGGAGACCATGTCATGGAAGGCGATCACACCGACCACGTATCAGTTCAAGACGAAGCTCGCATTCGGAAAGTGTTGAGGCCGCGGCGGCTTTCGCTGATGGCTTCCGCTGCGGGTTTGAGCATGGTGGTGGCGCTCGGCGGTGCCGGATTCCTCACCCGCGAGATGCCGTCGCTGACGTCACCGGCCTATGCGGCCGAGAGCGGCACACCGGCGCCGGCCGGATTCGGTGATCTGGTCGCCAGGGTGAAACCCGCGGTGATTTCGGTGCGGGTCAAGATCGACGAGGATCGACAGGTGACGCCGCTGGTGCGCGACGACGGCGAGCAGATGCAGTTGCCGCCTGGCTTCCAGCAGTTCGAGCGTCAGTTCGGTTTCCGTGGCCCTGAAGGCATGCCGAAGCGGCATCAGACGATCACCGGCGAGGGCTCCGGTTTCTTCATCACCGCGGACGGCTACGCGGTCACCAACAATCACGTCGTCGATCACGCCAAATCCGTGCAGGTCACCACCGATGACGGCACCATCTACACCGCCAAGGTCGTCGGGACAGACCCCAAGACCGATCTGGCGCTGATCAAGGTGGACGGCAAGACCGATTTCCCGCACGTCAACTTCGCCGATGCGCCGGCGCGGGTCGGCGATTGGGTGGTCGCGGTCGGCAACCCATTCGGTCTCGGCGGCACGGTGACGGCCGGCATCGTCTCGGCGCGCGGCCGTGATATCGGCTCCGGCCCCTACGACGACTACGTGCAGATCGATGCGCCGATCAACAAGGGTAATTCCGGCGGCCCCGCGTTTGATACCAGCGGCAATGTGATCGGCGTCAACACCGCGATCTACTCGCCGTCGGGTGGCTCGGTCGGCATCGGCTTCGACATTCCGGCCGCCACGGCGAAACTCGTGGTGTCTCAGCTCAAGGACAAGGGCTACGTCACCCGTGGCTGGCTCGGCGTCCAGGTTCAGCCGGTCACGGCGGAAATCGCCGACAGCCTCGGCATGAAGCAGGCGCGCGGTGCGCTGGTCGACACGCCGCAGGACGGCAGCCCGGCCGCAAAGGCGGGTATCCAGGCAGGAGACGTAATCGCGGCCGTCAACGGCAAGGAGGTCAAGGACTCGCGCGCACTGGCGCGGACCATCAGCACGATGGCGCCGGGCTCCTCGGTCAAGCTCGATGTCCTGCACAATGGCGAGTCCAAGACGATCGATCTGACGCTCGCTGAAATGCCGGGTGATCATCAGAAGGTCGCCGACAACAGCGGCGATCACGATGCCAGCCGGCCCTATCTCGGCCTGCGCGTCGCGCCGGCGAGCGACGTCGACGGCGCCGGTCAGAAGGGCGTCGTCGTGACTGGCGTCGATCCGGACGGTCCGGCCGCCGACAAGGGCGTGCGCACCGGCGACGTAATCCTCGCGGTCGGCGGCAAGTCGGTATCGAACACCGGCGATGTCCGCAGTGCGCTGGCCGCGGCCAGCAAGGACGGCAAGAAGACCGTCCTGATGCGGGTCAAGACCGCGGACTCGGCGGCACGCTTCGTCGCGGTCCCGATCGCCAAGGGCTGAGCCGATCTGCTCGTAACTGTCTGCCTTCGACGAGGGACGGCCTGGCGCCGTCCCTCTATTTCTGTGTGTCGGGCTGTGTGACCGAGAATTCATCTTGCGTCCGGCAACCTGAACCACCATCGCCGCGTTGACGACCCAGACGGCTTCGTCCGTTAGCTCCATCTGCTCAGCAAAGGGATCGTTATGATCAGGCGCGACCTCATCGAAACCGTCGTGGTGACCGGCGCCAGCGCCGGTGTCGGCCGGGCCATCGCGGTCGCATTCGGCAGTCGCGGTTGCCGGGTTGGATTAATCGCGCGTGGGCGCGACGGACTGGAAAGTACCAGGCGCGAGATCGTGCGGCTCGGCGGCGAGGCGCTTGTGATCGAGGCCGATGTTGCCGACGCGCAGGCGATGGTTGCGGCTGCGGCGCGTGTGGAGGCCGAACTCGGCCCGATCGATCTATGGGTCAACAATGCGATGGTCACGGTCTACGGCGCGAGCGTCGACCTGTCGCCGGAGGAATTCCTCCAGGTCACGCGTGTGAGCTATCTCGGCCAGGTGCACGGTACGCTGGCTGCGCTGCGCCATATGCGGCCGCGCAATCGCGGCGCCATCATCTCGATCGGATCTGCGCTGGCGTATCGCTCGATCCCGTATCAGGCTCCGTACTGCGCCGCCAAGGCGGCGACACGCGGGTTCATCGATTCGCTGCGCAGCGAGCTCGAAGCCGAGAACAGTGCGATCGCCCTCACCATCGTGCATCTGCCGGCAGTCAACACGCCGCAATTCGATTGGGCCCGCAACAAATTCGACCATAAGCCGGCGCCGGTGGCGCCGATCTACCAGCCGGAAGCGATCGCCGCGGCGGTGGTACGCGCCGCCGAGCGCGCGCCACGAGAATACTGGGTCGGAACCTCAGCGGTGAAGGCGATCGTCGGTCAGATGCTGATGCCTTCCGTCGTGGACCGGATGCTCGCAAATGCCGGGGTTGGTAACGAGACCGGCGACGAGCCGGACGATCCGAATCGCGCCGACAATCTGTTCGCTGCCGGCCACGGCGATCCAGGCGCGCACGGCCGGTTCGATCGATGTTCTTCCGCGGCTGCGTTTCCGTTCAACCCGACGCTGCTGCGCGCCGGCGTCGCATTGGGTGCGGTCGCGGCCGGGATCGCATTGCTGGCCGCGGCCGTTCGCACCGAGCGGCGAGGCTCCGCGCGTCGGTCGTCACCTCGGCTGCTCACGTCTAGCGCACGCTGACGTACCGTTCCCAATCCGGAACCTTTTCGGTGGGCTCGGCTTGTGCTCCCGAGCCGGCCGCCTGCGGACCGGGCTCGGAATGAGGAGCCGGAGTGACCGCACGCCTTCGCAAACTGATCGACGATCTCGCCGAGTCGTTCTGGCTGTTGCCGGCGCTGGTGGTGATTGTCGGCATTGTCGGGGCTTGGGGCCTGGTCGTGGTCGATAGCCGAGAGCTCGTGCCCGCGTGGCTGAACGGCTGGATCTACAATGGCGGCGCCACGGGTGCACGCACCCTGCTCGGGGCGGTCGCCTCCTCGACCATCGGAGTGGCCGGCACCGTATTCTCGATCACCATCGCGGCGTTGTCGCTGGCGGCGGGACAAATGGGGCCGCGGCTCCTCCGCAACTTCACCCGCGACCGCGGTAATCAGATCACGCTCGGCATTTTTCTCGGCACGTTCTGCTACGCTCTGGTGGTTCTGCGCAGCGTCCGAATGCCGGACGAGGGCGCGTTCATCCCGCATCTTGCGGTCAGCGTCGGTATCGCACTGGCCTTCGTCTGCGTCGCCACGCTGGTATATTTCGTCGGCCACATGTCGGGGCGGATCAATGTCGATACGGTGATCGGCCTGGTCAGCGAGGACGTCCGCGATGTAATGCGGACACTAGCGACCGATGAGCAGCAGTCGTCGGCGCCCCCGCCCGCCTTCTGGCACGGCGCAGAACCGGTCGCGGACGATCGTCGCGGCTATCTGCATCAGTTCGACGAGGGCGGGCTTGCGAATTGGGCCTGTGAGCACGACACCTCGATCCGGATGCTGGTGCGGCCGGGTGATTACGTGTTTCCCGGGGCGCCGATCGCGATGATCAAGCCGCCGCGCGAGGGCGCTGCCGAGGCGATCCGTAACGCCACTGCGCTGAGCCCGCAGCGTAACAGCTCGACCGATCTGCTGTTCGCGATCCGGCAATTGGTCGAGGTCGGTGTGCGCGCGCTGTCGCCCGGCATCAATGACCCGCACACCGCGATCAGCGTGCTCGATCGGCTCGGCTCAGCGCTGTGCGAGATGGAGCCGCTCCGGCTGCAGACCGGCGTATCGGTCAGGGACGATCGCATCGTTCTGGTGGTGCCGCACGTCCGCTACGACGAACTTATCGGCGCGATGTTTCACATGATCCGCCAGAATGCGTCGGGCAAGCCGTCGGTGCTGATCCGGATGATCGAAGTGATGACCTGGGTGGTGAGCTGCGAGCGCGATCCCGAGCGGATGGAAGCGGTGCGCAAGCACGCCGATCTGGTGATGCGCGACGCCGAGCGGGACGTCGGTTCGCCGAGCGACCTGGCCGACATTCGCGTCCGGCATGCCGCCTTCGTCGACATGATCGCCGAAGGCGCGGGGGGACTCCCGAAGGCTTAGCGCGCCCCTCCTGCGAGGTCCAGGATCCGCTGGCGGCGGCGGGAAGCCGCGGCATCGATCAGCATCCGCGCCGCCCAGCGATACACGTTCCACTCCCGGATCTGCTGGCGCATCGCCCGCATCCGTTCCTGCTGCTCGCGGTCGGGCATGCGCAGCGCGGTGTCGAGCGCGGTGGCCATTTCGTGCAGATGATACGGGTTGACGATCAGCGCCGCGGCAAGCTCACGCGAAGCGCCGGTGAAGCTCGACAGCACCAGCACGCCGCGCTCGTCGTCGCGCGCGGCGGCGAATTCCTTAGCCACCAGATTCATGCCGTCGTGCAGGCTGGAGACCACGCAGCAATCGGCGGCCCGGAACAGCTTGAACACTTCGGCCGCGCCGTGATGCCGGATCAGCAGCCGGATCGGCGTGTAGTCGGCCGAGCCGTGGCGGGTGTTGATTTCGTCGGCGAGCGCGACCGCGTCGTCCTGCAGCGACGAATAGCTCGACAGCTTACTGCGGGTCGGCGCCGCGACCTGGACGAACACCAGCCGTCCCTTCCAATATGGCTGCCGCGTGAGCAGATCGTCGACCGCGCGCATCCGGTCCAGGATGCCCTTGGTGTAGTCGAACCGTTCGATGCCGACAGCGATCCGCGTGTCGGGAGTGAGGCCCAGCGTCTCGCGCACCTCGATGCGGCAGGTGTCGACCGGCGGCTGGCCTTCGAGCGCGGCCGGTGGCCATTCGATCGAGATCGGATAGGCGCGGACCATGGTCTCGTGGCCGCCGAGCGTGACGGTGGCGTGCTCGCGATCGATCCGGCTCTCGATGAAACGGTCGACCGTCTCGAAGAAGTTGTTGCAGTGGAACTGGGTGTGGAAGCCCAGTATGGTCGAGCCGAGCATACCGTCGATGATCTGCTCCTTCCACGGACAGATGCTGAAGGTCTCGGCGTTCGGCCACGGAATATGCCAGAAGGTGATGATCGTCGCCTTCGGCAGCTTGTTGCGGATCATTCGCGGCGCGAGCGCGAAATGATAGTCCTGCACCAGCACGATCGGATCGTCAGTCTTGGCCTCCTGCACTACGGCATCGGCGAACCGCTCGTTGATCGCCTGATACAAGCGCCAGTCGTTTTCGCGGAAGGTGGGGCGCACGAAGGCGATATGGCACAGTGGCCAGAGCCCCTCATTGGCAAAGCCGTAATAGAAACCCTCCTGCTCCTCGTCGGTGATCCAGATCCGCCGCAGGCTGTAGGCAGGGCGATCCGGCGGAACCTCGATCCGGTCGTGGCGGTCGACCGTCTCGCGATCGGCGCTGCCGCTGCCGTGCGCGATCCAGGTGCCGCCGCAAGCGCGGATCACCGGCTCCAGCGCCGACACCAGACCGCTGGCCGGCACCTGCACCGAGACGGTGTCGCCGTCGCGATTGTGGATGTAGGGCTCGCGGTTGGAGACGATCAGCACCTCCGCTTCGGGCAGCGAGTCGCGCAGCAATTGCTGCAGCGTCGTCGGTGACCATTCGATCTGCGTCGCGTTGATCGCGCTACGGCCGACCTCGACCTCGCTGAGCAGCTTCTTGATCTGCAGATCGATCGCGCTCTGGTCGCGAGCCGCGGCGAGCGAGCCTGTGCCGGTGCGGACGTCTTCGACGGCGCGGCGCAGCGATTCCATCCAGCCGCGCAGCGTCACGAGCACGAAGATAATTGCGCCGCCCGCCATGGCGACGGCGACGCCGAGCAGCGCCGCGATGATGAAGGCGCGCGCCTCGCCGGAGCGTTTGTCGATGAAGCTCAGATCGTGCAGAATGACCAGATAGGATTTCGTGTCGCCGTGCGAGATCGGAAACGCGCCGACCATGATGCGGTGACCGTCGATCGCGATCGTCGAGAAGCTCTCGGCATCCGAGCGCGCGACCTTCTCACATGAGAAGGTCGAGGGCATCATTTTGGTCGGTGCAATCAGCCGCCCTTGCGGCGCGCACAGGCCGACCGCCAGAATACGCTGATCCAGCGCGATGGCGCTGAACAATAGGGAGAGCTGCACGTCGTCGTGCTCGGCCATCGCGGTGACTACCTGGGACTGCACCGCGTTGTAGACCAGCCGCGAGCGCGCCTCGACGTCGTTGCGCGACCATTGTTCGATCAGCCGCTTCGAGAACGGCGCGATCGCCAGCCCGAGCATCACGGTCACGGCGATTCCGAGGCCGAGATATTTGAGGGCTGCTTTGGTACGCTGCATCTGCGGCCGATCTCCCCTTGCGGTCCGCAGGCTGTTTACACCACTGGGCGCGATGCGTCAGGCCGTTTCTGCACGAAGAGGGAAGCGCCGATTCGCGCCGTGGTCGAGGAGAATGAAGGAGCGCCGCGAATCACTCTGCGGCATGCTGCGGAATCGCCGAGATGCTGACCCCGGCATCGGCCGCGCGAATCGCGACCGGCTTGGTTTCCACCACCTGTTGCCGGCTGCGCGGCAGCGCGCGTGTCATCTCTTCTCTCACAAAGGTGATCAGTTGCTCGCGAACTGCGCAACGCAGGTCCCACAGCGCCGACGCGGTTGCGGCGCTGACCAGCGCACGCAATTCGATCGACCGATCGGTGGCATCGGTCACCTGCATGCTCACGACCTTTTTGTCCCACAACGGATGATCCTGGACGATCTGCTCCAGCTTGCTCCGAATTCGCTCGACATCGGCGGAATAGTCGACGTTGAACGTGACCGCGCCGATCAGCTCCGAGCTGTCGCGCGTCCAGTTCTGAAACGGCTTTTCGATGAAGTAGCTGAGCGGAATCACCATCCGCCGCCAATCCCACAGCTTGACCACCACGTAGGTCGAGGTGATTTCTTCCACCGTGCCGTACTCGCCCTCCACAATCACCACGTCCTGCAGTCGGATCGGCTGGGTCAGCGCGATCTGGATGCCGGCGATCATGCTCGATAGCAGAGGGCGCGCCGCGAGGCCGATCGCGAGGCCGGCGACGCCGGCGGAGGCGAACAGGCTGACGCCATACTGCCGCACCGATTCGAACGTCATCAGCGCCGCGGCGACGCCGATCACCGTGATCACGGTGGCGGCGGCGCGTTTGAGGATGCGGATCTGCGTCACCTGCTTGCGAGCGGTGAAGTTGTCCGTGGTGTCCTTCTGGAAGTTGCGCAAATACACCGCGCCGAGAATGTCCGTCACGCGTGTCGCGATCCAGGTCAGCAGCGCGATCACGGTGATCTGCAGAATGCGAATTAGGGTTTGGGCGAGGTCGGCTTCCAGCGGCATCAGCCGCAACACCGCGACGGCCGCGAACAAGACCACGGCAAGCGCCGAGGGGCCGCGTGATTTCTGCAGGATCAGCAGCCATGCGAACCGCTCCGAGCGCTTCAGACGGCGTTCGAGAAGCGCATAGACCAGCCGATGCAGCAGCAGCGCGACGAACGCAACTGCGGTGACGATCAGCGTCACCGTGAGCCAGGGAGGCATGACATTCAGCCGGGCGGAGAGGTCGGAAATCACGCGCTGAAACAACGGAGCCTCGAATGCTGTGACGACATCGTGCGCGTTGCACACGTGGTGCTGATGCGTTGCGGCGTGATTGGTTCCGTACCTCGCGCATTTCCGTTCTGCTCGAATCAGGACGCAACTCCACGACGTCGTGCCTGCGGCGGACGCCTCCGAATCCCGGTGATAAGAGAGTTTGTACGATAGCCGACGGAATATTGGTCGCACCCGGTCGTGCGGAACGCTCGATGGTATTTCCCGTTGTCGCAGCAGATCGTCCGGCGGCGCGCGTGTGCCGTGGACGGCGTCGATCGAAACAACAAGGAGAATGTCGATGATGATTTCGCGTGCGCTACCTGCCGCTGCGTTGCTGATGGGCTCGCTGGCGCTGGCGTCGACCCCGGCTGCAGCAGCGCCGATGATGGCTGGTGCGGCGACTCAGCAGGCGCCGTCTGCCGTGCAGCAGGTGCAATGGCGTCATCACGGTTATCACGGCCACCACGGCTGGCACGGCCACCGTGGCTGGGGTCACCGCGGTTACTATCGCCACGGCGGGGGCTATGGCTGGGGTCCGGCGATCGGCGGGCTCGCGGCCGGCGCGATCATCGGTGGCGCGATCGCCAACAGCCAGGCGCAGGCTCGCGGGGCTGATGCCGACGCCTACTGCTCGCAGCGCTTCAAGTCCTACGATCCGTCCTCGGGCACCTACCTCGGCTACGACGGCCGACGGCATGCTTGCCCGTAACGGCAGCCTGATCTGGGAGAACGAGCCGCGCGGTCCTGCCGTGCGGCTCTTTTTGTTGGTCCGCTAGCGCGCTGCCGGACTCCGCGGTCGCCTCGCACTGAGGCGGTTGCTACTCCGGCGACGGCTTGGATCGCCCGACGCCGAGCCGGCGCGTGACCCAGCCCAGGCTCAGCCCCTGCACCACGATCGTGAACAGCGCCACCGTGTAGGTGGCCGCGGCGAGCGCCGGTCTGTACTCGTTGGGGGAGATCGCCAGCACCAGCGCCACCGAAATGCCGCCGCGCACCCCGCCCCAAGTCAGAATCGCGACCGTTCCGCGCTCGAAGTGGTGGCGGAGGCTCAGCAGCCCGATCGGAGCCGCGACCGAGATCAGCCGTCCCACCATCACGATCGGGATCGCTACGAGAGCCAACGGAGCCAGCGATCGGTCGAAGCCGAGCACCAGCACTTCGATGCCGATCAGCAAGAACAGCACCGAGTTGAGAATCTCGTCGATCAACGTCCAGAACCCGAACAGATAGCGCCGGGTCTGTTCGCTCATCGCCAAAGCGGCGCCGCGATTGCCGATCAGCACGCCGGAGACCACCACCGCGATCGGGCCGCTGACGTGGAGGCGCAAGGCCAGGGCGTAGGTGCCGGTCGCCAGCGCGATCGAGATCAGAACTTCGATCGGATAGTCGTCGATGGCGCGCATCGCCCGATAGGCGACGTAGCCGGTGAGCAGTCCGAGCAGCGCGCCGCCGCCGGCCTCCACCGCGAACAATTCGCCGAAATGCACGAGCTCGAATTCGCCGCTCGCCGTCGTTGCCGCGGTCAGCAGCAACGTGAACAGGACGACGCCGACACCGTCGTTGAACAGCGACTCGCCGGAGATGTCCATCTCCAGGGTCTCCGGGATGCTGATCATTTTCAGCGTCGACAGCACCGCGATCGGGTCGGTCGGACTGATCAGCGCGCCGAACACCAGTGCCCAGGCGAACGGCATCGGCACGTTGAACAGCTGTGCCGCGTACCAAAATCCGGCTGCGATCAGAATTGTGGAGATGAATACGCCGATCGTTGCCATGGTGGCGACGATCCATTTGCGGGCACGCAGCCGCGACAGATCGATCTGCAGCGCGCCGGCGAACAGCAGAAAGCCGAGCATACCGTTGAGCAGCGTCTCGGAGAAGTCGATACGCCGCAACAGGTCGGAGATCTCGTGGAAGATCGGCGCGTTCGGAAACAGCAGTTCAGATCCGACCAGCACCAGCGAGGCGGCTAGCGCCATGACCAGCAGGCCGATCTGGTTGGGCAGACCGAACAGCACATGGTTGAGCCACGCGAATGTGGCGGTCAGCGCCAGCAGGACCGCGACGATTTCGAACAGAGACAGCATCGCAGCTCCCAACACCCCTAGCCGGACGGGGACCGCCGGCTTTGCGGCCTAAACGTCTACATCTTCTCTTTGATGCCCCGGCGCAACAGCCACCAGTTGACCGGATAGCTGGTGGCGAATCCCCGGGCGCGTTCCAGGCAGGGACGTCTGCTGGTCCGGGCCGGGAACAAGCGGCGGCCTGCTTCGTCATTCCTGGCGCCCTGTGGGCACGGACGAAGGCAACGAGGGAAGCGGACAACGGTATGTCGCACGCGTCGTCGAAGAAAGTGATCTATGCGGCGCTCGTCGGCAACCTCGCGATCGCCGTTACCAAGATGGCCGCGGCGGCATGGACCGGCAGTTCGGCCATGCTCAGCGAAGCGGTTCACTCGCTCGTCGATACCGGCAACGAAATGTTGCTGTTGTACGGATTGCATCGTGCCGCCAAGCCGGCCGATGCCGCCCATCCGCTCGGTCACGGACGCGAGCTGTATTTCTGGAGCTTCATCGTGGCGCTGCTGATCTTCTCGATCGGCGCCGGCGTCTCGTTCTATGAGGGCGTGGTGCATGTGCTCGATCCGAAGCCGATCAGCGACGTGCGGGTCAGCTATATCGTGCTCGGACTCGCTTTCGTGTTCGAGCTGGGCTCCTGGTACGTCGCCTGGAAGGGATTTCGTGAGGTCGCCCCGGCGCTGGGATACGTGCCAGATGCTGAATATGTCGAGGCGGCGATCCGCAGCAAGGACCCGACGTCGTTCATGGTGCTGTTCGAGGACACCGCGGCGCTGCTCGGCATCCTGATCGCATTGGCCGGCACCGCGGCTGCGGACTGGCTTCAGATGCCGGTGCTCGACGGCGTCGCCTCGATCGCGATCGGACTATTGCTCGGGCTGACCGGCGCATTCCTGGCGCGCGAGAGCAAGGGGCTCTTGATGGGTGAGCCAGCCGATCCCGCGCTCCGGGACCGGATCTTGCAGATCGCCCGGAGCCATGGGCGCATCGCTGGCGTCGAGCCGGTGTTCACGGTGCACCTCGCGCCCTGGCAGATCGTGGTGGCGCTGACATTGGATTTTCCGGACGACAGCCGCGCAGTCGACGTCGAACGCAGCTTCGCTTCGCTGGAGGCCGAGATCAAACGCCGTTGCCCGCAAGTGGTCGGCGTTTTCATCCGGCCTCAATTGCAGCGATAGAGCGTATTCGAGCGAAGTGGAAAACCGGTTCGCGTGAAGAAGACGCTTCAAGACCGAATGCAGGACCTCCGATCTGATTCAATCAGAACGGAGCGGTCGTGCTGGAGGATCTCAGTTCGCGGTATCGTCGTCGGTTCCGCGGCGGCCGTTCCTGAGATACGCGACCGCGGCGATCATTGCCGTGAAGGTCGCGATCCATACGATCCGCGATCCATAGCGATCGTGCGGACCGGAGATAATGCCGCAGACCATGGCGTTGCCGAGCAGCGCCAGCGTCACAGTGCCGGCGAGCAGGGTGACGTCGTCGAGCCGGCGCCGCCATGCCGCCGAGCCGAGGATCGCCAGCATCAGCACCATCGACCCCAGCGCCACCGGGACGTGGACCACATTCACCGCGTCGAAATTGATGTCCCAATGCTGCTGCTTGGCGGCCCGCATCGCCTTGCTCTGCTCGGGCAGATAGCGCTCGATGATGCCGTAGGTGTGCGGCAGCCAGCCATTGGTGCCTTCGCCGGTGGCGACGTGGACGAGCTGGTCCCAGGTCGCCTTGGCGGCGGCCTTGGCCTGTATCCACGGATAGGCGATCAAGGCCTGCTTCGAGATGAACTCCATCTCGTCGCTCATGCCGTCGAAGCGGCCGAGCTTGTCGAACATGTTGTTGCCACCCCACAGGAAGTCGTCGCCGGTCGGCGGCAGTTCGTCCTTGTAGGGGCACAGCTTGAGCTGTTGCTGCGGGCAATGATCGTCGAGATAGCGCTTGACGATGCCGTCCTGCAGCATCCGGCCGAATGCGACGCCGGAGCCGCCCGGCGTCCAGGTCAGCTTGCCGGACAGCGCGTAGTTGCAGCCCAGCACCAGCAGTGCACCGAGCACCAGCGCCGAGCTGGCCTGGGTCAGGCCGGAGGCCGTGATCCGGCCGCGCAGCCAGGGCAGCAGTACCCAGCCGGCGGCGCACACACCGGAGAGAACGATCATGGTGGCGCTGTGGGTCGAGGCCGCGAAGGCGGTGAAGGCGAACAGCAGGATCTTTTCCAGCGTCGTGGTCTGGTTGCGATAGGCGATCAGCAGGAACAGCGTCAGCACCGACAGACCGGCGAAGATGTCGGTCAGCAACATGCTGGTAATCCAGGGCAGCGCCGTGATGGCGATCAGGCCGACGCCGATTGCGGCGAGCCGGAACGGACCCGTGATACCGAACACCCGCAAGGTCAGCTGGATGATCCACAGCGAGACGATCGCCTGGAACGCGAGGTTGAGCCAGAACTGGGTCTGCTCGCCGAGATGCAGGTAGATGCCGTAGGAGGTCGACCGGTTGATGACCAGATAGCCCTCGTACCAGCGGGCGAGGTAACCGCCAGTGTCGTATTGCAGCAGCGGGTAGCCGTTCCAGATCGCCGGCGCCAGCATCAGCAGCGGCAAAACGAACAGCGCGATCCGCGCCGCATTGCTTCGGCGCGCCTGCGCGACGAGAACCTTACCGGGAATAGAAGTTTCCATCTCGACCGCTCTTACCCGCGCTGGGACCGTCGGAGCCGACGGGGCCTCTCGAAAAGGCCACCGAGGCCGTCCGAGGCGGCCTGCACCATAGTGATTTCCGTTGACTACACAAGCGCTTCGCGCCGCCAGGTAAGCCCGGCGGCCGGGCGCAGATGAAGTACAAATGAGGTTGCTTTATGTCGGTTGTGCACCTTGCGGCGCCCATGCCCGACCGGCTGCAACTCTAAGGCGCCGATGATGAACGAAGCCTGACTGAGTTCAGGGTTCGGGAGGGGCGGTGGTGGCGCCGCCCCGGAGGTGGTTATAATTCCCCTGATGAGCGGGAGACGGCCGGGCGGCGGCCGGCCGGTCCCGCGGTCACGACCCCGAAAGGACGGATATGAAGATCAAGACCAAGCAGTTTCGGGTCGAGGAGGGCGAAAAAGTCGACCTCGGCAAACGGCCCACCAAGGTCGATCCGTTCTACGAATCCAAGGAGCACTATCACGAGCTGCTCCGCAGCCAGGTCGAGCGGCTCAGCGATCTGCAGCAACTGCTCTACGCCAGTAATCGCCACGCCGTGCTGCTGATCTTCCAGGCAATGGACGCCGCCGGCAAGGACGGGGTGATCCGGCATGTGATGTCGGGGGTCAATCCGCAGGGCTGCCAGGTGTTCAGCTTCAAGCACCCCAGCGCCACCGAGTTGCAGCACGATTTCTTGTGGCGGACCACCCGGGACCTGCCGGAGCGCGGCCGGATCGGTGTCTTCAACCGCTCTTACTATGAAGAGGTGCTGATCGTCCGGGTTCACCCGGACATCCTTCAGAGCGAGGCCGTGCCGAACGGCGAAAATTTCGGCAAATCGTTCTGGCACAAACGCTACCGCTCGATCCGCGATCTGGAGCAGCATCTGCACGCCAACGGCACCCGGATCGTCAAATTCTTCCTGCACCTGTCGAAGGATGAGCAGCGCAAGCGTTTCCTGGCGCGGATCGACGAGCCGGAGAAGAACTGGAAGTTCAGCTCAGCCGACCTCGAAGAGCGTCAATATTGGGACGACTATATGGAGGCCTATGAGAAGTGCCTCAGCGAGACCTCCAGCGAAGACTCGCCGTGGTACGCCGTTCCGGCCGATGACAAGGAGAATGCGCGGCTGATCGTCTCGCAGGTGATCGCCGAGACCATGGAATCGCTCAAAATGAGCTATCCGGAAACCACGCCCGCTCGGCGCAAAGAACTGCTACGAATGCGTGACCAACTGCTGAAGTGAAGCGACGGCGTCCGGCAACGCCCGGAGGTGGGTCGCAGGCGCCTGTCATGGTGATGACACGGTGCTGAGGTTACGGAGACCACATGACATTGCAAGGTAAGAAGGGCCTGGTCGTCGGCATCGCCAACGACCAGAGCATCGCATTTGGTTGCGCGCGCGCGTTTCGCGACGCCGGAGCCGAACTCGCCGTCACCTATCTCAACGACAAGGCTGCGCCGCACGTCGTACCGCTCGCCGAGCAGCTCGGCTGTCCGATCGTGGTGCCGTGCGACGTGCGCGAGCCCGGCCAGCTCGAAGCCGTGTTCGAACGGATCACCCAGCAATGGGGAAGGCTCGACTTCCTGCTGCATTCGATCGCGTTCGCGCCGAAGGAAGATCTGCACGGTCGCGTGGTCGACTGCTCCCAGGCCGGCTTTGCGATGGCGATGGACGTGTCGTGCCACTCCTTTATTCGCATGGCGAAGCTGGCCGAGCCGCTGATGCCGGATGGCGGCTGCCTGCTCACCGTGTCGTTCTACGGCTCGGAGAAAGTGGTCGAAGACTACAATCTGATGGGGCCGGTAAAGGCGGCGCTGGAAAGCTCGGTGCGCTACATGGCGGCCGAACTGGCGCCGAAGCAGATCCGAGTCCACGCGCTGTCACCGGGGCCGTTGATGACCCGTGCGGCTTCCGGCATCGCGCGGTTCGACGAACTTCTGGAGCGCACCCGCGCCCGGCTGCCGGCGCATCAGCTCGTCAGCATCGAGGACGTCGGCGCCGTCGCCGCATTCCTGGTCGGTGACGGCGCAAGGTCACTGACCGGCAACATCGAATACATCGACGCCGGCTATCATGTGATCGGCTGACGTCGTTCCTGCTGGAGTACGAGATGGAACAGATTCAGAACCGCACCTTCGACGAGATCGAGGTCGGTGACAGCGCCAGTCTGGCGCGCACGCTGACCTATCGCGACATCGAGGTGTTCGCGGTGATGTCGGGCGACGTCAATCCGATGCACGTCGATGCCGCCTTCGCCAAGAGCGACATGTTCCATCAGGTGGTGGCGCACGGGATGTGGGGCGGGGCCCTGATCTCGACCCTGCTCGGCACGCAACTGCCGGGCCCGGGCACGATCTATCTCGATCAGTCGCTGCGCTTCACCAGGCCGGTCCTGCTCGGTGACACGGTGACCGTCACCGTCACGGTCAAGGAAAAGAACGCCGCCAAGAAGCGGCTGCTGCTGGATTGCCGTGCCACCAATCAGCGCGGCGAAGACGTCATCACCGGTCTCGCCGAAGTGATCGCGCCGGTCGAGAAGATTTCGCGGCCGCGGGTTCTGCTGCCGGAAATCGATCTGCATCCCACCGCGCGCCGCTACGAGCGGATGATCGAGATGACGCGCGGGCTGGAGCCGATCCGCACCGCGGTGGTGCATCCGGTCGACTCCGCCTCGCTGCTCGGCGCCGTCGAAGCGGCGCGCGAGCGGCTGATCGTACCGGTCCTGGTCGGGCCGGAAGCGAAGATCCGCGCTGCCGCCGCACAGGCTGCGCTCGACCTGACGGGCTACGAGATCGTCGCCGTCGAGCACAGCGCCGCTGCCGCCGAAGCTGCGGTGGCGATGGCGCGGTCCGGTGAGGTGGAGGCGCTGATGAAGGGCGCGCTGCACACCGACGAACTGATGCACGCGGTGGTCGACGGCGCCCATGGCTTGCGCACCGCGCGGCGGATCAGTCACGTCTATGCGATCGACGCGCCGAACTATCCGCGCGCGCTGCTGGTCACCGACGCGGCGATCAACATCTATCCGTCGCTCGCCGATAAGCGCGACATCATCCAGAACGCGATCGATCTGGCGCACGCGCTCGGTATCGGCGAGCCGCGGGTGGCGATCCTGTCGGCGGTCGAGACCGTCACCGAGAGCATCCGCTCCACGCTCGATGCCGCGGCGCTGTGCAAGATGGCCGAACGCGGCCAGATCACCGGCGGCATCCTCGACGGGCCGCTGGCGTTCGACAACGCAGTGTCGGCGGAGGCCGCCAAGACCAAGGGCATCGTCTCGCCGGTCGCCGGCCGCGCCGACATCTTCGTGGTGCCGGATCTCGAAGCCGGCAACATGCTGGCCAAGCAGCTCGAATATCTCGCCCACGCCCACGTCGCCGGGATCGTGCTCGGGGCGCGGGTTCCGATCATCCTCACCAGCCGGGCCGACAAAACGCTGGCGCGGCTCGGCTCCTGCGCGATCGCGCTGCTGCTCGCCCGGCACAAGGCCGCGGCGCTGACGAATTTTTCCGGAGGTGCTGCGTGAGCGATGTGCTGCTGGTCCTCAATGCCGGTTCCTCGAGCATCAAATTCGCCCTTTATGAAGCCCACACCGAACCGACGGCCGAACATCTGATCTGCGAAGGCGGCATCGGCAGTCTCGGCCATCGCCCACATTTCAAGGTTGTGAATCCCGACGGCGCGACGCGGCCCGACGACTATCTGCCCGAGGGTGCCAGTCACGATGATGCGATGGCGGTGCTGATCGGCTGGATCGAAAGCTCGTTCCCGGACCAGCGGCTGAGCGCGGTCGGCCATCGCGTCGTCCATGGCGGCGCATTGTTCGACGGCCCGGTGCATGTCACTTCGGAGGTGATCGTCCAGCTTCGTTCCTTCGACAGGTTGGCGCCGCTGCATCAGCCGCACAATGTTGCGGCGATCGAAGCGCTGGCGAAGCTGCACCCGAAGCTGCCGCAGATCGCGTGTTTCGACACGGCTTTTCATCATCGCCTGCCGGAGGTGGCCACCGCTTTCGCGCTGCCGCGCAAGCTGACCGAACAGGGCGTTCGCCGTTACGGCTTTCACGGCCTGTCCTACGAATACATCGCAGGCCGCCTGCCGGACGTTGCCGGACAGGCGGTCGCCGATGGCCGGGTGGTGGTGGCGCATCTCGGCGCCGGCGCCAGCATGTGCGCGATGCTGAGTTGCCGCAGCATCGCCACCACGATGGGCTTCACCGCGCTCGACGGTCTGATGATGGGTAGCCGCTGCGGCGAGCTCGACCCCGGCGTGGTGCTGTATCTGCTCGAAGAGAAGGGCATGGCTCCGCGCGAGATCGAAGATCTGCTGTATCGCGAGTCCGGCCTGCTCGGCGTCTCCGGCATCAGTGACGACATGCGCACGTTGCTGGCGAGCGACGATCCGCGCGCCTGCGAGGCGATCGAGCTGTTCGTGTACCGGATCGCCCGCGAACTCGGCTCGCTCGCCGCAGCGCTCAGCGGGCTCGACGCGCTGGTATTCACCGGCGGCATCGGCGAACACGCCGCCGAAATCCGGCGGCGGGTTTGTGCTCAGGCAACCTGGCTCGGTGTCGTGCTCGATCCCGACGCCAATGCGAATCTATCCGGGGCGGGGCGGATCAGCGCGCCGGACAGCAAAGTTTCGGTCTGGGCGATCCCCACTGACGAAGATCTGATGATCGCACGGCATGTGTGGCGACTCGCGGACGGCGGCAGTTCGACGAAGGGATAAGGAACCGTTCGGGCCTCCGATCGATTGCGATAGCGGGTCGGGGGCGCTGCACCCAAGTGGTGAGAGACTGACATGCAGAGCTGCCTGCGCGAGGCAGGCGACAGCAATTCACGACGGGGACCGCGGGGCGGCGAGATCTCTCGACAATCGGAGGGCACGCGATGCCCGACACCACGACTTCGTCCTCTTCCTCCCTGCAGCCAACGATCGATCACGCGATCCCATCAGGTCCCGGTGCGTTGCCGCCGGGTGATCCCGGTGGCCTCACCGAGCAGGAGGCCGCCGAGCGGCTGAAGCGCGACGGCGACAACGCGCTCGCCGAACATCATGTCGGCGTGATGGAGCGGCTGCTGCACTTCTTCTGGGGGCCGATCCCGTGGATGATCGAGATCGCCGCCATTCTATCGGCGGCGCTGCGGCACTGGGCCGATCTCGCCATCATTCTGACCATGCTGATCATCAATGCCGGCGTCGGGTTTTGGCAGGAGTTCAAGGCCGACAACGCCGTGGCGCTGCTCAAGCAAAGGCTGGCGCTGAAGGCGCGGGTCCGCCGCGGTGGCGTGTGGAAGGACGTCGAGGCGCGGACGCTGGTGCCCGGCGATCTGGTCCTGGTCAAGCTCGGCAACATCGTGCCGGCCGACCTCGAGCTGACGCAGGGGGCCTATCTCACCGTCGATCAGTCGGCGCTGACCGGTGAATCCCTGCCGGTCGACAAGAAAGTCGGCGACGAGGTGTATTCCGGCTCGATCGCCCGGCAGGGGGAAATGAGCGGCATCGTCACCGCCACCGGGATGAACACTTATTTCGGCAAGACCGCAGGGCTGGTGCAGCAGGCCAGTTCGGTGTCGCACTTTCAGCGCGCCGTGCTGCGGATCGGCAATTTCCTGATCCTGACCACGATCGGCCTAGTCCTGGTGATCGCGCTGGCCGCGCTGTTCCGGCGCGACCCCTGGGTCGAGACGCTGGAATTCGCACTCATCCTCACCATCGCGTCGATCCCCGTGGCGCTGCCGGCGGTACTGTCGGTGACGATGGCGGTCGGCGCCGAGCGGCTGGCGCGATTGAAAGCGATCGTGTCGCGGCTGGTGTCGATCGAAGAAATGGCCGGCATGAACGTGCTGTGCAGCGACAAGACCGGCACCATGACCAAGAACGAGCTCACGCTCGGCGATCCCGAACCGACGCCGGGCGTCACCCGCGACGAATTGCTGCTCGCTGCGGCGCTGGCGTCGCGGCGCGATGCGCCCGACGCGATCGACACCGCGATTCTGGCGGCGGCACCGACGGCCGAGCAGCTCGCGGGCTATCGCGTCGTGGATTTCCACCCGTTCGATCCGGTTGCCAAGCGAGCCGAGGCCGAGATCGAACACGACGGCCAGCGCTTCCGCGTCGCCAAGGGCGCGCCGCAGGCGATCGCCGCGCTGTGCACGCCGAGCGAGTCCCAGGCCGACACGGTTGCGGCGGCGGTCGAGCGCGACGCTGCTCGCGGCTATCGCACGCTGGCCGCGGCTCGCCGCGATGCCGAAGGCCACTGGCGCTTCCTCGGGCTGCTGCCGATGTTCGATCCGCCGCGCGACGATTGCGCCGCGACCATCGCGGCGATCCGGAACATGGGCGTCGATGTCAAGATGGTCACCGGCGACCACGAGGCGATCGCGCGTGAGATCGCCGGACAACTGAATCTGGGCCGCAACATCGTCGTCGCCGACAGCGTCTTTGCGAAAGGTGATGGGCCGGAGCAATCGGCGCGGATCGTCGCCGCCGACGGTTTCGCGCGGGTGTTTCCCGAACATAAGTTCAAGATCGTCAAGGCGCTGCAAGACGCCGGGGCGATCGTGGGCATGACCGGCGACGGCGTCAACGACGCCCCGGCGCTGAAGCAGGCCGACGCCGGCATCGCCGTCAGCGGCGCCACCGATGCGGCGCGCGCCGCTGCCGATCTGGTGCTGACCGCGCCCGGCCTGTCGGTGATCGCGACCGCGATCGAGGAGGCGCGGCAGATCTTCGAACGGATGAACAGCTACGCGATCTACCGGATCGCCGAGACCATCCGGTTGCTGCTGTTCATGACCGCCAGCATCCTGGTGTTTAACTTCTACCCCGTCACCGCGGTGATGGTGGTGCTGTTGGCGCTGCTCAACGACCTGCCGATCATGATGATCGCCTACGACAACGCCCCGATCGCGGCGAAGCCGGTGCGCTGGGACATGACGCGGGTGCTGACGGTCGCTTCGGTGCTCGGCGTCTACGGCGTGATCGAGAGTTTCGGCCTGTTCTGGATCGCCCGCGATTATCTGAAGCTCGAACCGTCACTGATCCAGCCGCTGATCTTCCTCAAACTGCTGGTGTCCGGCCATATGACGATCTACCTCACCCGCAACACCGGCGCGGTGTGGCAGCGGCCATGGCCGAGCTGGAAGCTGGTGGTGCCCGCCGAGGCGACGCAACTGATCGGCACGCTGGTCGTGGTCTACGGCTGGGCGATGACCCCGACCGGGTGGCAACTCGCCCTGATGGTGTGGGCCTATGCGCTGACCTCGTTCGCGGTGGCGAGCATCGTCAAGGTCGCGACCTATCGGTTGCTCGACCATCGCGGCGCGCGCCAGGCCCGGCATCTGCGCCGTGTCGAAGCTCACGTCACATCGGCCTGATAGACGGATCATTTCTCGGGAGACAGCAGATGCAACAGGAATCACCGGTCAAGTCCGAGGAGCTGTCGCTCGCCAGCGTGCCGGCGCTGTGGCCGATGGCGATGGCGGCGAAGCTGATGCAGAGCGGCGGCGAGTTGTACGCCCGCAATCTGAAATTCCTCGAAGAGGAGGTTCGTATCCACGGCAATCTCCGACCGGAGCTGGCGACGTCCAATCAGGTCCGGATCGAGCTGCGCACCATGGCGTTGCGCGACTACGGAACGGCGGGCGGGATTCCGACGCTGGTTAACGCGCCTTTTGCCGGCCACACCGCGATGATCGCCGACTATCACCGTGGCCAGAGCCTGGTCGAAACGCTCCTCGACGCCGGCATTGCCCATGTCGCGTTGACCGACTGGAAATCGGCGACAGAGGATATGAAAGACCTCGAGGTCGACAACTACCTCGCCGACATGGTGGTGGCGATCGACGACCTCGGCGGCAAGGTCGATCTGGTCGGACTGTGCCAGGGCGGCTGGGTGTCGGCGATGATTGCGGCGCGGTTTCCGGACAAGGTGAATTCGCTGGTGCTGGCTGGCGCGCCGATCGACACCGATGCAGGCGACGGCCCCATCAAGCGGATGGCCCATCGCTCTCCGCTGTCGTTCTACCAGGAATTGGTCGGGCTCGGCGGCGGGCTGATGAAAGGCCGCTTCATGCTGAGCGGTTGGAAGAATATGCATCCGGAGCAGCATTACATCCAGGATCACGTCGATCTCTACGAGCACATCGACGATCCGGCCTATATCGCCAAGGAGGAGACGTTCGAGCGCTGGTACGAGAACCCGATCGATCTGCCGGGGCGCTGGTATCTTCAGGTGATCGAGCAGTTGTTCAAGCAGAACCGGCTTGCCAAGGGTGAGTTCGTGGGACTCGGCCGCAAGCTCGACCTGCGCGCGATCACCTGTCCGGTGTATCTGCTCGCCGGTGCGCAGGATGATATCACCACGCCGGAACAGGTGCTGGACGCGGCGAAATATATCGGAACGCCGCAGGACAAGATCGTCAAGCAGACGGTGCCCGGCGGCCATATCGGCCTGTTCATGGGCGCACGGACGCTGAAGGACTATTGGCCGGGGATCGGCCGCTGGATCGCGGCGCAATCGCGCTGACCGGATGCCGCCGCGCTATTCGTCCGGCGTTGCGGTCGAGCGCAGCTTGAAGTGACCGTAGCACGACGCGATCGGCTCGGCCGGATCACGCTGATAGGCCTGTGCTTCGAACGCCACCACGCGTCGGCCCTGCTTGACGATCGAGACCTTGGCGAAAGTGTCGAGCGGACGGCCGGAGCGCAGGTAGTTCACCGTCAGCCCGATCGGCTTCGGCGCAGTGGCGAGCCCCATCTCGCGGCGCACGCTGACGATTGCGGCAGTCTCCAGGAACGCGCCGATCACCCCGCCGTGCAGCGCCGGCAGGATCGGATTGCCGACCAGCTTCGGATCGTAAGGCATCATCGCCTGCGCCTCGTCGTCGACGCGGATGCCGAGGAAGCGCGGATAGGGGCTGATCGCCAGCGGTCCGTCCGGGTCGTCCGGCGCGACCAGCGCGGGGACGGAGTCCATCGTCACTTTGGGCTTCTGCCGCAGCATGTCGCTCCGGTTCGCACCGAGCATGAACATCGCGGTGGCGGTGGCGATCGGGACGTCTTCGGCATCCTGATAGGCGGTGGCGCGGACGAATGCGATCGAGCGAGTGAGGTGATAGCAATGCGCGTGCGCCCGCATCACCTGTCCGGGCGTCGCCGGCCGCAAATAGTCGATCCGCAAATCGAGCGTGGCGATCGCGGTGGTGCCGGGCAGTGCGAGCTGCACCGCCATGCCGCAGCTTTCGTCGAGCATCGCGGTGACGACGCCGCCGTGGATCACGCCGGTCGAAACGTCGCCGACGAACACCGGGTGATAGGGCAGGCTGCTCCATGCCTCCGCGGGGGCGTAGCGGTCGAGCTGCAAACCGATGATGGCGCCGTGGATCGAGCGGCGGTTCTTGATCATCCGCACTTTGTCGTCGAACGACGGCGCCGGATCGGGAGTGGTTTGATCGGACATGGCGGTGGTTCTAGCAAGCGTATCCGCGCTCGCAAAGCGATCCAGCCTCGCAGAGGGCGGGCGGCAGCCCTGCACCGCCGGTCCTTCCTATGCGGCGCGGACCTGGTGCAGGAATTTCGCAGGAAGCTAACGAATTTGTGCCATGCGGCTCGGACGGCCGAGACAGAGGCCGCGCGGCGGCATCACGGCTGGCTTTCTGACGATTTTCGCATGACTTTCCGGATCACGGGGAGGCGCAGATGCTCGACGGCGGGTCAATTTCAGGGCTTGTATGAATATCAGCCGGCTTTGACGGCCGGAGAAGCAGCGGACGGAAGGTGACGGAATGCGTCTGGTGATTGCGGTGATGATGGCGCTCGCGGCGGCGCCGGCCTTGGCGGCGGAAGCGGTGGTGAAGGACGGCGACACGCTACAGCTCGGCGGCAAGACCTTTCGGCTGGAGGGCATCGATGCGCCCGAGCTTGATCAGCGCTGCGTGAGCCAGTTCGCGGATCCGTCGGCCTGCGGCCTCGAAGCCCGCGACGCGCTGGTCAAGCTGGTCGGCGGGCGCAGCGTCACCTGTCGCGATCTCGGCCCCGATCCCGTGTTCAAGGGACGCCGGCTCGGCACCTGCACGGTCGCCGGCGAGACCGAGAGCCTCAGCCGCCGCCTCGTCCAGGACGGGTTTGCACTCAATGCCGCTGCCGGTGGCAAGGACCGTTTCGCCGGCGACGAGGCCAAGGCCAAGGACGAACGCAAGGGCCTGTGGCAAGGCTGCTTCGTCGCGCCGAACGATTTCCGGCGCTGGAACAAGGATGCCCCGCTGCGTGGCGCGGCCTGCCGGGACGACAAGCACGCCGAGCTGGCCGAGGTGATGTTTCCGGACACGCCGGCAATGCTGCCGGGCTGCAGCATCAAGGGCAAGCTGGCGCGCCGCGCCCGCCTCACCGGGAATGTCGGGGTGTATCAGCTCCGCGGCTGCCCGAGCTATGCCAGCCTGACCAAGCCGAACCGCTGGTTCTGCTCGGAGGACGATGCTCGCGCCGCCGGCTTCCGCAAGGCCTACAACTGCCGCATCAAGCTGACGCCTTAACTCCCGATCTGCCGACGCCGCGGCGGCTCTCGATCAGCTTGACCATCACGGTCAGCGCCAGATTGGTCGGGGTCGGCACACCATGGGCGGCGCCGAGCCGCGCGACCGTGCCGTTGAGAAAGTCGATCTCGCTCGGCTTGCCGCGCGCCAGATCCTGTGCGGTCGACGACTTCTGGCTTGGCATCGCTCCCGGCAGCGCCAGCGTCTTGGCCATCGCGTCGTCCGGAATGCCGACGCCGCAGGCGCGCGCCACCGCGATGCATTCGTCGATCACGTTGCGGACGACCTGCTCGGTGCCGCCGACCGCCAGCAGCGCGCCGTAAGGCAGGTCGGCGACGGCCGACAGCGCGTTGTAGGCGCAGTTCAGCATCAGCTTCGACCACAGCGCCTGATCGATATCGGCCGCAACCGTGGTCGGAATCCTAGCGGCGATCAGAGCCGACGCGATCGCCTCGCTTTGCGCCGAGGCGCCGATCAGCAATTCGCCGCGGCCGTGATGGCGGACATGGCCCGGTCCCGCCATCTCGGTGCCGACATAGACCACCGATGCGATCACCGGATGGTCGATCGCTGCCTGCAGCCGGGAGGCGTTGTCGACTCCGTTCTGCAGGCTGAGGATCACGCTGTCCGGCTTCAGCCGCGCTTGCAGCGCGCGTCCTGCGCTCTCGGTGTCGGCCGACTTGACGCAGAACAGCACCAGATCGGGAGGGGCGATTGCGCTCGGTTCGGTGACGGCCCGCACCGGGACCGGCTGGATACCGTCCTTGGTGTCGAGCAGCAGGCCGTTCGCTTCGATCGCATCGACGTGGGTCTGCCGCCCGATCAGCGTCACGTCGTGGCCGGCCAGCGACAGCAGTCCGCCGAAATAGCATCCGACCGCGCCGGCCCCCATCACTGCCACTTGCATATCGATCTCCCTTCCCGTGCGCCAACCAATGCGCAATGTTTCCTTTTTAAGGTCGGCGTTCGGCCGATGAAACCGGGAGTGGCGTGCGTGCACATCGATTTGAACCCCAAGCTCGACTTTCGCGATGTGCTGATCCGGCCCAAGCGCTCGGTGCTGTCGTCGCGGTTCGAGGCCAACATCAAGCGCAGCTTCCGCTTCCGCCATTCCAGCCGCGCCTGGACAGGATTTCCGCTGATCGCGTCCAATATGGACACTGTCGGTACGCTGGAGATGGCCCGCGCGTTCAAGCCGTTCGGCGCGCTGGTCGCCCTGCACAAGTTCCATCATCCGGACCGGCTGGCCGAGTATCTCGCCGGCGACGAGGAGGCCAACGTGTTCGTCACGGTCGGCACCGGCGCGGCCGATTGGGAGCGGCTCGCCGCGGTGAAGGCCAAGGTCAAGGTGCCGATGCTGAACATCGATGTCGCCAACGGCTACACTGAAGCCTTCGTGCGCGCGGTGGCCAAGCTGCGCGACGAGAATCCGGACGCGATCATCATGGCCGGCACCGTGGTGACCGCCGAGATGACCGAAGCGCTGGTGATCGCCGGCGCCGACATCGTCCGCGTCGGCATCGGCTCCGGCTCGGTGTGTACGACGCGCGATCTCACCGGCGTCGGCTATCCGCAGCTCTCGGCCGTGATCGAATGCGCCGACGCGGCACACGGGCTCAAGGGCCATGTCTGTTCGGATGGCGGCTGCGTCGTGCCGGGCGATCTCGCCAAGGCGTATGGCGGCGGTGCCGATTTTGTCATGCTCGGCGGCATGCTGGCCGGCCACGACGAATGCGGCGGCGAACGGAAATACGTGGAGCAGGACGGACAAAAGACACCGACCAGCATGGTGTTCTACGGCATGTCGTCGGAGACCGCGATGAACAAGTACCACGGCGGCGTCGCGGACTATCGCGCGGCCGAAGGCAAGACCGTCGAGGTGCCGTATCGCGGCGACGTGCGTGGCACGGTCGAGAAGATCGCCGGCGGCCTGCGTTCGGCGATGACTTATATCGGTGCGGAGAACCTGAAGGAGATCCCGAAACGGACCACCTTCATTCTGGTCAATGCTCAGCGCAACACGGTGTTCGACCGCTGAGTTTCGTTGTGCATTTTGCCGTGGCTCGGAATACGCGCCGCGGCGAGGTTGGATTGCGCTTGCGCGCGTGAGCGCAGATGGCATTGTGCGGCCCGCGCGCGTGCGTTCACGCGAGCGCGCGGGGAAACGCGCCACCGCCAACCAACAAGAGCCAATCCATGGACTTCGCACTTACCGATCAGCAGGAAGCCATTCGCGACGCGATCGCCAAGATTTGCGCCGGCTTCGATGACGCCTATTGGCTGAAGAAGGATCGCGAGGGCGGCTTTCCGCACGACTTCCACAAGGCGCTCGCCGACGCCGGCTGGCTCGGCATCTGCGTGCCGGAGGCCTATGGCGGTTCCGGTCTCGGCATCACCGAGGCGGCGATCATGATGCGCACGATCTCGGAGTCCGGTGGTGGCATGTCGGGCGCCTCGGCGGTGCACATCAACGTGTTCGGACTCAATCCCGTCGTCGTCTTCGGCACCGACGAGCAGCGCCAGCGGATGCTGCCGCCGATGGTCGACGGTCGCGACAAGGCCTGCTTCGCGGTGACCGAGCCCAACACCGGCCTCAACACCACGCAGCTCAAGACCCGCGCGGTGCGCAAGGGTGACCGCTACGTCGTCAACGGTCAGAAAGTGTGGATCTCGACCGCGCAGGTCGCCAACAAGATCCTGCTGCTCGCGCGCACCACTCCGCTGGAGGAGGTGAAGTCACCGACTCACGGACTCAGCCTGTTCTATGCGGATCTCGATCGCACCAAGATCAAGGTGCACGAGATCGAGAAGATGGGGCGCAAGATCGTCGACTCCAACGAATTGTTCTTCGAGGATTTCGAGATCCCGGTCGACGATCGGATCGGCGAGGAAGGCAAGGGCTTTCACTACATCCTCGAAGGCATGAACCCGGAACGCATCCTGATCGCCGCCGAAGCGGTCGGGCTCGGCAAGCTGGCGCTGTCGCGCGCGGCCGACTACGCCAAGACCCGGATCGTGTTCAACCGCCCGATCGGCCAGAACCAGGCGATCCAGCATCCCTTGGCGAAGAACTGGGTCGAGCTCGAAGCGGCGTGGCTGATGGTGATGTCGGCCGCCTGGCAATACGATCAGGGCATGGCCTGCGGCGCCGCCGCCAATGCGGCGAAGTATCTGGCCGGCGAGGCCGGCTTTCAGGCGTGCGAGCAGGCGGTCATGACCCATGGCGGCTTCGGTTACGCCAAGGAGTATCATGTCGAGCGCTATTTGCGCGAAGTGATGATCCCGCGGATCGCGCCGGTCAGCCCGCAGCTCGCGCTCAGCTTCATCGCCGAAAAAGTGCTCGGACTGGCGAAATCGTACTGACCGTCTAGCACCAGGCGGGGTGGGGCACGGCACTGACGAGATCGGCCTGATCGCGCAGGCATAGCCTTCGGGACCAGCAGTCCGCCGGCCGCGCTGATAAGGCTACAAGGCGTCTATTTGGTGGCCCCGTGGCCGAGCGCGATGCCGATGGTGCGGGCGGCTTCCACGACGTGGACGGAGTATTCCTTGATCTGCTTGCGCTTGACGCGGATGTCCGGGCCGGACATCCCGATCGCGCCGATCAGTTCGCCGGAGCGGCCGATGATGGCGCAGGCGCAGGCGGCGATGCCTTCGCGCCATTCGCCGTGCAGCACCGACGCATAGCCCTGCGCCCGAATGGTGCGGATGTCCTCGCGCAGATCCTCGATCGTGGTGCGGGTCGAATCCGTATAGCGCTTCAGATGCGGGCGCAGGATCTCGAGATAGTCGTCGGGCATCCGCGCCAGCATCGCCTTGCCGGTCGCGACCGTGAAAGCCGGCGCGCGCATCCCGACACTGGTGTGGGCGCGGATGTGATGGGCGCTTTCGATCTTGTCGACGTACAGAACCTCGGTGCCGTCGAGCACCGACAGATGAACAGTCTCGCCGGTGACCTCGGCGAGCCTGGTCATTGCCGGACGCGCGATCCGGACCAGATCCATGCGCTGGATGACGTGATGGCCGAGCTCCCACAGCTTGGTGGTCAGCTCGTAGGTGCTGTGCGGTGGGATCTGGCGGACGTAACCCTGAGATTGCAAGGTCACGAGTAGCCGGTGCACGTTGCTCTTGGTGAATTGGAGCTGGTTGGCGAGGTCGGTGACGCCGCGCGGCTGCTCGCTGAGCGCAAGGGTCTCGAGCAGTCGAAGTCCCTTGATGAAAGCTTTGTCCATTCAGGCGGCCGGGCAATATCTCTTTGCTGGAAATGACGACCGGCAGTCGTAACTGCCGGTCCGAGTTTGCAGTGCGCCGGCTTACTGGGCCAGCATCGCGTTCAGCTTTTCTTGTCCGTATTCTTCATTGGTGGAATTCCCCGCCGGTGACTTCGCACCCCAGAAGTCCGGGCTCCATTCGATCGCCTTGGCGACGTTGTCGGGGTTGTTGGCCCAATATCGCGCGATGTTCTTGTCGGTCGCCGCATCGAACACGACCTTCGACGGCAGCGCCACCGGGAAGGTGGAGGTCAGTTGCGCGGCGCGCTTCGGATCGAGCCGCCACGACAGCAGCTTCAGCGCATTGTCGTAGTTCGGCGCGCCCTTGGGAATCGAGAAAAAGTCGTAATAGACAAAGCCCTGGTTGAAGGTGAGGTCGATCGGCGCGCCTTCGAGCGCCAGCTTGCTCATCGAGCCGGTGTAGGCCAGGCACATATCGGCTTCACCGTCGAGCAGGAGCTGTGGCGGCTGCGCGGCAGTGGTCCACCACTTGACGACGTAGGGCTTGATTTCCTTCAGCTTCTTCAGCGCCCGATCCATGTCGATCGGGTACAGCTTGTCCTTGCTGACGCCGTCGGCCATCAGCGCGGCCTCGAAGGTGAAGCGCGGCCACGCCGGCATGCAGCGGCGGCCCGGAAACTTCTTCACGTCCCAGAAGTCGGCCCAGGTCTGCGGAGCTTTGTCGCCCTTGAACTTGTCCTTGTTGTAGACGAGGCCGACGCCGATCACCTGCAGCGCGACGCCCTTCTTGCGCTTCAGATTGTCCGGCATCGCAGCCAGAGTCTTGTGGGCGGATTCCGACAGCTTCGAGTAGTCGATGTCGGCCAGGCAGCAATCGCCGAGCAGCTTGGTTTCCTGGTCGAAGATGAAGGTCAGGTCCCACTGCGCCTTGCCGGCTTCGGCCTGGGCCTTGATGCGCGGGCCGCTGCGGGCCTCCTGCACGGTGACGACCTTGATGCCGGTTTCCTTCTCGAACGGATCGTACATCACCTTGCGCAGCGCATCGCCGTAGCCGCCGCCCGGATCCTGCATGATCACGACATTGCTCTGGGCCGTGGCGGTCGCCGCCCCCAGGGCGATGACGGCCGCCGAAGCCAAGGCCGGCAGCGTGAATCGTTTCAATCCCAACATTCTGCGTTTCCCTCGTGGTTTGATTTGTCGTCAGCTCGCTTTTTGCGAGGTTGCAAGCACCGGCCGGGCGAGGAACAGCCCTCCCACGACCAGCAGCACTTCCAGCGTCGAGACCACCGCCAGCACCGGATTGAGTCGGTAGTTGATGTCGCCCCACAGCATCAGCGGCAGCGTCTTGAGCTGCGCGCTCGACAGAAACAGCGTGAGCACCAGTTCGTCGAACGAATGCAGGAAGGCGAAGAACGTCGCCGCCGCGAGACCCGGCGCGATTGCCGGCAGCGTCACCAGCCGCAGCACGGTCAGCGATGAGGCTCCGTGCACCGCGGCGGCCTGTTCGAGCCGCTTGTCGACGCCCTGCAGCGCGGCCGCCAGGATCACCACCACGATCGGCAGGCCGCCGATCGCGTGGGCGGCGGCGAGGCCGAACACCGAGCCGATCAGATCGAACTTCAGGAACAGCGTGTACAGCGACAGGCCGAGCACCACCGGCGGCACGATGATCGGGCTGACCAGCAGCAGCATGATGGCGGACTTGCCGCGGACATCGCCGCGGACGATGCCGAGCGCCGCACAGGTGCCGAGACCGACCGCGATGATGGCCGAGACCGAGGCGATCATCGCCGAAGTCCAGAACGCCCGCATCCAGTTGGTGTCGGAGAAGAACTGCTCGTACCAGCGCAGCGAAAAGCCGGGCGGCGGGAAGGTCAGGTAGCTGGCGCTGCTGAACGAGATCACCATCACCACGACAATGGGGAGGATCAGCACGGCGACGACGAGGCCGCCCATCAGTCGCACCGTCCAGGTGCCGAAACTGGCCGGCAGCATGCCGAGCAGCCGCAGCAGCGGCCAACCGATCGCGTCCGCGACGCTGCTGCCGATGGTGCGGCGGGCCGGATCGTTCGCTGCCTTCCGCGTCGCGCCCGCGGCGGTCGACTCGGTCAGCTTGCGTCCGCCCCAGATGAATTCCAGGCCGAGGAAGCGTCCGGCGATCGCCACTACCGCCAGGGTGATCAGCAGCAGCACCACGCCGAGCGCCTGCAGGAAGCCTTCGGACGTCACCGAATCCGCCTGCTGGGTGATGTGCATGGCGAACATCTGATCGCCCGGCCCGCCGAGCAGGGTGGGGGTGATGAAGAAGCCGATCGCCGCGACGAACACCAGCAGGAAGCCGGCGCCGATGCCGGGCAGCGTCAGCGGCAGCAGCACCCGCCAGAACACCGCAATCGGGCCGGCGCCGGAGGCGAGCGCCGCGCGGGTCAGGCCGGGATCGAGCCGCGACACGCTGGAATAGATCGTCAGCACCATCAGCGGCAGCAGCACCGCGGTCATGCCGAGCAGCACGGTGCCGCGATGAAACAGCAGTTGCACCGGCTCGCCCAGCACGCCGATCGCCACCAGCAGCTTGTTGATCGGTCCGGTGCGGCCGAGCAGCACCATCCAGGCGTAGGTGCGGATCAGGATCGCGATGAAGTAGGGTAGCACGATCGCGGTGGCGATCAGCGCACGCGTCAGACCACGGGTGCGATGAATCAGCAGCGCGGTCGGATAGCCGAACAGCAGGCACAGGAACGCCACCGTGACCGAGATCTGCATGGTCCGGACCAGCGATTCCCAGTACAGCGGCACGGCGAACACGCGCTCGAAATAGGTCAGCCAGCTCGGGCCGCTGATGCTGATGCGGATCAGGTCGATCAACGGCAGCAGATAGATGAAGCCCAAAAATGCCACCGCCGGCAGCAGCAGCAGCGCCGGGTTCTTCAGCTTCATCGCCAGGCTGGAGGTCGGCTGCCGCCGTGGCTCGTCGGTCAGCGAAAGCGTCGTCATGCCAGCACCCAGCAGTCTTCCGGGCCCCAGCTGACGTGCAGACGATCGCCGATATTCGGCAGCGGCCGCTTGGCGCTGTCGGGGCAGCGCACCAGCAGCGTCTCGCCGCTTTCCATCTCCGCCTCGATGCGTAGGGTCTCGCCGAGAAAGATCGCCGAGGTCACCGTCACCGGCGTCGAATTCGCGGTGGCTTCGTCCGCAATCGCGATCCGCTCCGGCCGCACCAGCACGGTGACGCGGCCGACGTCGATGGCGTCGCGGCTTTCGGCATCGAACACGTAGCCGGACCGGTTCTTGAGCGTCACCGTGGTGCCGCGCTTCTGCATGATCTCGGCTTCGATCAGATTGCTCTCGCCGACGAACGAGGCCACGAAGCGATTGGCGGGATGACGATAGATGTCGAGCGGCCGGCCGATCTGCACGATCTTGCCGGCATCGAGCACAGCAATGCGATCGCTCATGGTCAGCGCCTCGCCCTGATCATGCGTGACGAACAGGATGGTGCTGCCGATGGTCTGATGCAGATCGCGGATTTCGATCTGGATCGATTCGCGCAGGCGGCGGTCGAGCGCGCTGAGCGGCTCGTCCATCAGCACCACCTTCGGCCGCATCACGATGGCGCGCGCGATCGCGACGCGCTGCTGTTGGCCGCCGGACATTTCCGACGGCGCCTTGTCGGCGTGCGCCGACAGCCGCATGATTTCCAGCGTCTCGGCGACGCGACGTGCGGTGGTGGCGCGATCGACGCCGGCCATCCGCATCGGAAACGCGACGTTCTGCGTCACCGTCATGTTGGGGAACAGCGCGTAGCTCTGAAACACCATGCCGAAGCCGCGCTTGTGCGTGGGCACGTTGTGCACCGGCTTGCCGTCGACGAGGATTTCGCCGCCGTCGAGAGACTGAAAGCCGGCGAGCAGATTGAGCAGCGTGGTCTTGCCGCTGCCGGAGGGGCCGAGCAGGGTGATGAATTCGCCGGGCTCGATGTCGAGATTGATGCGGTCGACCGCGTGAAACTGGCCGTAGCGCTTCTCGGCCTCGCGCACCGCGATGCTGGAGCCGATGACCTGCCGCGTCTGCGCGGCCTGCAATGCTGCACCTCGCGCGCCGAAACTCCCTGCGCGCAGAGCCACTGGCTCGGCCATCGTTCCCTCCCTGATCAGTTCCGACTTCGTCGTTCTATATTATGAAACGCTATTCCAATTATTCTTGGCGGCCGTCTCCGCGTTGTCAAGTCGGGGGACCGCGTGCTGTGACGCGGTGGTGCGAGCCGGCGGCCGCATCCTGCAGCGCGGCGGCACGATCGGCATTGACAGACGCTCGGCAGCGCGACTAATTTTATTTGGAAAGACGTTCTACAATATAGAACAACAAATCGGGAGGTGGATCGTGGCGAGCGATCTTCGCGGACTGGCGAAGTATGTGGAGCCGGGAATCCGGCTGGGGCTGCCGGTCGATTATGCCGGCGTCTCGATGGCGATGACCCGCCCGATCATCGAACGTAACACCGGCAACCTCCATCTCATCTGCGTGCCGACCGGCGGCCTTCAGGTCGATCAGCTGATCGGCTCCGGCCTGGTCCGCACCGTCGAGACCAGCGCGGTGACGCTCGGCGAGGCCGGCGGCGCGCCGCGGTTCAACGCCGCCGTCAAGGACGGCTCGATCAAGCTGATGGACGCGACCTGCCCGGCGATCCACGCCGGTCTGATGGCGGCGCAGAAGGGCAGCCCGTTCATGCCGATGCGCGGGCTGATCGGCAGCGACATCCTGCGGCATCGCAAGGACTGGCGCGTGATCGACAATCCGCTGGCGGATGGCGGCGATCCGGTGGTGCTGATCCCCGCGATCAAGCCGGACGTCACCATTTTCCACGCCCCGATGGCCGACCGCTTCGGCAATGTCTGGATCGGCCGGCGCCGCGAGCTTGCCGCGATGGCCTATGCGTCGGCGATCACGCTGGTGACCGTCGAGCGAATCGTGGACGAGAGCCTGCTCGCCAACGAGATCACCGCAGCCGGCGTGCTGCCGGCGATTTACGTCACCGAAGTTGCGCACGCTCCGAAGGGCGCCCGGCCCTACGGGCTGTGGGGCGAATATCCGGCCGACACCCAAGAACTCGTCCGCTACGCCCGCGCGGCGCGCACCGCCGAAGGTTTTGCCGACTATATGGCGACGACGCAGATGGAGCCCGCCTGATGACCGACATTCATCCGCGCGAGATCCTGATCTGCACCATCGCCAAACTGCTCGACGGCGTCCGCCACGTTGCGGTCGGCGCCTCCTCGCCGATCCCGGCCTCGGGCGCAATGCTGCTGCGGGCGCTGAAGCAGCAGGCCGGCGAGACCGGACCACGGATCTCGATCCTCGGTTCGGTCGAGCACAACTTCTTCACCAACGGCTCGGCCGAACTGTTCGACTGCGCCGGCCAGGGCCGCATCGACGCGTTCTTCCTCGGCGGCGGCCAGATCGACGGCCAGGGCAACATCAACCTGGTCGGGGCCGGCGAGTATCCGCAGTCGCAGGTGCGCTGGCCGGGCTCGTTCGGGTCGGCCTATCTGTACTACGTGGTGCCGCGGGTGATCCTGTTCCGCGAGGAGCATACCCCGCGCGCAATGGTCGAGAAGGTCGACTTCATCAGCGCGCCCGGCCTCAGCGACGAGGGCGTGTATCGCCCCGGCGGCCCGATCGCGCTGCTCACCAGCAAGGCGCTGTTCCGTTTCGACAAGGACCGCCGCGGCTTCGACCTACAGAGCGTTCACCCCGGCTATGATCTTGCTGCGATCAAAGAGGCGACCGGATTCAAGTTCGCCCACGATGAGACGCCGGCGCAGACCGCGCTGCCGGATCCGCAGGTCCTGAAGCTGCTGCGCGAGCGCGTCTATGACGAGGTCGCGGAGACCTATCCGGACTTCGCCGCCCAGATGCGGCGCGAGATCGCTCAGCCGCTGTCCCATGCGTCCTGAGCCGATCGGCGAGCAATCCCACGGAGATGGCGTGTGAGTGAGATCAAGCGTATCCCGCATTGCAGCCACTGGGGCGCCTATACGCTGCTGGTGCAGGACGGGAGCATCGTCGGCGTCGAGCCGTTCGCGCACGATCCGGCGCCGTCGCCGATCATTCATTCGGTGCCGGAATGGGCCAATCCGAAGCGCCGGGTGCCGCGGCCGCTGGTGCGCGCCGGCTGGCTCGACAAGCGCGAGCACAGCGACCGGCGCAAGCGCGGCGCCGAGAAGTTCGTACCAGTCAGTTGGGACGAAGCCACCACGCTGGTGGCGGATGAAATCCGCCGTGTCTCGACGACTTACGGCAACGCCTCGATTTTCGCCGGCTCCTATGGCTGGACCAATTCGGGCCGGCTGCATCACGCTTCGTCGCTCTTGAAGCGAATGCTCAATCTGGTCGGCGGCTTCACCCGCCACGTCGATACCTATTCGATCGCCGCCGGCCCGGTGATCCTGCGCCATACGCTCGGCAGTTCGGATGCCTGCGACGGCCGCGCCAACACGCTCGACACCATCGCCGACCACACCGAAACGCTGGTGGTGTTCGGCGCGCTGTCGCCGCGCACCGCGCAGACCGAAGCCGGCGGCATCGGGGTGCATCGGGTCGAGTCGTATTTGCGCAAGATCGTCGATCGCGGCATCCGCATCGTGCACGTCTCGCCGCTGAAGGACGATATGCCGGAGTGGGTTGGCGCCGAGTGGTGGCCGATCCGTCCGAACACCGATGCGGCGCTGATGCTCGGCCTCGCCGGCGAGATCGTGCTGGCGGACCGCCACGCCCGCGCCTTTCTCGATCGCTGCACCAGCGGCGCCGAACAACTGCTGGCCTATCTCGACGGCTCGGCCGACGGCGTCCGCAAGGACGCGGCCTGGGCAGCGGAGATCTGCGGCCTCGATGCCGAGGCCATCCGCAAGCTGGCGCGCCGTCTGGTCGAGACCCGCAGCATGCTGACCGCGAGCTGGAGCTTGCAGCGCGCCCATCATGGCGAACAGCCCTTTTGGGCGGCGATCGGGCTCGCCTCGATCATCGGCCAGATCGGCCTGCCGGGCGGCGGGGTCGGCTTCGGTTACGGATCGCTCGGGGGCGTCGGTTCGCCGTTCAACATCGGCAAGTCGCCGGCGATCTCGCAACTGACGCGGCCGATCGACAGCTTCATCCCGGTGGCGCGGATCAGCGACATGCTGCTCAATCCGGGCGGCACCTTCACCTACGAAGGCAAGACGCAGACCTATCCGGATACGCGGCTGGTGTATTGGGCCGGCGGCAATCCGTATCACCACCATCAGGATCTGAACCGGCTCGCCGAAGCGTGGACGCGGCCGGAAACCATCATCGTCCAGGATCCGATGTTCACCGCGACGGCGCAGCGCGCCGACATCGTGCTGCCGGCGACGACGTCGATCGAACGCAACGATCTCGCCGGCAACCGCCGCTCCGACTTCGTCATCGCGATGAAGCGGGCGATCGCGCCGGTCGGCGAGTCGCTGCCGGATTTCGAGATCTTCGATCGCATCGCCGACAAGCTCGGCGTCGCCGACAGCTTCAACGAAGGCCGCGACGAGATCGGCTGGGTGCGGCATCTCTACGAAGAGGTGCGGCAGGACGCGGTCGGACGCCACGGATTTGAGATGCCCGACTTCGACAGCTTCTGGGAGCGCGGCTACGCCCGCTGCCCGGTGCGCGCCGAGCACACCTTCCTGGCCGAGTTCCGCGCCAACCCTGCGGCTCACCCGCTCGCCACCGAGAGCGGCAAGATCGTGCTCGGCAGCCGCACGCTCGCCGGGCTCGGCTATGACGATTGCCCGCCGCACCCGGCGTGGCTCGAGCCGGCCGAATGGCTCGGCAAGGGCGAAGCTCCGGACCTGCATTTGATTTCGCATCAGCCGGTCGGACGGCTGCACAGCCAGATCGAAACCGGCGTCGCCAGCGTGGCGGCCAAGCGCAACGGCCGTGAACAGGCTAAGCTCAATCCGCAGGACGCGGCGGAGCGGGGCATCGAGGACGGCCAGACCATCCGGATCTGGAACGCCCGCGGCGCCTGTCTGGCGACCGCGACCGTCACCGACGCGGTCCGCCCCGGCGTACTTGTGCTGCCGACCGGCGCCTGGTTCACGCCGCGCGACGAGAACGGCCTCGAAGTCGCCGGCAATCCCAACGTGCTGACGCTCGACATCGGCACATCGCAATTCGGCCAGGGCTGCTCGGCACATACTTGCCTGGTCCGCGCCGAGCCGCACATCGCAGATCAACGCGACGCTTTCGACGAATATCAGGACAAGCTGGTCGCCCTCGCGACCGCCTAAAGAGAGACAGCGCCATGACCAAGCCCGCCATCAGCCGCTTCCCGGTTCCGGAGATCGCCAGCCTGCCGGAGGACATCCGCACCCGCATTCTGGCGGTGCAGGAGAAGTCCGGCTTCGTGCCCAACGTGTTTCTCACGCTGGCGCATCGCCCCGACGAATTCCGCGCCTTCTTCGCCTATCACGATGCGCTGATGGACAAGCCGGGCCCGATCACCAAGGCCGAGCGCGAGATGATCGTGGTCGCCACCAGCAACGCCAACCAGTGCCAGTATTGCGTGATCGCGCACGGCGCCATCCTGCGCATCCGCGCCAAGAACCCGCTGCTCGCCGACCAGATCGCGGTGAACTATCGGAAAGCCGATATCACCCCGCGGCAGCGCGCGATGCTCGACTTTGCCATGAAGGTCTCGGCTCAGGCCTACGAAGTCGGCGATGCAGATATCGAAGCGCTGAAGCGCCACGACTTCACCGAGGAAGACATCTGGGACATTGCGGCGATCGCCGCGTTCTTCGGCATGTCGAACCGCCTCGCCAACGTCACCAGCATGCGGCCGAACGACGAGTTCTATGCGATGGGGCGCTGAGGCGCCTCGTTCGAGCTTCCGCGACGATGCGCAGCGGCCGGCAAGAGCCGCAGCGGCCAACCTTTGAGGAACCCCCCCATGACGCTTCCCGGCGCTGCAGACGTTGCGACCCGGCAATCCATCATCGACGCCTGCCGCGAGATGACGGCCCTCGGTATCAACCAGGGCACCTCCGGCAATATCAGCGTCCGCACCGAGGACGGCATCCTGGTGACGCCGTCCGGCGTGCCCTACGAGTTGATGCAGCCCGAAGACATCGTGGCGATGAAGTGGGACGGCTCGTGGACCGCGCCGGAGGGGCGGGTGCCCTCGACCGAGTGGCGCTTCCATCTCGACATTCTGCGCGAGAAGCCGGAAGCCCATGCGGTGGTGCACGCGCATCCGATCTTCTGCACCATCATCGCGATCATGAACCGGGCGATTCCGGCGATCCACTACATGATCGCAGCCGGCGGCGGCAACGACATCCCCTGCGCGCCTTACGCGCAGTACGGCACCGCCGAGCTGTCGCAGACCGTGCTGGAAGCGCTGCGCTATCGCCGCGCCTGCCTGATGGCGCATCACGGCCTGATCGCGATCGGTCCGAACCTGCGCCGGGCGCTGTGGCTCGCCGGCACCGTCGAGGTGCTGGCCAAGCAGTATCACGGCTGCCTGCAGATCGGCACGCCGCCGCTGCTCTCCGACGACGAGGTCGACAGCATCCTGAAGCGTTGGGGCCAGTACGGCCTGCGCGACAGCGACCGCGCTCCGAAGACCTCCAACTGACAACAACCAAACCTGCGCAAGGCTTGCTCCATGGCCCATCCCCACGACGTCAGCGTCTGCGGCACCTACATCCTCGACATTCTCGGCGTGCCGGTCACCGAAATCCCGGTCGGCGGCGGCCGCGCGCTGATCGATGAAATACGTCTCACCGTCGCCGGCACGGCGGGCGGCACGGTGGTGCCTTGCGCCCGGCTTGGCCTGAAGGCCCTCGCAGTCGGCGCGGTCGGCACCGACGAGAAGGCCGATTGGGTGCTGGACGCGATGGCGCGCGAGGGCATCGACATCTCGGTGATGGAGAAGATCGCCGGCGCGCCGACCTCGGCCACCATCCTGCCGATCCGGCCCGATGGCTCGCGGCCGGTGCTGCACGCGCGCGGCGCTTCGGCGCGCTGGAAGATTTCGCCCGAAGCCCAGAAGGTCGCCTGCGGCAGCAAAGTGCTGCATCTCGGCGGCGTCGGCTCGCTGCTGGCGATGGACGGGGAACCGACGGTGTCGCTGCTGCGCGACGCCAAGGCGGCCGGCTGCATCACCACGGTCGATCTGATTCAGGCGCGCAGCGAAACTCTGCCTCTGCTCGAGCCGCTGATGCCCTATACCGACTTCTTCATGCCGAGCATCGACGAAACCCACGCGCTGATCGGCAGCGACGATCCTGCGACCTGCGCGGGCTACTTCATCGGCAAGGGCGCCGGCGCCTGCGCGATCTCGCTCGGCGAGCACGGCTCGTTCGTGATGACGCGCGACGGCCGGCAGTTCACCGTGCCGGCGTTCGACATCACCGTGCGCGACACTTCGGGCTGCGGCGATTCTTACACCGGCGGCTTCATCGCCGGCCTGGTCCGCGACTGGGATCTCGAGGACTGCGCCAGGCTGGCGACCGCCACGGCCGCGATCGTCGCCACCGGCCTCGGCTCCGGCGCCAACCTCGTGTCGTTCGAGGAGACCGTGAAGGCGATGAACACGCTGCCGGTGCGCGGCGCCCGCGCCCACTGACAATCAATCCGGATCGGAACGTTTCGAGGACCCCTCATGACCAGACATGCCATCGTCACCGGAGCCAGCCGCGGCATCGGCCGCGCCATCGCGCTCGGCCTTGCTCAGCGCGGCTACGATCTTGCGCTCACCGATATCGCCGCACAAGAAAGCGTGCTGCGCGAGACCGTCGAGGAGGTGAAGCAGCTCGGCCGCAAGTGCCTTCCGATCCTTGCCGACGTCAGCAAGATCGAAGATTGCCAGCGCTCGGTGACTGAGGCGGTCGCCGGACTCGGCCATGTCGACGTGCTGGTCAACAATGCCGGCATCCTGCGCCTCGCCATGATCGACGACACCACGCCGGAGCATTGGGATCAGACCTTTGCGGTGAACGTCCGCGGCGTGTTCCAGATGACTCAGGCGGTGGTGGTGCACATGAAGGAGCGGCGCTACGGCCGCATCGTCAACATCGCGTCGCTGGCGGCGCGCACCGGCGGCCCCGGCCAGTCGCACTACGCGGCGTCGAAATCGGCGGTGGTCGGCTTCACCCGCGTCTCGTCGATGGAATTCGGCGGCCACGGCATCACTGTGAACGCGGTCTGCCCCGGCATCATCCAGACCGAGATGGGCCGCAACAATTTGCGCGATCCGGAGCGGGTGACGTATTTCGAGAAGATCACCGACCTGCACCGTCTCGGCGAGCCGGAAGACGTCGTCGGCCCGGTGGCCTTCTTCGCCTCCGACGATTCCGCCTTCGTCACCGGCCAGGCGCTGAACGTCGACGGCGGCATTTTCTATAGCTGATGGCTCAACAGACTTGCGCTGCGCGGCCCCCGCGCAGCGTTGAGCATCCTGCGGGCGGCGCGACGACCAGAGTACTGTGCCTCGCGTGTTCGACGGCGCGTCGCGACAGCTTGCGCGCCTCCGCGCGGCAACTGTCCGCACACTGCAGCTGGGCGATATTATCGTCGCGAACTGCCCGGCTTCCGCAACCCGACCAGCATCTCCGGTATCCGATTGATCTTGGCCGCGACGCGCCCGCCGTGATGCGCAGGTGAGGCATGATGATGGACCGCGACAGCACTCGAGGCCAACGAGTTGAACTCGTGCGCAACCGCTTGCGTTTTCGGGCAGTCTTGCGGAAAGATACGCTGGTGCTGCCGGACAGGATCGAACCGGCGACCTTTCCCTGGGTTGGTCAGCGGACGAGCAAGGCATTACGCTCCCATAGCGGTCGCAAGGATGCTCGGAGAACTTTGAACACCACCAGTAGCCAACAAGGCTAAAATTCTTCCCCCCTCTATCTCTGATTAGGTGACCAGATGGCAAATCAGGAGCCATCCAGTTCCGGAATGTTCGACGATAAATTGAAGGGTCTTGTGATTGATTACCCGGAGGCGGTCGTCAGAATTGCTTCATTGCGGGTAGACCAGGTGCAATATTTTCTATTCGGCCTGGTCGAACTCTACCCTTTTGATATGAAGGCCCCTGGAAGCTGGACGGCCGGAAAACAGCCGTGGTCCGTCCCAGGTCGCTCCGGCTGGTCATGCGGGTTTTCGGCATCTCGGGTGCCCACAGAGCGGGCGCTGAACTGGTACGCTCAAGTCGCTGCGGGCAAAGTGAATATCGCCCCCGAAAATCCTACACCTGTTTGGGCAATGTCACCGAATTTGGCTCCGGAGCCGGCATGGGGTCGTTTCGCAACCTCAGTGGAGGCACCGTTTGCGTTCTGTTGGCACGACGGCCCTAGAGTTCATCGACTCGTACCTATGCGACGGCCACGCCGAGCAATCCACGAACTCAGCGCTATCGAGCCCGCGAGAAACTGGTTACGAGACAATCTCGGCTTTGATTTGTTTCAGTATAATGAATGGTTATGTGCCGCAGCACTACTCGCGCCGGACCCCATCTGCGCATCATTCGAATTATTTCCTTGCGCAAGAACTGTGGCCGGTTCTGAGACACTTGCGATCCATTTAACTCCGAGGCGAACTGCTCAACATACGGCAGACCTTAAGACACTAACTGTCTACGTTGCCGAAAGACGTTCACAAGCCTGGACGGATTTCCGAGCTGTCGCCGTTACTCAAGATGGATTTGCCGCACTTGAGATGCCGCAACCCACCGCTGAGATTGGTTGGGCTTTGGTTTGTCGAGATCGCGGTTTGCTGAGAACTTCGGAGCCTGCCCCGTGGCTCAACCAGACCAAAATCGATATGGCACTTAGCGGCGCCATTGTTGAGGTCCATGTCCCACCCGGTGGTCGACGCAAGCCATTTCAATCTTACAAGGTGCCACAATATAGCTCTTCTCAGATATCGACGATCGGTGACCCCGTTGACGATCGGGGACATGCACGCCTGCTGCGACTAGCTAGGCGACGTCATGCACGAGAACGTATTGTCTCAGCACCGCAATACGTCTTTGGGCTCTGTTCCGCGGCCACGCAGCCGTCCCAGGCCACAGTAGACAAAAAAAGGAAGGAAGCTCAAGAATATGTCGTGAGTCTTATTAGCCGGGCGCGTCGGCGGCTGATATTCGTCGATCCATATTTTGGGCCTCGAGAGATGCGGCTTTTCGCCTTGAGGAACTCTCATCAAGAAGTTGTCCCACGCATCCTTACAGGTCTCCCGTCACTCAAGATGCTGACCGGCAACGTTCTAGGATTTCAGATCCAACAAGGATTTCAATTTGCGCGCGATTTGAAGTACCTCGAAAAGCAGATGGGAGTGCGTACTCCGATTGTCCGTGTCATGCCCGGTCAAGATCAGCCAGCGATACATGATCGTCTTCTGGTCGTCGACGATGAGGTCTGGCATTGTGGCCCAAGCTTCAATGAAATAGGCGAGCGACTTGGGCTCATCACTCGACTGCCAAACCCTATTGAATTACGCGTTATGGTAGCGCGGGTCTGGCTCCGATCGGAATTGCTGGTCGATATGCTCCCGACGCAAGAAGGAGCACCCTAATGGCCGAGTGGGCCGAGGTGAAAGCGGCCGGACTCGCCAGCGCTTCGCAAGTTCTCGAAAGTCGCGCCGATGCAGGCGAGCTTTGCAAACTCGTGGCTGACTGGTTGGTCAAGATCGACGCGCTAGACAAATCCAGTGCCGATAATATCGCGCGTCATCCTGCTACTTTGGCTCTAGTGAAAGAGTTCGAACACAGAGACCTTCCGCAAGTGGCAGAAGCATTGGGCCTGCTAAACCGGAAGGAAGGTGCCATTCCGAAGGGGCGTTGGCTTATTGCCCGCTTGGTCGGTGTTGCGGCCGCCGAGCGCTTTCTGAGCAGTTTGGCCGCAGGCGAGCGCGGCTCGACTTATCTTTCGGGATTAGAGAGTTTTGGGGCGTGGGATACCTTTGAATTGGAAGTTACCAATTGCCTACGTTTGAATGTAGCTGCTCAGAGTGGCTTTTGGAATGAACTAAAAAATCTGGTCGAGAACATCCGAAACGATCCAGGCCGGAGTGCACTAAAGGCTTACGCCGATAGCGCCCGCGCAGGCGCTGATGAATACCAAAAAAAGCCGAATGCCAGCGAGGCTTGGGAAACCCGACTCAATTGCCATGTGCTGTTTGAACAGAGTTTTCTTTTTCACTTTGCCCGGAGGGTTGAACCTGCGCAGTTTCTTGCTCAGCTGGGCCGGTTGCCGCACCCGGTGTTCGTCGAGCAGTGCATTCGTGAGAAGCCCAATGACGATCTTCCAAATCTGATCCGGCTCGCACCTATCGCGTTTGATGAATCTGGAGGTTTCCGGCCCGAGGGTATGGTTCTCTTAGCACTTCTTCGGGCGGCCGGAGCCGAGTGCCGGCGTCGAGCCTGGAACGGCCACGATACAGCCCAACCAGTGGCTGAACCAGATAAAGCAGAACTGGAGCCGGCACTAGCGCATCTTCAGTCGTTCGTGGACGCAATAATGAACGCCGTGTTCGAGCGACCCGATTGCGTTGCTGCTGGCTGGCTCTGGCTTGAGCGCCTCATCTTCGAAGGCGACCACAGAGGCCTTTGGCGCCTCGACCGGAACCAAGCGACGGGTTGGTTCCTCGATCCGCTGATGATGCTGATCAGCAGCCTTTCCATCAAGCTCGAACCGCGTGAAGATGCGGTCTCCTGGATTTTCGGGATTGATGATTTATGGCGAGTTGACCGCATGGCGGCCGTTCTTGCGGTTGCAGCGGCAGAATTTCGCGAAGATGGAGATCATGCGTCAGAAGCCCTGGTAAAGGAGCTCCTGAGAAGAGTGGCGCCACCCTACGCTGGAGCCATCAGCGCCATTCAGCGGTCAGATTCTGTCATTGGGCGGATTGCCGCCCTACACGTATTGGGCGCAGCGGAGCCGGGGCGATTTATTCGAGAGCTGTGGGATGAGCTTCGACCGATCCGAGAGCGTGCTTGGCGAACAGACATTGCCGACTCGGGCAACAACGTTGCGGAATTCTTGGTGCTCTGTGGTATCTGCGCGTTGGAACTTGCCAGTGGCGACACTAAACTCATGCTCTGGTCTTCGCTTCGATCCATTTTAGAGTCTGCTATCCAGACGGATTTTCAATGTACCCGGTCTGAGTTCTGGCCAGCGGCACTTCGACGGCACAGCCGATCGACATGCAAAATCTTGCCCGAGGGCGACCTCGGTCGCCGATTAGACATCCTGTCGGAAGTCGTACGGCCGTACGCTCGCGCAAATCGAGTGCTCTTTGAAATCGTGTTCGCACTTCAGAGTTCTGGAATAGATCTTCGGTCGATAGAGCTGGCCGTTGCACGATGGGGGACCGATTCATCAGTTCTCGCCCGGCGGTACCTAAAGCTAGAGGAGCTCGGCATTAGCCGGGGCCGTCTACCGAGATATTTGCTTGAGCAGGTCCAGTCGTTCGCTCAGCCTAATCCGTCTCTCCCTTTCCATGACGGATCCCCTGAGCAGATCAGGTCCAGCCCGTCCCAAGGATAAGGCGAACATAGGGGTCGAGTTCAGCGCAGATTTGCGCGCTTTGGCCGCATCATCGTGCTTTGTTCTGTCGATTCGAACCTATTGGCCGTCGAGGAGCAAGCTGAGCGACGCGCCCAAGTAGCTGATTTCTCGAAAGATCGCTGGTGCTGCCGGACAGGATTGAACTGTCGACCTCTCCCTTACCAAGGGAGTGCTCTACCACTGAGCTACGGCAGCATCGACCGGGCGGGGAATCGGCCAGTGGGCTCCCGCGCGGCGCGGCCGTTCCTTGCCACAGGGCATCCGCCGGCGCAAGCGCATCGCGCCGGAAGGGCGGGAAAAACCGGCGAAACGCGCGAACGGGTCGCAGCGCGCGGTGACCAATGGTCCTGGGCGCTCTCAAATCTCCTTCGGTCGGGACACGAAGGCGCCGGTCCGCTTGATCTGCATCAGGCGCGGGCCGATTCGGCGGCCGATCTCCTCGCCCAGCGCCGAAAGTGCGCGGAGCGGGCGGACCAGCACCTCGAATTCGACGATCTCGCCGTGGTCGTTGAAGCGCATCAGGTCGACGCCCTTCAGCTCCCAGCCGTCGATCACGGCGCTGAATTCCAGCGCGACGTCGAGCCGGCTGCCGACATAGGTGCGGCGATATTGGAACCGGCGGAAGACGTCGGCCACGGTGGTGAGAACCAGCAGCGTGCCTGGTGCCCCGTGGATCGGCGATTGCACCACCGGGGAGTACAGCACGACATCGCCGGCGAGCAGCTCGCGCATCCGGTCCTGGTTCTTGCCGACGAACACCTCGTGCCAGACGGCCAGCGTCCGCTGGGGTCCCGGAGCCAATGCCGAAGCAATATGGGTCATTGATCTGTCACTCGCGGTGCCATGCCGAAACCATTATGTCGGACGAGGACATCAAGAGTTCAGCGGAATTCACATGGCCGAGATCGATAATCCGCCGCCACCCCGTTCCCGCCGAGATCAACGGCTGGCCGAAGCGCTGCGCGCCAATCTGAAGCGCCGAAAGGCGCAGTCCCGGGGACGTGCCGCACCCGATGCGGGCGGGCCCCAGGAACAAGCGCAAGGCGCGGCGGATCGTTCCGGGGATCAGTCGCCGGCGTCGCGACCGGGCAACGACGAGTGACGCTGGACGGTGTCCCAACGAGAGGCGGTGGATCGTGGCTGACAGAGGCGCTGCAGACGATCGGCCGGGCGATGCCCCGGTCGGGCTGGGGGATCCCCGCCACGACCAGACCTTCCCCGAGCTGACACCGGCCGAAATCGACCGCATCCGCCGGTTCGGCGAGCTCCGGCGCTATGCCGATGGCGCCCGGCTGTTCGAAACCGGCCAGCCGGGGCCCGGGATGTTCGTGGTGTTGTCCGGTCTGGTGGCGATCAGCCAGCGCGATGGGCTCGGCCACATCGCCCCGGTGGCCGAGCAGGGGCCCGGCCAGTTCCTGGCCGAGATCGGCCAATTGTCCGGCCGTGTCGCGATGGTCGATGGTGTTGCCGAGGGCCCGGTCTAATGCCTGCTGATTCCGCCGGACCGGCTCCGCGCCCTCTTGGTCGCGGAGGCTGATCTCGGCGAGCGGATCATGCGGGCGCTGATCCTGCGCCGGGTCAATCTGATCCAGGGCGGCACCGGCGGCCCTGTGCTGATCGGCTCGGCGGTCGCCTCCGATGCGGTGCGGCTGATGGGCTTTCTCACCCGCAACGGCTGGCCGCACCATCTGCTCGATCCGGCGACCGATCACGACGCCGCCGAGTTGGTGGCGCGCTATTCGCCGGCCCCGCGCGAGCTGCCGCTGGTGGTGACGCCGGACGGCACCGTGCTGCGCAACCCGAGCGAGCGGGAACTGGCGCGGGCGATGCGGATGAACGGCCACATCGATCGTTCCAAGCTCTACGACGTCGCGATCGTCGGCTCCGGCCCCGCAGGGCTGGCGACGGCCGTCTATGCCGCGTCCGAAGGGCTGACGGTGGCGGTGTGCGATCAGCGCGCGTTCGGCGGCCAGGCCGGGGCCAGCGCCCGCATCGAGAACTATCTCGGCTCTCCGACCGGCATCTCCGGCATGGCGCTGACCGCGCGCGCCTACAATCAGGCGCAGAAGTTCGGCGCCGACATCCTGATCCCGACCGAAGTGAAGGCGCTGGCCTGCGGCTGCGACGACGGTCCGTTCAAGCTGACGCTCGACGATGGCGGCGAGCTACGTGCGCGCGCCGTCGTGGTTGCCAGCGGCGCGCGCTATCGCCGGCCGCAGATCGACCGGCTCGCCGAGTTCGAGGGCCGCGGCGTGTATTATTGGGCCTCCCCGATCGAAGCGCGGTTGTGCAAGGAGCAGGAGGTGATCCTGGTCGGCGGCGGCAATTCGGCCGGGCAGGCCGCGGTGTTCCTGTCGGGGCATGCGGCGCGGGTGCACATGGTCGTGCGCGGCGGCGGGCTCGCCGCCAGCATGTCGCGCTATCTGATCGAGCGGATCGAATCGACGCCGAACATCGAACTGGTGTTCAACACCGAGATCGCCGCGCTGGATGGTTCACCCGACGCCGGTCTGCAGCAGGTGACGCTACGTAGCCGGCTGTCCGGCGACGACCGGATCATGACGGTCGGCAATCTGTTTCTGTTCGTCGGCGCCGATCCGGCTACCGGCTGGCTCGACGGCTGCGGGGTCACGCTGGATCGCGCCGGCTTCGTCGTCACCGGCGCGCCGTCGGCCGATGAAGCCTTGCGCCCGGCGCAGGCGCTGCAAACCTCGGTGCCGGGCGTGTTCGCGGTCGGCGATGTCCGCTCCGGCTCGGTCAAGCGGGTCGGCGGCGCGATCGGCGAGGGCGCCCAGGTGGTGGCCGCGCTGCACAGCTATCTGGCCGGCTGAAGCTCTGCGCAAAAAAGAGCCCCGGCCGAAGCCAGGGCTCTCGTCGTCCAATCGGTCGTTCCTCAGCGGCCGACGCTGCCGCTCGGCGCACCGGTGGGGTTGGCGCTGCCGCCCGTTCCGACTTCACCCTGGTTTGCGGACGGCGCCGGATGGGTGGGGCTGTTCATGCGCTTGCCGCCCATGCCGGTGGTGGTGCCGGGCGCCATCTTGTTGCCGGGGGCCATCGTGCCCGTGTGCGGCGCGCCGTTGCCGACTTTCTTGGAGCCCATCGCGTTGCCGTGGGAATCGGTCTGGCTTTGCGCGGCGGCCGCCATCGTGGTGGCCAGCAGCGCGGCGGTGGCAAGTCCGGTCAGTCGGGTTACTCGGGATGTCATGGATTCTCCATCGGGTGAATGGTGCGATCGCACCGATGCTGCCCCAACGGACGTCTGCGATGCCCGTTCCGGAATGGCGCGCCGCAGGCCGATAACTTCCGCTGAGCTCCGGTAGCAAATCGTGATCGGTGTCGTTCGGTCCCCAGCGCTGCATGAGTCCCGTGGCACTACGAACCATGTGCGCGAGCGGAACGACCAACCGGACGGCGGGTTGTCGCAACGGATCAAGGAGGAACTAGCAATGCGATCGATGTTGAACAGCTTCGCGACGCCGCGGATCGCCGCGATGGCGCTCGCGTCGGCAGTGGCTGCGGCCGGGCTGCTCGCAGCCGGGTCGGCCGAGGCGCGGGTCTCTTCTTATTGCCTGACCTCGCCGGGCTACGGCTACCCGGGCGATTGCAGCTATGCGTCGTACCGGCAGTGCCGTGTCGCGGCCTCGGGCCGGCAGGCCGACTGCATCGTCAATCCGCGCGCGGCGTTTCGCGAGCCGCGGCATCGCGACTATCGCACCTACGGTCAGGGTTGGTAGCCTAAAGTCGTGATCGTGGGCGGCGGTCACGCCGCCTGCAGCCGCCCGCGTTGCCGCCGTAGCCCTTGAAATCGCCTCAAATTCCACGCTTTTGCCATGGACGGCGCTCCTGCCGTATAATTCCACGGCAAATCAGCGGGAATCGGCATGGATCGCATCAGGATTATCGGCGGCAACGAGCTGCGGGGCACGATCCCGATTTCGGGGGCCAAGAACGCGGCGCTGCCCCTGATGATCGCGGCGCTGCTCACCGACGAAACCCTGATCCTCGACAACGTGCCGCGGCTCGCCGACGTCGCGCTGCTGCAGCGGATTCTCGGCAACCACGGCGTCGACATCATGTCCGCCGGCAAGCGGCCGGGCGACCACGAATATCAGGGCCAGACCCTGCACATCTCCGCCAAGACCATCGTCGACACCACCGCGCCGTATGACCTGGTGTCGAAGATGCGCGCCAGCTTTTGGGTGATCGCGCCGCTGATCGCCCGGATGCACGAGGCCACGGTGTCGCTGCCGGGCGGCTGCGCGATCGGCACCCGTCCGGTCGATCTGCTCATCATGGCGCTGGAAAAGCTCGGCGCCGAGATCTCGATCGACGGCGGCTATGTGATCGCCAAGGCGCCCGGCGGGCTGAAGGGGGCGACGATCGCATTCCCCAAGGTCACCGTCAGCGGCACGCACGTCGCGCTGATGGCGGCGACGCTCGCCAAGGGCACCACCATCATCGACAACGCGGCCTGCGAGCCGGAGATCGTCGATGTCGCCGATTGTCTGGTGAAGATGGGGGCCAAGATCAGCGGCGCCGGTACGCCGCGTATCACCATCGAGGGCGTCGCCAGGCTGCACGGCGCCCGCCACACCGTGCTGCCGGACCGGATCGAGACCGGCACCTATGCGATGGCGGTGGCGATGGCCGGCGGCGAGGTCCAGCTCTCCGGCGCTCGTCCCGAGCTGCTGCAGGCGGCGCTCGACGTGCTGACCGAGGCCGGTGCGACCATCACGGTCAACAACGACGGTATCAAGGTCGCGCGCAACGGCGCCGGCATCAGCCCGGTCACCGTGACCACTGCGCCGTTCCCGGGTTTCCCCACCGATCTGCAGGCGCAGTTGATGGCGCTGATGACCCGCGCCAAGGGCGCCTCGCACATCACCGAGACGATCTTCGAAAACCGTTTCATGCACGTCCAGGAGCTGGCGCGGTTCGGCGCCAAGATCTCGCTCGACGGCGAGACCGCGACCATCGACGGCGTGTCCAAGCTGCGCGGCGCGCCGGTGATGGCGACCGACCTGCGCGCCTCGGTGTCGCTGGTGATCGCCGCGCTCGCGGCCGAAGGCGAGACCATGGTCAACCGCATCTATCATCTCGACCGCGGCTTCGAGCGGCTCGAGGAGAAGCTGTCGGCCTGCGGCGCCAACATCGAGCGCATCAGCGGCTGATGCCGCGAAGGGACCGGCCGTGGGTGATCTCAAGCTGCTTGCCTTCGATGCCGACGATCTTTCGGTGATCTCGGCGCACGTCCAGGACGCTCGCGTCGGGATCGGCGACATCGTCTGGCGCCAGGCCGAGAAGCGCCTGGTGATCGGTCTGCACCGGCTGGATTGGGAGCAGACGCTGTCGGGCGAGCCGGTGCCGGGCCGATTGATCGCGGCGCTGCGGTTCGATCGGGTGCTCGCCTGCAAGTCGCGCGCGATCGACATGACCGCCAAGGACGAGGCGCTCGAATTGATCGGCCTCGAGTTCTATGCCGCGCCGGAGCCGCCCGGCGGCAGCGTGGTGCTGATGTTCTCCCGTGGCGGCATGCTGCGCCTCGACGTCGAATGTCTGGAATGCGCGCTGACCGATCTCGGCCCCGACCCGATCGGCGAAGCCGGTGCGCCGCCGGACGATCTCGGCGGGCTCGGCTGAACCTGCGGCGGGCGCCGCGCTGGCCGTCCGAACCGCGCGGGTTATGAGGGTTGACGGCGGTAAGGCGCCGCGCCATTGAGCAGAGACCGTCCCGCCGCAGCCGCCTGCCGGATCAAATCGATATGCCCATTCGTCTCGATAACACCGCTCCCGATTTCGCTTCCAAGTTCAAAGCCTTCCTGGCGATGAAGCGGGAGGTCGCGGCGGATATCGAGGCCGCCACCCGTGCCATCGTCGACGACGTCGCGCGCCGCGGTGACGCTGCGCTGCTCGAAGCCACCGAGAAATTCGACCGCCTGACGCTGGATGCCGCCGGGATGCGGATCGGCGAGGCCGAAGTCGAGGCTGCGGTCAAGGCGTGCGATTCCGAGACCATCGACGCGCTGAAGCTGGCGCGCGACCGCATCGAGTTCTTCCATCGCCGGCAATTGCCGAAGGACGATCGCTTCACCGATCCGCTCGGCGTCGAGCTGGGCTGGCGCTGGAGCCCGATCGAAGCCGTCGGCCTGTACGTGCCCGGCGGCACCGCGGCCTACCCGTCGTCGGTGCTGATGAACGCCATTCCGGCCAAGGTCGCCGGTGTCGAGCGCGTGGTGATGGTGGTGCCGTCGCCCGGCGGCACGCTCAATCCGCTGGTGCTGGCGGCGGCGCAGCTCGCCGGCGCCACCGAGATCTACCGCATCGGCGGTGCCCAGGCGGTGGCGGCGCTGGCCTATGGTACCGCGACGATTGCGCCGGTCGCCAAGATCGTCGGCCCCGGCAACGCCTACGTCGCCGCCGCCAAACGCCTGGTGTTCGGCCGCGTCGGCATCGACATGATCGCCGGTCCGTCGGAAGTCGTGGTCGTCGCCGACAGGACTGCCAATCCGGATTGGATCGCCGCCGATCTTCTGGCCCAGGCCGAGCACGACGCCAATGCGCAATCGATTCTGATTACCGATAGCGCCGTGCTTGCCGCCGACGTCGAGCGCGCGGTGGCGGCGCAGCTCACCACGCTGCCGCGGGTCAAGATCGCGCGCGCCTCGTGGGACGAGTTCGGCGCCATCATCAAGGTGGCGAAGCTGGAGGAGGCGGTGCCGCTCGCCAACGCGATCGCGGCCGAACATCTCGAGATCATGACCGCCGATCCGGAGGCGTTCGCCGCCGAAATCCGCAATGCCGGTGCGATTTTCCTCGGCGGCCACACGCCGGAAGCGATCGGCGACTATGTCGGTGGCTCCAACCACGTCTTGCCGACCGCGCGGTCGGCACGGTTCTCGTCCGGCCTCGGCGTGCTCGACTTCATGAAGCGGACCTCGATCCTAAAATGCGGCCCCGAGCAGCTCGCCGCGCTCGGGCCGGCCGCGATGGCGCTCGGCAAGGCAGAAGGCTTGGACGCGCATGCGCGATCGGTGGGACTGCGTCTGAATCAGCGATGAGCAACCCGGAACCAGACGATTCCAACAATCGCATCGTCGCGGTGACGCTCGACGAGGAGTCGATCGGGCGCTCGGGACCGGACATCGAACACGAGCGCGCCATCGCGATCTACGATCTGGTCGAGAAGAACCTGTTCGCCCCCGAGGGCGCGGGCGAGGGGCCGTTCACGCTGCATATCGGCATCACCGGCAACCGGCTGATGTTCGACATCCGCCGCGAGGACGGCTCGCCGGTGATCACGCATCTGTTGTCGCTGACGCCGTTCCGCCGCATCGTGAAGGACTACTTCATGATCTGCGACAGCTACTATCAGGCGATCCGCACCGCCACGCCCGACAAGATCGAGGCGATCGACATGGGGCGCCGGGGTATCCACGACGAAGGCTCGCGCACGCTGCAGGAGCGGCTCGCCGGCAAGGTGCGGATCGATTTCGACACCGCGCGGCGGCTGTTCACGCTGATCTCCGTGCTGCACTGGAAGGGCTGACGATGCGCGGCGCGCGCGGGGCAACCTGGCGTGGGCCGAGCGGCGGCGGTGGGCGGCGATGATTGCGCCGTCGCGCACCGGCCTGCCGCACGCCGTGCTGTTCGCCTGCGGTATGAACAGCGTTCGCTCGCCGATGGCGGAAGCTCTGCTCAAGCAGATCGCGCCGCGCACGATGTACGTCCGCTCTGCCGGAGTGAAGACCCAGGAGCTCGATCCGTTCGCAGTGGCGGCGATGGCCGAGCGCGGCCTCGACATCTCCAAGCACAAGCCGACGACGTTCGAAGAGCTCGACGATTACGAAGGGCTGAACTTCGACCTGATCGTCACGCTGTCGCCGGAGGCGCACCACAAGGCGCTGGAGCTCACCCGCACCCACGCGATCGACGTCGAATACTGGCCGACCTTCGACCCCACCGGCGCCGAAGGCAACCGCGAGCAGAAGCTCGACGCCTACCGCGAAGTCGCCGACTCCCTGATGCACCGCATCCGCAAACGCTTCGGTAGGCATGGCGGCGGGAACGAGTAGTCGATAGTTGCCAGGCGCAGCGCAACCTCTCCCCGCGCGCGGGGAGAGGTCGGATCGTCGCGCAGCGATGATCCGGGTGAGGGGGCGTGTCAGCAAGGTCGAGACGCAGTACCCGCGTCTGCCCCTCACCCCAATCCTCTCCCCGCAACGGCGGGGCGAGGGAGCTCGCTGCCGATGGCGTGGGCTCAGTCACCCCGGTCATGTGCATCCATCGCATGCGATGACGCTTCGGTCGTCACGGCGGCGGGAACGAGTAGTTGAGAGCTGGTAATCTGTTTCGGAAAAACGTGACTTGCCTTGCACGCCTTCCCACGGAACGTCATTCCGGGGCGCACCGCTAGGCGCGAGCCCGGAATCCCGAGCTTGTGGAGCGCGCCCCCTTAACATCGAGATTCCGGGTTTGCTCGCTGCGCGAGCGCCCCGGAATGACGTCCCGTGGGAGCGGACGTGAGCATGCAAGAGAGGAGCCCCCACTTCGCAGGCCGCGGCTCCATACTTTGGCCGTTCGCTCCGCATCTGCTATCCATCAAGCGTTAGGACACCGCGAGAATCGCAATGATCACGCGACTTGCTGTTTCGGGCTACCGATCATTGCGCGATGTGCGGCTGTCGCTCGGGCCGCTGAATGTCGTCACCGGTGCCAACGGCGCCGGCAAGTCGAGCCTGTATCGCGCGTTGCGGCTGCTGGCCGAGATCGCGCAGGGGCGGGTGATTCAGTCGCTCGCTGGCGAGGGCGGGTTGCAGTCGACGCTGTGGGCGGGGCCGGAGACGCTGTCACGCGCGATGAAGCGCGGTGTGCAGCCGGTGCAGGGCACGACGCGCAGCAATCGCGTCGCGCTCAAGCTCGGTTTCGCCGGGCCTGATTACGGCTACGCGATCGATCTCGGGCTGCCGCTGCCGGATGCGACCTCGCTGTTCGGACGCGACCCGGAGATCAAGGTCGAGAGCGTGTGGACCGGCGAATTGCTCGGCCGCGCCAATGCGTTTGCCGAACGGCGCGGTCCGCTGGTGCGGGTGCGCGACGACGGCGGGCAGTGGCGCGAGGTGTATCGGTCTCTCAGCGCCTCCGACAGCATGATGACCCATGGCGCCGATCCGCGCGACGCGCTCGAACTGTTGCTGCTGCGCGACCGGATGCGGGACTGGCGATTTTACGATCAGCTCCGCACCGATCGCGACGCCCCGGCGCGGCGGCCGCAGATCGGCACGCACACGCCGGTGCTCGGCGGCGACGGCGCCGATCTGGCGGCGGCGATCCAGACCATCCTGGAGATCGGCGACCGCGAGGCACTCGCGGCCACGATCGATGATGCGTTTCCGCGTGCGCGCCTGGAGGTGGCTGAGGCCGACGGTTATTTCGAACTGGCGATGCAGCAGCACGGCCTGCTGCGTCCGCTGAAGACCGCGGAATTGTCGGACGGCACGCTGCGCTATCTGCTGCTGGTCGCCGCGCTGCTGTCGCCGCGGCCGCCGGAATTGATGATCCTCAACGAGCCCGAGGCCAGCCTGCATCCGGATCTGCTGGCGCCACTCGCCCGGCTGATCGCGGCCGCCGCGACGCGCTCGCAGATCGTCGTGGTTTCGCACGCCGACGGATTGGTGTCGGCGCTGCGCCGGCAGGCCGACAGCCGCGAGATCGTGCTCGAGAAGGAGCTGAGCGAGACACTGGTCCGCGACAGCGAGCAGCCGTCCTGGAACTGGCCGGCGCGTTGAGTGTCCTGCTCTGTGCCGGGCGCCTGTTGTCCCGGCACTCGCCTTCCGATAGGTTCCGCGCGCTCTCCCGCCACCCCGTCGAATCAAAAGTTCCGCATGCTCGGCCGTCCCAAACTCGTTCTCGCCTCCGGCTCGCCGCGACGGCTCGCGCTGCTCAATCAGGCCGGTATCGAGCCAGATGCGCTGCGGCCGGCGGACGTCGATGAGACCCCGATTCGTGGCGAGCTGCCGCGCGCCTGTGCCAACCGGCTGGCCCGCGCCAAGGCCGAGGCGGCGCTGCAGTCGATCCAGCTCGACGACGACCTGCGCGGCTCCTATCTGCTCACCGCCGACACGGTGGTGGCGGTCGGCCGCCGCATCCTGCCGAAGGCCGAGCTGACCGACGAAGCCGCGCAGTGCCTGCGGCTGCTGTCGGGCCGCAACCACCGCGTATACACCGCCGTCTGCCTGGTCACGCCGAAGGAGGCGTTCCGCCAGCGCCTGGTCGAGACGCGGGTGCGGTTCAAGCGCCTGACCGAGGAGGACATCTCCGGCTACGTCGACTCGGGCGAATGGCGCGGCAAGGCCGGAGGTTACGCGGTGCAGGGCATCGCCGGCTCGTTCGTGGTCAAGCTGGTCGGTTCCTACACCAATGTGGTCGGACTGCCGCTGTACGAGACGATCTCACTGCTCGGCGGCGAGGGCTTCCCGATCCGCCAAGGATGGCTCAATGCCGGCTGAATCGGCCCAGCCCAAGCTGCGCGGCGCCAAACCCTGCCCGGTGTGCGGCAAGCCGGCGACCGCCGAATCGCACCCGTTCTGCAGCGAGCGCTGCCGCGACGTCGACCTCAATCGCTGGCTGTCCGGCTCTTATGCCATTCCGGGGCGCCCCGCCGACGACGAAGAGGACTGAGCCGCCCTTCCCGGCGGCAGCCCTGCGACGATCCGGTGAACTTTTCCCCGGCAAAACACCGTCACGACGGGTGGACAGCGCCGTTTTGGCTGACTATAACCCGGCGCTCCCCCGGTTTCGAACCGGGCGGACGACGCCCAGGTAGCTCAGTTGGTAGAGCATGCGACTGAAAATCGCAGTGTCGGTGGTTCGATCCCGCCCCTGGGCACCATTGCTCTGAAGACTTCTTTCCTCTCAATAACTTAAGCCCTTGCATGGAGCTTTGCGCGGCGCACTGTTTAACAACGGTGCACGACAATGCTGTTTTGGGTGGCGTGCAGGATGAAGCGTGAGGGGCTCGCTTCCCCATTAGTCTAGGTACCCCGCATTCCGGTAGGTGTGCGGGGCCAATGGCTCGGTCGGACGCTTCGTCTTCTTGCTGGGCGACTGCAAGTACTGATTCGATATCATGAGCTATCCTCTGTGCTTCATTGAAGACTCCTCGTCTTTGAGAAGATTGAGCGATCAGTCTGATGCGCTTGCCCGACGTTCCCAGGAAGGTGGCTGTTAGTTGCCGCGCGCAAGGCTCGACCATCAGTCGATGGGCAACTCGCGAAGTTGATTACCGCTGGCTTCGTTTCCCTTCCGGAATAAGCAATGTGACAGCCATGCAGGTGGTGAACCAGAGAATTAGATAAGGCGGCAACTGAAAGCCGTCGTAGGTGGCTGACTGGCTGGACACGGCCCAGAAGAGAACGATGAGAAAAGGAGGGACCGCGACGATTCGGCTCTTATATGTCGGCAGAAGCAACGCTGACATGATGAGGGCGGGAGCTCCAAAGATCACTGCCATCAATGCCGCTGTGATGAAGATCCACACGAGATCCTCGCTTTGCCAGACCCCTGCGATAAGCCCTGCAACAGGCCAGCCGGAGCCGACGCAGAGGATAACTTTCCGGGCAGCGCCCCATGGGTCGTGCGGAAAAACGCTCATGCTCTCATTATTCCGTTCAGTGGCTTGAGCAGCATAGTCCGCCCTGATCGAAATGCTCTGTCGGCAATCTTCCGATGTGAAGATATCGAATTCTCAACGCAAAATTGAATCAATCGTCTGTTCGTCGCCAGGAAGCTCCGCGGGTGGTGACGGAAGCTAGCTATTGGATCTCCCGTTATCCGGCGGTCACTTTCTACGCGCCCCTTCAAGCCAACAACGCTGACTGTCGTGCATCGTGGCCCGCGCTCGTAGCGTTACCAGTTGCGCTCGTTTCGTAAACTGCGGCAGTCTGACACCGTCACAGCCGGTCTTTGTTCCGCGTCGCGGCACTCACGGTCCTTACGCCTGCCACGAGATGGTGATGGAGGTCCTGGTCGTCGACGACGAGCCCGCGGTCCGTACCGTGCTTAATCTGTCGCTGGGAAAAGCCGGCCACCGCGTGACGGTGTGCGATAACGGCTCGGCGGCGCTCGATCTTCTGTCCCAGAGCACGCCGGCCATCGCGCTGATCGACCTCAGCCTGCCCAAGGTGCACGGCATGACCGTGCTCGCGGCGGTGCGGGCCGCCAAGCCCGATCTGCCGATCATCGTGATCAGCGGCATGCTGCCGGAATTCGATGCGACGATGCTGGAGCGCGACGGCATGACGGCGGAGAACGGCGTGTACTGCCTGGCCAAACCGTTCAGCGGCAAGCAATTGCAGCGGCTGATGCAGGACGCTCTGGCATGGCGGGGGTGAACGGTTCGACCAGCATCGCAACACGCAGCCCAGCATCGCAACACGCAGCGATGCCCGGACCGGGCAAGGCGGGATGCCTTACTCCTGGACGACGTTATCGCATCCGGCGCAGCGGAACACGGTGCGAGCGGGATGTTGCAGCCGTCGTGGCAACCTGCCGATCAGCTTCATCTCGCCACCGCATTTTTCGCATTTGCGCTTGGCAGAGTAGTCGTGTTCGATTTCAGACATCAGAGCGCTTGATGGTCATTGTAAAGTTTGCTTTACACCCTGCCTAAGTCATTGTCAGGTCCATTTTCTGTCCACTTGCAGGACGACGGGCACGGTATCGGAGCAAATAGGTTTGATGCTACCATCCGCTCTGATCTTCGACGTCGATGGCACCCTTGCTGAGACCGAAGAGCTGCATCGTCAGGCGTTCAACGCCGCCTTCGCCGACGATGGATTACCCTGGCATTGGGATGCGCCGCTGTATCGCCAGCTGCTCGACGTTGCCGGCGGCAAAGAACGGATCGCGCATTTCCTGACTTCGGATCCGCAGGGGGGCGCGCGTGCCGCCGGGCGGATCGCCGAGCTCCACGCCGCCAAGACCGCGCGTTACACCGCCTTGGTCGCGGCCGGTGCGACGCTGCGTCCCGGCGTTGCGCGGCTGATCCATGAGGCCAAAGCGGCTGGGATCAGGCTGGCGATCGCCACCACCACCAGCCTGCCGAATGTCGAGGCGCTGTTGCAATCCTCGCTCGGGCCTGAGGCGATGGCGTTGTTCGACGCGATCGGCGCCGGCGATGTGGTCCCGGCCAAGAAGCCGGCACCGGACGTCTATCTCCATGTGCTCGAGCTGTTGAAGCTGCCGCCCGCCGCTTGCGTCGCGTTCGAGGATTCCACCAACGGCCTTCACGCTGCGCGCGCAGCGGGCTTGCCGACCATCGTGACGCCGGGAATCTACACCGAGGGCGACGACTTTGCCGGCGCGCTTGCGGTGCTCAGTAATCTCGGCGAACCGGACGCGCCGTATCGGCATCTCGCTGGCGCTGGCGCAGATGATCGTCTGGTCACGCTGGAGGCGCTGGCGCGGTGGTGCCGCGCCGGCTGAGCCGCAGCGGCGCCGTCAGCGCGGACGCACGATCTTGAACACGCCGTGCGCCAGGATAATGCAGCGGCGATCGACGCTGACCTCGGTCGAGGTGAAGATCAGGCTGCGCGTACTTCGCACCACCCGCGGCCGTGAGATCAGCACCTCGCCGATCTCGGCGGCATCGACGAAATGGGTGTCCATCTGCACCGTGGCCAAATGCGGAGCGCCGGTCTGATCGCGAGCCGCGATGCCGGAGGTGCGATCGGCCAGCGTCATCATCAGCCCGCCCTGCACCAGTCCGCGCTTGTTGCGGTGCTTGGCCGCGGTCGCAATCGCATATTCGTTGGTGCCGTCGACGCAGCGGTGCCACAGCGGCCCGACCAGATCGATGAAGCCGTCGTCGTGGATCACGCTCCAGCCATCGGCCTTCATGCTGCGGGCGGTGGTGGTCTCGGTCATCGATCGCGTCTCCGTGCGCGCCCGTTCGCTCGGCGCTGCGACGGTTTCCTCAGTCAGGCACGCGGTGTAGTCAAGAACCATGAGCAATGTCCACGACGACACCACCCGCGCCCTGATCGCCGCGCGCTGCGCCGCATTCCCGCGCCACGACGACGGGCTGACGCCGTCCGGCCTGAAGCGCGCCGCCGTCGCAATCGCGCTGGTCGCGGCGGACGATGGCAGCGCGGCGTTCCTGCTGACGCGGCGCTCGCCGCGGCTGCGTTCCCACGCGTACCAATGGGCGCTGCCCGGCGGGCGCTGCGACGACGGCGAGACTGCGCCTGAAACCGCGCTGCGGGAATTGCACGAAGAGCTCGGCCTGGCGTTGGATGCCGGCGACGTGCTCGGCATCCTCGACGACTATCCGACCCGCTCCGGCTATCTGGTGACGCCGGTGGTGGCCTGGGCCGCGGCTGGCGGGGCGCTGGCGCCGAATCCGGACGAGGTCGCGTCGGTGCATCATATTCCGCTGCGCGACATCGCGCCTCCCGACGCGTTCGACTTCACCTCGATTCCGGAGAGCGACCGCCGCGTGGTCCGGTTCCGCTATGATGACGACTTCATCCACGCGCCGACCGCGGCGCTGATCTATCAGTTCCGTGAAGTGCTGGCCGGCCGGGTCACCCGCGTCGCCGATCTCGAACAGCCCGTCTTCGCCTGGAAGTAGTTCCGTTCCGCCCGACGGCGCACGGCTTGGTTAGCCTGTTCGAACAAACAATCGCCGGGTTCACAGCTTGTGATGCCCGGCTCAAGCAGTGAGGAAACGGTTCATTCACCCTATCGGGCGAGGATGCGGCATGGCTTATTCGATCATCCATCTCGCCCGGCTCGCACCGGTCGCGCTGCTCGCCTTCGGATCCCACGCGCTCGCCCAGACCGCGGCGCCGCTGCCGTCGTCGGTGGCGAACGCGATGGCGCAAGCGGCCTCGCCGCAGGCGATCGCCGAATATCGCTATCGGCTGCAACAATATCAGGCCGCGCGCGCCGAATTCGAGCGCGACGCCGGCGCCTATTGGGACGCGATCGCCGACCGGCGCCGCGTCCGCAACGCCAAGCGCCGCACCGGCGAGCAGATCACGCTCGACGATTACGTGCTGGCGCAACCGCCGGTCTATGACGGCCCGAAGCGGCCGATCGATCCGGAGCCGTCGACCGAGCCGCCGCGCGAGCGCAAGTCGCTTCCCGTGGTCGCCGACTTCGTCCGCGCCGCTGCCCAATACTATCAGTTCTCGCCGCAGCGTCCGTCGAGCGAGGCCGAGTTCAAGCGCGCCTACGCCCGCGCCGCCCGCGAGGCCGGGCTTACGCGCGACCAGGCCGTGCGGGTCTATGCGTTCGAGACCGGCGGCAACGGCGATCACGACATGCAGTCCGGGCTCAGCAAGAAGCGGCCCGGGTCGCGGCCGATCTCGACCGCGATCGGTTACAATCAGCTTCTGACCACCAACACCTTGGTGCTGCTCGCCGAGCAGGGCAACCAGATCATCAGGTCGCTGAACGAGCAGGCCGCGACGTTGTCCGGGCCGCGGCGGCACGCGCTTGAACGCAAGATCGCGGTGGTGAAGCGGATGGTGGCGTTCGCACGCTCGATTCCGGGCACCTGGAGCGAGCACGAGAAGCTCGGCCGCACCCCGCAAGGCTGGGGTGTGCACGCTTTGGTGCTGGACGTCGATGTCGGCCCGCTGCTGCAGACCCACAAGCTCTTGACCTCGGTGGTGTTCGCGCAGCGCAAGGGCTATCGCGAGCGGCTCACCGCCGCAGAACTCGAGATGATGAATCTCACCGGCGACAGCACCGGCCTCGACATGGTGACGATGCCGCAGGAGATGCGCGAAGTGGTGCCGACCGCGAACTTCTTCCAGCGTTCCGGCTATGAGCGCAATCCGGTGGCGATCCGCCACAACACGGTGGCGAAGCTGCTCGCCGTCACCGACGCGCGGATGGACGCCAACAGCAACAATCCCGGCGCGCGCGAACTGTTCGCCGCGTTCGAGACCACCGCGCAGCGCTGATCGCGGTCGCGTTCGGCGCTACTGATCGGCGCCGAACTTGAAGTTGCCGTCGCTTTCCAGGAACGGCCCCGAGCGCATGTAGAGCTGGCCGTTGGCGCCGACGAAGAACAGCGTCTCGCGCGGCACTTTCTTGGCGCCCTTGAACAGCTCCTTGGCGTTGCTGGTGCCCATCTTGAACGCCAGCGTCTTGCCGTCGCGGGTGTAGCCGTAGCCCATGTCCGGCGACAGCACCCAGGGTTCGCCGCCGCCTGCGTGGGCCATCGAGGTCAGCGCGGCGAGGGCGGCGACCGTCAGCAGGGTGATAGGAGAGGCCGTCATCGCGAGGGCTCCGAAGGAAGGGATGGCGACGGCGCAAGCGATTCGAACGAAAGCCATCTCGGCGCCGCGGTGCTTGAACAAATCACGAACGTGAATCGCGCGTCAACAATGCCGCGGTCAGATGTCGGTCGCGTGTCAGGGGCGATCGGTTCGACTTTGTGATTTTACCCGATTGTCCTCGCCGCTATGGTTCGGCCGCCGAGTCGCCGTTCACGCAGGGGCGGCCGCAGCGGGAGGACGACGATGCACAAGCGCGCGATGCAGGCCTGTTGGATCGGCGCGATGGTGGCGACCGGACTGGGCGCGCTCGCCGCATCGGCGCCGGCCGCGGCCGACGAATACCGGCTCAGCAACAATCAGCGCATCGCCTGCAGCCGCGGCATGAGCCCGGGCAGGCTGGTGACCGCCACCTGCAGGTCCTACGCGTATCTGTTCAACGTCAAGACCTCCGAATATTTCCGCTGCGTCGTCAGCCTCGCGATGACGCGGGACAACAAGGAAGTCATCAACGTCCAGACCGACGGCGGCTGCTTTCGCCGTCCGCGGATCTTCGATACCGACGGCGATTATCAGTTCGATGGCGCCGAGACCGAGCCGGCCAACACCAACGCGTTCTTCGGTCCCGGCGGCTATGTGGTCTGGGCTGCCGACACCAAGCAGCGCCGGGTGCGCGGCTGCGTCACCATTGCCTCGGGACTCGGCGACGACGTCTCCAAATGCGTGGACATGACGTTCGATTAGGGCAATGCGGTCCTGATGGAGTCAGGCTGCGCTCCGGCGCTCACACCAGGCACAACCTTATGGTGAGCAACCATTAGATTTCGACGTTGGTGGAGGTCGAGCCGTTGCGCCAGATCGAGGTGCTGGCGGATGGTAGCCAGGGGAAGGTAAGGCGGTTGATCGGGTAGGCGAGCCGTTCGATGACCAGTTCAGCCAGTCGGTTGCTCAGGTTCCAATTTGAAGTGGTGCTTCCATTTTGCGCAGCAACGCAATGGCCGACAGTGCGGTGATCATTCCAGTCTTTGGATTGTCCGAGGGCACGTTCTCGATGGCCATCGAGAACCGTGCGGAATCAGCCTCCACATCAATTCGGTGAGTATTGTGGGTGACGCCTGGATCGGCCCAGATTTCCACCATCGTGCGATCAGGACCGATCCCGGCCAATGACAGCGCCACCGCTACGTTCAGGTTCGCCGGAAATCCTTTGCCGGCCTCGCGGGCTGTGCCTTCGAACAGCTTCAGTGGCGCGTCGACCCGGTCGAGGTCGATGCCGTTGTCGATGATGAACGGGGCGCCGCGGAAGCCGTCGACCGGCTTGCGGGTGATCATGCGCACCGAGTGGATGGTACCGACCGCGGCCGCGGTGACGGCGTCGAGGCCGATCAGCGCGCCGGTTGGCACGATGATCTGGCCGCCACGCGCCTTCGCGATGTCGATCAGGTCCGGATTGTTGAGAAGCGCGGCGGCGCTCATCACGATCGCGGTCTTGCCGCGGCTGACGAATGGCTCGACGATCTCACGCAGCAGCCGGCTCGGTGCGGCCTCGATCACGAGGTCGGCCTCCTCCCACAGCCGGTCGAGCGTCCGCACCCGCGGCAGCGTCTGCAGCGACTGCAGGAAACCGCGGTGCTTGGCCGGTTCGGCGGAGGCGACTGCCTCCAGCGCCATGCCGTCGATGCCGCCTCGATCGAGCTCGCGCGCGATCGCCTTGCCGATCGCGCCGAGCCCGGCAATGGCGACACGCCGACGCGGACGAGGCTGAGTGGTCACGCGGCTCTCCCTATACTACCCGCTCGCGATGCACGCAGCGGCAATCCATCTCGTAGTCGAGACCTTCGACCGGCGGGCGGTTGAAGTGCCAGGTCAGGCCGTGGCGGAACACGCCGCGCTGGCCGAGTTCGCTCTCCAGGAACGGGTGGACATCGTGCACGGTGTAGAGCTGCGCGCCGGTGATGTCGGCCCAGGTGCCGCCGAACGCACTCATCCGCCGCTCCATCTCACCGAGCACGAACTGCGCCTTCTTCTGCAGGCCGGCCGCGCTGGTGTCGCCGAGCGCCACGGTGTGGTCGCGATAATTGCCTTTGCCCTCGGGCGCCTCGCCGCTGCCGGCGATCACGAAGGAGGGCGGCGCGTTCTCGGTCGGCACCGTGTAGGAGAACGCGTAGAAGCTCGGCTCCGCTGGCGGATCGATCTGCGGGCAGACGTTGCTGCGGGCGATCGGGTTGACGCCGTCCTTCATGATGCCCCAGTCGACCAGCGTCTTGATGTAGATCTCGTTGAACGCCTTGAAGCCGTCCTCGGTGAACGGCGCGGGCGAGCGCAGCTCGCAGGCGCCGAATGCGGTCAGCGGCCGGCCGGCTTCCTTCAGGATCTCGTCGATCTTCGCAAAGCCCTGCTTCAGCGGCACCAGATTGGCGAAGCGCACGCGCTCGATCGCGAAGCCCGGCAGCGCGGCGATGCCGCAGGAATACTGGAACACGCCCGGCATGTAGCGGTAGCCGCTGTTCGGGGCTTCGACGGTCTCGATCATGATTCCTCTTTCGATCAGGCAGTGAAATTGGGGGGTGTTATTCCTGCAGCACGCCCAGATAGGCGTCGCGGACGATCGGGTCGGCGAGCAGCTCCTCGCCGGAGCCCTCGCGGACGATGCGGCCCATATCCATCACGAAGGCGCGGTCGCACAGGTCGAGCGCGATGGTGACGTCCTGCTCGACCAGCAGAATGGACGTGCCGTCCTTGTTGAGCACGCGCAGCGCGTCGACCAGCTGCTCGACCAGCAGCGGCGACAGGCCGAGCGACAGTTCGTCGATCATCAAGAGCAGCGGCGCGCTCATCAGGCCGCGGCCGATCGCGCACATCTGCTGCTCGCCGCCCGACAGCGTCGCGGCCTGCTGGTTGCGGCGCTCGCGCAGCCGTGGGAACGTGGTGTAGATCTGGTCGAGAGCCTGCTTGATCTCGGCGCGGCTAGCGCTGCGCAAGTAAGCACCCATCAGCAAATTCTCTTCGACGCTCATCGCGCCGAACAGCCGCCGGCCTTCCGGGACATGGACGATGCCGTGCGACAGGATCTCGGCGGCGCTGCGGCCGGCGAGGTCGTGGCCCTCCGAGCGATAGGCGCCGCCGCGCACCGCGACGAGGCCGGACAGCGTCCGCATCAGCGTGGTCTTGCCGGCGCCGTTGGAGCCGATCAGCGCGGTGATCTCGCCGCGGCGCACCGCGAGGTCGACGCCCCATAGCACCTGGATCTCGCCGTAGCCGGCGTCCAGCTCCTTGGCTTCGAGGATCAGGTTCTCAACCATGACGGGCAGTCCGTTGCGCGTATTGCTGGCCGAGATAGGCCTCGACCACGGCCGGATTGCTGATCACCTCGCGCGGCGCGCCGTCGGCGATCGGATGGCCGTTGTGCAGCACGACGATGCGGGTGCAGACGTTCAGCACCACCTTCATCAGATGTTCGATCATCACGATGGTGATGCCGTCGGCGGCGAGCTGATGGATCAGTTTGGTGGCACGCTCGACCTCGGCGCTGTTGAGGCCGGCATTGACCTCGTCGAGGAACAACAGCTTCGGCTTCATCGCCAGGGCTTTGGCGAGTTCGAGTCGCTTGCGCATTGCCAACGTCAGCGTCGCGGCGGACTGTTCGGCCTGCGCCTCGAGGCCGACGAACACGAGATGCTCTCGTGCGGCCTCGCGCGCCGATTTCAGGCTGGCGCCCGGCTGCGAGAACAGCGCCGCGGCCGCGACGTTGTCGAGCGCCGAGAATTCGGCGAACGGCTGCACGATCTGGAAGGTGCGCGACAGGCCGAGCCGGGCAGCCTGGTAGGTCCTGATCCGGGTGATGTCACGGCCGTCGAACACGACGCTACCGGTGTTCGCTGGGGTGACGCCGCAGATGGTGTTCACAAGGGTGGTCTTGCCGGCGCCGTTCGGCCCGATCAGGCCGAGCACTTCGCCGCGCGCGACCGACAAATTGACGTCGCGCAGCGCCTGCAGGCCGGAGAAGCGGCGCGATACGCCGGTGAGGTGGAGCAGCTCAGACATGCTTGGTCCTCCGCCACAGCCGGTCGGCGCGCAGCGAGGTCAGCCCGTGCGGCAGGAACAAGAGCAGCAGCACGATCAGCACGCCGAGCACGCCGGTGTGGATGTGGGTGTAGTTGCGCCACACCACTTCCTCGAGGCCGAGATACAGGAACGCGCCGCAGGCCACCCCGAGCGGCGAGCCGAGCCCGCCCATCAGCGCCATCACGATCGGCTTCACCGAGTACAGAATGTCGAACACGTCCGACGGATCGATGTAGTGCACCCAGGCGGCGTAGATGCCGCCGGCGACCGCCACGAAGCAGGCCGACAGGCCGAACGCCGCCGCCTTGGCCAGCGTGGTGTTGAGGCCGACCATGCTGGAGGCGGTTTCGTTCTGGCGGATGCAGTTCAGCGCGAAGCCGAGCTTGGAATTGGCCACCGCGATCACCATCAGGGCGGTGAGCAGCATCACGCCCCACATCGTGTAGAAGTAGTACGTCGCTTCCGCCATCACGCCGGCGCCGGAAGCGAGCGGGATGTTCAGCCCCATGCCGCCGCCGGTGAGGTCGGTGGCGTTGTTGACCAGTTCGCGCAGCACTTCGGCGAGCGACAGGCTGGCGATCGCGAAGTAATGCCCGCGCAGCCGCAGCAGGATCGCCCCGAGCAGGCTCGCGGCGGTCAGCGCCAGCACGCCGGCGATGATCAGCGCCAGCCACATCGGAAAGCCCTTGCCCATCAGCACGCCGGTGCAATAGGCGCCGAAGCCGAAGAACGCCGCGGTGGCGAAGGACGGATAGCCGGCGAAGCCGCCGACGATGTTCCAGGACAGCGCCAGCACTGCATACATGCAGGCGATGGTGCCGAGCCGCAGTGCGTAGGCGCCGCCGAACAGCGGCAACGCCGCCACGCACGCGATCAGGATCAGGAGAGCGAAATGGCTACGGGTCATTCGAAGCCCTTTCGGCCAAGCAGGCCCTGTGGGCGCAGGATCAGGAACACAATCAGCAACAGGAACGACAGCGTGGTGGCGTGCGCCGGTCCGAGATAGGTGGCGCCGACGCTCTCGACCAGCGCCAGCAGCAGCCCGCCCGCCAGTGCGCCCGATACGCTGCCGAGGCCGCCGAGCACGCAGACCACGAAGGCCTTGCCGAGGAAAGTCGAAGACGTCAGCGGCGAGATCGGGAAGATCAGCGCCATCAGCACGCCGGCGCAGCCGGCGAGCGCGGCGCCGAGGCCGAACGCCACCGCGTAGATCGACGGCACATGCACGCCCATCAGCACCGCGGCGTCACGGTCGAGCCGCACCGCCACGATGGCGCGGCCGACCTTGGAGCGGCGCAGCAACAGATACAGCAGCCCGGTCAGCGCCAGCGCGGTCGCGGTGGCGATCAGCCGGTCGACCGGCACCACCACGCCGCCGAACGCCAGCGAGCCGAGCGGCGGGGTCAGGATCAGCTTGCGATAGTCGGCGGTGAAGAAATAGATCATCGCGTTGTTCAGGATCAGATCGAGCCCGAAGGTCAGCGTCAGCGTCACCAGCACTGGCGCGGTGATCACCCGGTTGAGGATCAGCCGCTGGATCACATAGCCGAACGCGAAGAACAGCGGCGCCGCGACGAAGATCGCGTACCACGGCGACAGATGCAGCGACTGGTACAGCATGAACGCCAGATAGCCGCCGAGCACGATGAACGAGCCGTGGATCAGGTTGATGACGTTGAGCACGCCCCAGACCAGCGAGAACCCGATCGCGATGCAGGCATAGAGACTGCCCAGCACCAGCGCGTTGATCAGGATCTGGATGGCTTGCATGAGCGCGGCTTTGCTTGGTTGGAGGCGAGGGGCGGTCGCTAGGAAGAAGCGGCGCCAGGGCGCCGGGTCAGTTGGTTTAACGAGGCATTTGCCCCGTCATTGCGAGCGTAGCGAATCAATCCAGAGAACCCCATGCGTGGCATGGATTGCTTCGTCGCTTCGCTCCTCGCAATGACGGGGGGAGGCAGTGGATGGACGGGCTACTTACTCGACGCCGATCTTGAGGTCGCCCTGCTTGATCGCTTGCGGGAACAGCACCACCGGCTTGCCGCCCTGGATCTGGAAGACCGGCGGATCGAGCGAGTTGATCTGGCCGTTGGCGCCGAACTTCACCGGACCGAAGAAGGTGACGACGTCCATCTTGGCGAGTTCGTCGCGGACCTTCTCGCGGTCGGTCGAGCCGGCCTTCTCGATGGCGGTCTGGAACAGCGCGCCGCACAGCGCCGCCGAGGCGTGCGCGTAGTCCGGCTCGCTGTTGTATTTCTCCCTGAACAGCTTCACGAAATTCGCGGTCGAGCCGAAGATGTCCTTGCCTTCATATTGCGTGGCCGGGTGCCACCAAGCGGCGGACGAGACGTTCTCGGCGCCCTTGCCGAGCGCGTCGATGAACTCCTGATAGGCCGGGCCGGCGATCATCGACACCACCGGTGCCTTGATCTGCTGGTCGGACATCTGCTTGCGCACCAGCAGAAGGTCGTTGGTGTAGCCGGTGACGAAGATCCACTGCGGCGCCAGCGCCTTGATCGACGACAGCGTCGCCGAATGGTCGAGCGTGCCGATTGCGTATTTCTCGAAATACGCCACCTCGAAGCCGGCGGCCTTGGCGGACTTTTCCATTTCCTGCGCGATCGCCAGCGGGAACAGATCGTTGCGGGCGAGGATGGCGATCTTCTTCACTTCCGGCACCTTGGCCTTGACCATCTCGGTCAGCGGCGTGGTCAGGGTGTCGTTGGGCGTGAAGGTGCCGAACAGATATTTGTAGTTCTGGTCGTAGACCTGCACCGACGACGCGGTCGCCGCCAGCGTCGGCATCTTGTACTTCTCCGACACGGTGCTCGCGGCCTTGGCGGCGCCGGAGCCGAACGGCGCGAACAGGAAGTTGACGTTGTTCTGGGTGATCAGTTGCTCGCTCGCCTGCACGGCGCGCGGCGTGTTCGACTGATAGTCGGTGTAGACGATCTCGACCTTGTATTTCTTGCCGCCGACATTGATGCCACCGGCCTTGTTGGCCTGCTCGGCCCACAGATTGTAGCCCTGCTGCTGCTTGATCGCTTCGGGCGCCAACGGCCCGGTGATCGGCAGCGGGGCGCCGATCTTGATCACGTCGTCGGCCGACGCTGCGGCGATATGAGCTCCGGACGCCAGCGCGGCGAGGCCGAGCGGGACGGAGAGGCGAACGCAGCGAGCAACCCACGTGTGAAGCATGCGGAAGTCTCCAAGGGTGATGGCTGGTCACAACAGTGCCAAACCACCTGTTCGAATAAAAGCATTGAATTTCGAGGTCTCAGATCGAATAATTCGAACACTAGCCAATCGCTGCCGGAATCTTCGGCAGGCGAAAGACAAGGAAATACAGCGATGATCGAGTCCGCGGCGATCCGCTATTTCCGCGAGGTGACAGAAGCCGGCTCGATCAAACAGGCCGCCGCGGCGCTGCGGATCGCGCCGAGCGCGATCAGCCGCCAGGTGCAGGCGATCGAGGAGGAACTTTCGGTGAAGCTGTTCGATCGGGGCGCCCGCGGCATGGTGCTGACAGACGCCGGGCGGCTGCTGTATCGCTATGCAGTCGACAACCGCAGCCAGCTCGACGGCATCCGCGCCAAGGTGCAGGAATTCGAGACCATGCGCCGCGGCCAGATCAAGTTCGCGACCGTGGAGGGCATGCTCTCGAACTTCCTGTCGAATTTTCTGATCGGGCTGTCGCGCGACTACCCGGGGATTTCGGTGTCGACCACTGTGATGGGCTCGCGTGCGGTCGCCGAGATGGTGGGCCGCAACGAGGTCGATCTCGGCCTGGTGTTCGGCCGAGCACCGCGCCGCGACCTGATCGAGCTGGCGCGGATGCGGCAGTCGCTGTGCCTGATCGTGTCGCCGCGCCATCCGTTGGCGGACCACCGCAGTTGCGCCGTCAAGGAACTCGCCGGTCTTCGGACGGTGATGCCCGATCCGTCGTTCGGCATTCGCCAGGAGATCGACCGCGCCTGCGCCAACGCCAAGGTCCGGCTCGAGATCTGCAGCGAGACGAATTCGCTGGCGTTCGCGCAGATGATGGCGTCGCGCACCGATCTGGCGACGTTCCTGCCGCGCGACACCACGATGCCGGCTATCGAGGCCGGCAGGCTGGTTGCAGTGCCGCTGCGGGACAAGCGGCTGGAAGCGACCCAGGTGACGCTGGTGCGGCTCGCGTCTCGCAATATGTCGCCGTCATGCCGAATGGTCGCCGACCTGCTCGTCACGCGGATGAAGGCACGGATGGACTGAAGATCCGGTTGGGCTCCGGAGCTGATATATCAATCGTGCATCGCCACCGGTCGCGCATGCGAAGCGCGGGCGAACTTCTTCAGCCCCATCGGTCTGCCGAACAGATAGCCCTGCATTTTGTCGAAGCCGAGTTCGTGCGCGGCCTGGAAGTCGGCTCGGGTTTCGATCCCGGTCGCGGTGCAGCGCGCGCCGTAATCGCCGGCCAGTTCGACGATCCGTTTGCACACCGAGCGCTTCAACCGATCGTCGGCGCAGCCGGTGACGAACGAGCGGTCGACCTTCAATTCGACGAAAGGAAAATTGTCGAGATACATCAGGGCTGGCCAATCGGCGCCGACCTTGTCGATTGCGATCGCGATGTTGCGCAGCCGCAGCCGGCGGCCGACTTCCGCCATCTCGGGCAGATGATCGACTATTTCCGAGGCGTTGACCTCGACGATCAGGCCCCCGAATGCCGGATGCTGCGGAATCCAGCCGGCGAGGTCGTCGAGTGCGTCGTCGTGGTGGAGAAATCTCACCGGCAGGTTGATCGACAGATCGATCGGGCCCTGATGGTCGAGCAGATAGTGCCAGTCGGCGACCGCGCGCCGCACCACGAATTCCGACAGCGCGCGGAAATGCGGATCGTTGCCGTCCGGCGCGAAGGCCGACGGCGATACCACGCCCCAGTTCGGATGCCGCATCCGCAACAGAGCCTCGGCGCCGTGCGGAGTCAGCGAATGCGCGTCGACGCAGCGCTGATACCAGAGCTCGAGCCAGCCGGCCTTCAGCGCCTCGGCAACGTCGATCTCCGGCTCCGGCGCCGGTTCCTGCGGCAGCAGCGGCGTCAGGCTCAGGTTCAGCGTCTGGGCGCTGAACGGCGTCGCCAGCGGCGGCAGCATCTTCAATCCGCGCTCTGCGCCGTGGCGGCGGATCGCGTCCGACATGATCGTCTCGCGCGGCGCGATCGTCAGCACGCAGCCCGCAAAGCCGGCCGCAGCCAGCGCGTCGAGAATCGCTTCGGCTTCAATGCCGTCGACGGACGAGCCGATCACCAGCAGGTCGGGCTGATGCTCGGCGAGCCGCGCCGGCAGTTCCAGCGCCCCGGCGCATTCGCTGGTGACGAAGCGATGTTCCTCCAGCGCGTCGGCCAGGAAAGCCCGCAAATGCGGTTTGCGATCGACGATGCACGCGCGTGGCGCCACCTTGCGGCGGCCGAAGCCTCCCGCAGGCACGCACGCTTCGGCTTCCGTCGTTGCTCTCATTGATCCACCCCCCGAAATAACGCACCAAACTTTAGGGGTTGGAGAGAGATCAAAATGTGGAATTAATCCGTAACCCACACTAAGTCCCCGGTAGGGTTAAACGGATGCCTATGATTCAAATGCGATGTTTTGAAACGCGCGAGATTTGATGAGTTTAAGGTTCCATGCAATCGTCGTGATCGGATCCGTAAACGGACTGATCAGTGGACGATTCTGCGCCGAGGACCGCGCTCGCTGCGGTTACAGCGGCACCAGTCCGGCGGTCTTCGCCACTTTCTCCCACCGCTCGGTCTCGGCGCGGATGTGATTCCGCATCTCCTCTGGCGAGCCGCCGCCGGGTTCGGCGCCGATCCGACGTAGTTGCGCAGCGCCGCTCTCGCTGCCGAGAAACGCTGCGACGGTGGTGTTGAGGCTGCTCACGATCTCAGGCGGCGTCGCGCGCGGAGCAGCGATGGTGAACCAGGATGCGGTGTCGTAGCCGGGCAGGCCGGATTCGGCGATGGTCGGCAGTTGGCGCATCGGTGCCCAGCGCTTCGCCGTCGTGAGCGCCAGCGCACGGATCGCGCCGGCTTCGACGAACGGCTTGGAGGCCGGCAGATTGTCGATGGTGAGATGCACGCGGCCGTCGGCGAGATCGCGCAGCATCGGCGCCGATCCCTTGAACGGCAGCGGCGTGATCTCGATGCCGGTCATCGCTTTGAACATCTCGGTCGACAGATGGCCGGTCGAGCCCAGCGCCGAGACGCCGTAGACCAGTTCGCGTGGACGCTGGCGCGCGTAGTCGATCAGCTCGGAGACGCTGGTCACCGGCAGCGTCTTGGTCACCGACAGCAGATTGGGAACGCGGGCGATCAGGATCACCGGTGCGAAGTCGGCGGCCGGGTCGTAGTCCATGCTGCGATAGACGAGCCGGTTGGTGGCGTGAATGCCGGGCGTGCCGATGAGAAAGGTGTATCCGTCGGGCGGGGCGTTCGCCACGAAGGCTGCGGCGATGTTGCCGCTCGCGCCGGTCGTGTTGGCGATGAGAAAGGGCTGTCGGTAGTGCTTGGTCAGCGCCTCGGCGAGGAGGCGGGCGAGCATGTCGGTGGTGCCGCCGGGCGCGAACGGTACGACCAGCGTCACGGGACGGTCGGGCCAGTCGCCCGCGCGTGCGACACGCGTCAACAGCGGCAGCGCGAGCGCCGCGGCGGCGCCGCGCAGCAGGCTGCGCCGGCCGATGCGCGACCGCGGATGGACGGGTTCGATCATCGATTCCCTTGGGCGTTATCGGCGCTGCCGGGCAGCGCGGCCAGCTTCGTCGAGCGACCAGCATGATCCTATGCGGGCGATTCGGCGAGGACCAGCGCTGCGGTCGGTGGCCTGGGCGCCTTGTCCGATCGTCGTTAGCGAGTGATGAGTCCGGGACGGCCGGATTCAATCGCGAACGATCGGATGGTGTGCGCCGGATGACCGGGGGCGGCGATGCTGTCGACCGCCCGATAATCGGCTTGCCAGTGCTGCGGTGTCACGGTGTGGCGGGTGTAACCGCGCTGATCGCTGAAAAACTTGAGCTGCGGATTGTTGCGATACATCTCGGCCAGCGCCGCGTCGCTCGCCGGTGCACCGCCGACCGACGAAATCGAGGTCGAGAGAAATTCCACGCCGACGCACGGCGAGTTGGGATTGCGCCCGTCGCGATGCAGCTCGAGCGCCAACGCCCGGTGCAGATCGCCGCTCAGCACCACCGCGTTGATGGCCTTGGCCTCGTCCAGCATCGCGATCACCCGGTCGCGTGCCGCGGTCGCGCCGCTCCAGGTATCGACATCGAAGACCGGAGCACCGGCATCTTCGACCCAGGGGAAGCCGCGCCAGTCGAACGGCGCGAACAGCACCTGCTGCGCCAGCACCCGCCAGGTGGCGTCGCTTTGCTTCAGCCTTGCGGCGAGCCATTGCTCCTGCGCGGCGCCGAGCATGGTGCGGTCGGCCGCGTCGGCTTCAGCGCAGCCCGCCAGGAAGCCGTCGCCGCAAGGCTGGCGCGACCGGTATTGCCGGGTGTCGAGCACCGTAAGGTCGGCCAGGGCGCCGAACCGGAAGCCGCGATACGCCGTCACGTCTGGTCCGCGCGGCCGCTGCGCGCGGCGCACCGGCATGTGTTCGTACCAGGCCTGCAGCGCCATCGCCCGGCGAAACAGGAACGCATCCGGCGGGGTGTGCTTCGGGTCGCTGTCGCCGGCCCAGTTGTTGGCGATCTCGTGATCGTCGAAGCTCGGCAGGAACGGGCAGGCGGCGTGCGCAGCCTTGAGATCTGGGTCGGATTTGTACAGCGCATAGCGTCGCCGATAGTCGGTCAGCGTGTAGCAGGTCGGAAAGTCCTTCGGCATCGTTCGCGGCCACGCTGTCCCGTCCTTATCGGCGGTGACGAAGCCGTATTCGTAGATGTAATCGCCGTAGTGGAACACGAAATCGAGCTGATCCTCGGCGATCGCACGCCATGCCGAATAGTAGCCGCCCTCCCAGCGCTGGCAGCCGGCCGCGGCGAAGCGGAGTTGCGGCGGCTGCGCGTCGGGCGCCGGCAGGGTGCGGGCGCGGCCGATCGGGCTGTCGGCGCCTCCGGCGCGGAAGCGGTAGAAGTAATCGCGCCCGGACTCCAGCCCTTCGATTTCGACGTGCACCGAATGCGCCAGCTCGAGATGGGCGGTTGTCCGCTCGCTGCGCAGGATGCGGGTCATTGCCGGATCGTCGGCGATCTCGACCGTTACCTCGACCGGCTGGGCGCTCATACCGCCGCGGGCCTTCAGCGGCTCCGGCGCCAGCCGGGTCCACAGCACGAAGCCGTCCGGCGCAGGTTCGCCGGACGCGACTCCGAGCGTGAACGGATCGGAGCTGAATGAGACGGGGGCGGTCGCGCCGGTACTGACCGGCACGATGCCGGCCAGCCTCGCGCCGAGCGCGCCGCGCATCAGGGTCCGGCGATCGAGCCAGTGCGAGGTTGGTGAGGAGGGCATCGATTTCTAACCATAGCCGGCACGGCCAAGCCGCCGCGGGCTGTATTTTGGTCGAGATTAGCGCAGTTGTGTGACGTCCGGCAAAGCGCTGTCGCGCGCCCTCGATCGGCGTGGCGCAGGGGCGAGGGCGCGTTCAGTTGGCCGGGGTGGGGGAAACAGGTGCTGAAACCCGCGCGGGGGCTGTGTCGGGCCGCGTCTCCGGCATCAGCAGCGCAAACAATACGAGCCCGACTGCCGCGATCGCCGCCAATGCGAGGAAGGCGGCGCTGTAGCCGGCGCTGACCACGATCAACCCTGCAAAGCCGGTCGACAGCGCCGCACCGAAGCCGGCCGCGGTCGCGATCGCGCCCTGGCTGACGTTGAAGTGGCCGGTGCCGTGGGTCAGGTCGGCCACCACGAGCGGAAACAGCGCGCCGAAAATGCCGGCGCCGACGCCGTCGAGCAGTTGCACTCCGACCAGCCAATACGGATCGTCGGACAGCGGATACAGCGCGCCGCGCAGCGCCAGCACGCCGAGCGCCACCGCGAAGATCGGTTTACGGCCCCAGACGTCGGCCTTGTGGCCGACCAGTGCCGCCACCGGCACCATCACCACCTGGGCGGCGACGATGCACACCGACATCAGGGTGGTGCCGAGATTCTTGTTCACGAGGGCCAGCTTCTGCCCGACCAGCGGCAGCATCGCGGCATTGGCGAAGTGAAACAGCACGGTAGCGCCGGCGAAGATCAACAGCGGTCGGCAGGTCAGCAGCACCTTGAAGCCGGACGGCTGGTCGTGGTGCGCGCCGGGGTCGCGGTCATCGCCGAGGCCGCGCGCGACGTGGTCGTCGATGGCTGCCGCGGGGATCGACAGCGTGGCGAGGATGCTGGCGAGAGCCATCGCGGCCATCAGCCAGAACACCACGCCCGGACCGAACGCATAGGCGAACGCGCCGGCGAGCATCGCCGCCACCGCATTGCCGGCGTGGTTGAAGGCTTCGTTGCGGCCGGTCCGGCGCGCAAAGGCGCGGGGGCCGACGATGCCGAGCGTCAGCGCCGCCACCGCAGGCGCAAAGATCGCGCCGGCCGCCGCCGCCACCGCCTGGGTCGCCGCGACCAGCACGAAGCTGTCCAGCCACGGCAGAACCACCGACGCGAGCGTTACCAGCAGTGCCGCCGCAATGATCAGCCCGCGCTTGGCGGTGGAGCGATCGATCAGCGCGCCGGCCGGGGTCTGCGCCAGGATGCCGGCCGCCGCCGCGATCGACATCACCAGGCCGATCGAGGCCTCGTTCCAGTTCTGCACCGCCAGCAGATAGATCGCCAGATACGGCCCGAGGCCGTCGCGGACGTCTGCAAGGAAAAAATTCAGTGCGTCGAGCGGCCGGGCCAACGGCTGGGCAGGGCTGGGCGGCACGCGGACCTCGTCGGCTCGTCGGAACGGAAACGTACAATTCGGCCACCGCCCGCCGGTTCCGTGGCTCCGGCCGAGATCGCCGATTTGACGGGTTGACCGCGGCGTTCCGGCCGGTCAGTTTCTCATTAATAACTTAAGGGAGAGAACTGTTCATGAAGGCCAGATTGTTCGGTGTCGCCGCTGCTGCGGTGGTTTTCCTAGCGGCGCCGCAGGCTCGCGCTCAGCAATTCGTCAACGTGCTGACCGGCGGTACCTCCGGGGTGTACTACCCGCTCGGCGTCGCGATCGCCAAGATCTATGGCGAGAAGATTCCCAACGTGAAGGCGCAGGTGCAGGCCACCAAGGCGTCGGTCGAGAACCTCAATCTGCTGCAGCAGGGCCGCGGCGAGATCGCGTTCAGCCTCGGCGATTCGCTGAAAGCCGCCTGGGATGGCGACACCGAAGCCGGCTTCAAGTCCAAGCTGGACAAGCTGCGGGTGATCGGCGCGATCTATCCGAACTACATCCAGATCGTCGCCACCGCCGATTCCGGGATCAAGACGCTGGCCGATCTGAAGGGCAAGAGCCTGTCGGTCGGCGCGCCGAAATCCGGCACCGAGCTGAACTCGCGCGCGATCCTGAAAGCGGCCGGGATGGACTACAAGGATCTCGGCAAGGTCGAATATCTGCCGTTCGCCGAATCCGTCGACCTGATGAAGAACCGCCAGCTCGCCGCCACCCTGCAGTCGGCGGGGCTCGGGGTCGCGTCGCTGAAGGATCTGTCGAACTCCACCGAGATCAACGTCGTCTCGGTGCCGAAGGAGGTCGTCGACAAGATCGGCCCTCCGTTCGTGGCCGAGACGATCCCGGCCGGCACCTACAAGGGCCAGGACAAGGACGTGCCCACCGCCGCGGTGATCAACTATCTGGTGACCTCGAGCGCGGTGTCGGACGATCTGGCCTATCAGATGACCAAGCTGGTCTATGAATCGCTGCCCGAGCTGGCCACCGCCCATGCCGCCGGCAAGGGCATCAAGCTCGAAACCGCCGCCACCGGCAGCCCGGTCCCGCTGCATCCCGGCGCCGCCAAGTACTTCAAGGAAAAGGGCTTGCTGAAGTAAACGCGACGTCGAATATCGCGTGATAGCGTCATGCGCGGGCTTGACCCGCGCATCCATCGCTCTTCGAAGAAGATGGATGGCCGGGTCGAGCCCGGCCATGACGCGGGGATAACGAACGACAAAACAAACCACGCGGCGGAAACGGTCATCCATGCTGAAGGCTGAGGTTGCGGTCGAACAGGCTCCCGGAGCCGTCAAGGTCGAGTTCGACAATTTCGAGCACGGCTTTCCCGCCGGCTTCGGACCGCGCGGCTGGCGCTATCTGGCCTATGCGGTGGCGATCGCGTTCGCCAGCTTTCAGCTCGTCATCGCCGCCTGGAACGTGCTGCCGAGCCAGGTGGTGCGCGGCGTCCATGTCGGCTTCCTGCTGCTGCTGACCTTCGGGCTGATCGGCAATTTCACCGCTCGCACCAATTTCGGTCGCACCTTCGCCTGGCTCACCGGTGCGCTCGGCTTCTTCTGCGGCCTGTATCAGTGGATCTTCTACGCCGACCTGATCCAGCGCGACGGCGATCCGACCCATCTCGATCTCGCGGTCGGCACGCTGCTGGCGGTGCTGATCTTCGAGGGCACGCGGCGGCTGATGGGCCCGGCGCTGCCGATCATGTGCGGTGTTTGCCTGCTGTACTGGTTCTTCGGTCAGTATCTGCCGGCCCCGTTCAATCACCGCGGCTATGATTTCGATCAGGTCGTCACCCATCTGTCGTTCGGCACCGAGGGCTTCTACGGCGTGCCGATCTACGTGTCGGCGACCTACATTTTCCTGTTCATCCTGTTCGGCTCGTTCCTCGAGCGCGCCGGCATGATCCAACTCTTCACCGACGTCTCGCTCGGCCTGTTCGGCCGCAGCCGCGGCGGTCCCGCCAAGGTCGCGGTGTTCGCCTCGGGCATGATGGGGACGATCTCCGGCTCCGGCGTCGCCAATGTCGTCACCGTCGGCCAGTTCACCATTCCGCTGATGATCAAGTTCGGCTACCGCCGGGCGTTTGCGGCCGGCGTCGAGGCCACCGCCTCGATGGGTGGCCAGATCATGCCGCCGGTGATGGGCGCGGTCGCGTTCATCATGGCCGAGACGCTCGGCGTCGATTACGCGGTGGTCGTCAAGGCCGCGGTGATCCCGGCGATTTTGTACTTCGCGTCCGCGTTCTGGATGGTGCATCTCGAGGCCGGCAAGCACGGTCTGGTCGGGATGAAGGCATCCGAGATCCCGAGCGCGTGGCGCGCGGCGGTCGATCGCTGGTACTTGATCCTGCCGCTGGCGGCGCTGGTGTTCATGCTGTTCGAGGGCTTCACGCCGCTCTATGCCGGCTCGATGGGGCTGGCGCTGACGGTGGCGCTGATTCTCGGCGCCAGCATCGTCCACGGCTTCTCCAACGCCGCGCTGCGCTACGTGTTCTGGATTGGGCTGGCACTGGTGGTCGGCGCGGTGTCCCACGACGGCCTCGACATCATGCGGATCGTGATCATCGTCGCGGCGCTGGTTGCGATCGCGGCGATCACCCGCGGCGGCCGCGCCACGCTGCACGCCTGCCGGGATTCGCTCGCCGACAGCGCCAAGTCTGCGCTCACCGTCGGCATGGCCTGCGCCATCGTCGGCACCATCATCGGCATGATGACCCAGACCGGCGTCGGCACCGTGTTCGGCACCTGGGTGATTGGGCTCGGCGAGCACAGCCTGTTCCTGGCGCTGGTGATGACCATGCTGTTGTCGATCCTGCTCGGCACCGGCATCCCGACGATCCCGACCTACATCATCACCGCGGCGCTGGCGGCGCCGGCGCTCGCCAATCTCGGCGTGCCACTGATCGTCAGCCACATGTTCGCGTTCTACTACGGCATCATGGCCGACCTGTCGCCGCCGGTGGCGCTGGCGGCGCTCGCCGCCGCCCCGATCGCGCGCGAGAACCCCGACAAGATCGGCTGGGAGGCGATGCGGATCGCGCTCGCAGGCTACGTCATTCCGTTCATCGCGGTGTATTCGCCGGCCTTGATGCTGCAGCCCGGCGACGCGATGGCGGCCGAACTCGGCTTCTATGGTGCAGTGGTGTACGCCACGTTGAAGGCGCTGATCGCGATCGGCCTGTTCGGCATGGTGTCGATCGGCTTCCTGTTCACGCGAATGACCGTCATCGAGCGGCTGGTGGCGTTCGCCGCCGCGGTGTGCCTGCTCGGCGAGTTTCCCTACAGTGACTACGTCGGCTTCGTCGTCGCGGCGTTGATCCTGGCGTGGCAATGGCGGCAACGCCCGCGCACTGCGGCGGCGGCGGCGTGAGTCTGTGCCTGGCGTCGGCGGGGGTGATCAAGACGCTGGCGATCGCGGCCTTCACGCTGGCCTGGACCCATTCGATCGAGAAGGTCGAGTGGCAGGAAGACTGGAAGGTGACGCCGCAAGGGCTGCAACTGACCGCCGCGCGGGTGAAGGGGAGCGGCGCCGGCATGGAGCCGGCCCCGGAGGCGCGGCTGATCAACGGCTGGTTCGAATGGCAGGTGAAACGCATCCCGCAGCACGATTTGGTGCTGGGCAATTCGGGCCTCGCCGGCGAGTGGCGGCTGTGTAGCGAAGGAACCTGCCGCAGCCTGTCCGACATCATCGGTCATCGCATCGGCGCGCAGCCGACGACGCTCAGTCGCTGCGACGGATAGTGCTTACCGGCCCTCAGCGCATTGCTGCCGGTTGAATATCAGCCCGCTGCTTCCGATTAATCGCTTGCGGTCGCAACCGAAGCACGGGCACACTGCGCCGCAATGCAGATCGTCCGCTCGACGGGCGTTCGGCCGGTCCCAGGGAAGGGTGTCGCCAATGGTTCCGGTCGCGCACGCGAAGCGGAAGTTTATCTTGTTGCTGATCAAGCCGTCACATTACGACGATGACGGCTATGTGCTGCGCTGGTGGCGCGGGATCATTCCTTCCAACTCACTCGCTACGCTCTACGGCATTGCCGCCGATGTCGCCGAGCGTCAGGTGCTCGGTGCGGACGTCGAGTTCGAGATCGAGGCGATGGACGAGTTCAACACCCGGATCGATATTCCGGCGTTGCTCGATCGCTTCACCCGCAACGGCAGTTTCGGTCTGGTGGCGCTGGTCGGTGTGCAATCCAATCAGTATCCGCGCGCGCTCGACATCGCCCGGCCGTTCCGGGAGAACGGCGTGCCGGTGGTGATGGGCGGCTTTCACGTCTCCGGCTGCCTGGCGATGCTCGACGGCAAGGCGATCGGTCTCGACGACTGTCGCGAGATGGGCGTCGCGATGTTCGCCGGCGAAGCCGAGGGCGGCCGGTTCGACGGCGTGCTGCAGGACGCCGCGGCGGGGCAGTTGCAGCCGGTCTACAACTTCCTCAATGATCTGCCGGGGATCGAAGGCGTGCCGGCGCCGTATCTGCCGCTCGCCACCGTGAAGCGGACGCTCGGCCTGTCGACCAGCGTCGATGCCGGCCGCGGCTGTCCGTACCAGTGCTCGTTCTGCACCATCATCAACGTGCAGGGCCGCAAGTCGCGCTACCGCACCCCGGACGACATCGAGGCGATGGTGCGCCGAAACTGGGCGCAAGGCATCAGCAAGTACTTCATCACCGACGACAACTTCGCCCGCAACAAGGATTGGGAGGCGATCCTCGATCGGCTGATCCAGATCCGCGAGAGCGAGGACATTCCGCTCGGCTTCATGATCCAGGTCGATACGCTGTGTCACAAGATTCCGCGCTTCATCGAGAAGTCCAAGCGCGCCGGTGTGACGCGGGTGTTCATCGGGCTCGAGAACATCAATCCGGCCAATCTGCTCACCGCCAACAAGCGGCAGAACAAGATCACCGAGTATCGCGCGATGCTGCTGGCCTGGAAGGATCACGGCATCATCACCCTGGCCGGCTACATCCTCGGCTTTCCAGCCGATACGCCGGAGTCGATCCGCGCCGACATCGACATCATCAAGCGTGAACTGCCGATCGACGTCATGGAGTTCTTCTGCCTGACGCCGCTGCCCGGCTCGGAGGATCACCAGACGCTGTGGCGCGCCGGCGTGGCGATGGATCCGGACCTGAACAATTACGACGTCGAGCACGTCTGCACCGCGCATCCGTTGATGTCGCGGCCCGAATGGGAGGGGATCTATCGCGAGGCGTGGAGCCGTTACTACACGCCCGATCATATCGAGACGCTGCTCCGGCGCGCGGCGGCGACCGGGATCAAGATCAGCAGCCTGGTCAAGTTGCTGGCAATCTTCTCCACCGCGATCCGGGTGGAGAACGTGCATCCGCTACAATGCGGCCTGTTCCGGCAGCGTCATCCGTCGGAGCGGCGGCCGGGCCTCGCGGCGCCGCACGCGTTGTCGTTCTGGCCACGCTTCGCGTTCGATAGCGTACAAAAAACAGCGGCGATTCTGACCGCGTTCGCGAAAGTCGCGGCGATCGGCGTCCGCGTCGCGCGCGATCCGCAGCGCCATGCCTACACCGACGAGGCGCTGACGCCGGTGTCCGACGACGATGCCGACTCGCTCGGTCTGTTCACCCAGAGCGCCAGCGCCAAGCAAGCCGTGGCCCACCAGAAGAAGGTGTTTGATCTCACGCATGGGACGCCGTAAGCACGCGCTCGTTGCGGGTCCTGCCGCCGGTCGGCCACGTGTCGGCGCGGGTCTGCGCTCGCGACCGGCGTAACGTGTAGTGGAACCAGAAGTATGCAACGTCTGAACGGCAAAACCGCGCTGGTGGTCGGCGCAGGTTCGATCGGTCCCGGCTGGGGCAACGGCAAGGCGACAGCGGTGACCTTTGCGCGCGAGGGTGCGCAGGTGTTTTGCGTCGATCGCAACATCGAGGCCGCCGAGGAAACCGTCGACATCATCAAGGCCGAAGGCGGGCGCGGCATCGCGTTCGCCGCCGACGTCAGCCGCGCCGCCGACGTCGAGGCGATGATCGCGGCCTGCGTCAAGGCGTGGGACGGCATCGACGTGCTCGACAACAATGTCGGCATCGCCGAAACCGGCGGAGTCGTCGATGTCGCGGAGGCCGATTGGGATCGCGTATTCGCGGTCAACCTCAAGAGTGCCTATCTGGCGATGAAGTATGTGATCCCGGTGATGCAGCGGCAGGGCGGCGGATCGATTATCAACATCTCGTCGATCGCGTCGATCCGGCACCTCGGCATCGCTTATGTCAGCTACGCGGCCTCGAAGGCGGCGATGAATGCGCTGACGCGCAATACCGCGGTGGAGTACGCCAAGGACCACATCCGGGTGAACGCGATTCTGCCGGGGCTGATGAAGACGCCGATGGTGGCGCACTCCGCCGGCCTCGCCGCCAGCTATTCGGGCGGCGACGTCGACGCGATGTGGCGCGCCCGCGACGCGCAGGTGCCGATGGGCCACATGGGCGAAGCCTGGGACGTCGCCAACGCCGCACTGTTCCTCGCCAGCGACGAGTCGAAATACGTCACCGGCGTCGAGCTGGTGGTCGACGGCGGCCTGACGCTGAAGGTGAACTGAGCGCAAGCGATTGATTGCGCTGTGCGCTTGCCTCAAGGTCGTCATTGCGAGGAGCACTCGGATCGGCGCTTCACGCCGTCCGAGCACAAGCTCCGCGACGAAGCAATCCAGCGCCGCATTCGGGGCCTCTGGATTGGACCGGGGTCTGACGATACGCCGAGGCCGTTTGCTACGAGACATTTCGATGCGCGCTGTTCTCATTGCCGCGAGTTTACTGATCGCCGTGTCGCCCGCCTTCGCGACCGGCGGTGAGCCGCTGGACGATCCGACCGCCGATCCGGGCGCGTGCCTGGCCGCGGCGAACATGCCCGACGATCGCCGCACCATCGCGCTGTGCAGCCGGGTGATCGACAGTCGCGAGGCTGAAAAGAAGGAGCGCTGCAAGGCGCTGCTGGCGCGGGCCGCAGCCTATGCCCGGGGCGGTCAGGTCGATCGGGCGATCGCGGATTACGACGATGCGCTCCAGGTCGATCCGAAGCGGCCGGATGCGCTCAATGCCCGCGGCGAGCTGTGGCGCGGCAAGGGCGACGCGCGCAAGGCACTGGCCGATTTCGCAGCCGCGCTGAGACTGAATCCCGACCACGTCGCCGCGCGTGCCAATCACAAGGCCCTGGCCCTCGAGGTCGAACGTGCCGGCGTGCAGAAGGCGCTGGCCGGCAAGCCCAGCTTCGACTGCAGCCGTGCCCGCAAGCCTGTGGACAAGGCGATCTGCGCCGATCCGGCGCTGGCGGATCTCGATCGCCGCATCGATGCGCTGTACCGCCGGGCGCTACGGGACAGCGCCGGCCAGGCGGCGGCGCTCCGGACGCTGAAGAAGGCGCATAGCGCGTTCGTGGCCACGCGCGATACCGGCTTTGGCCGCCCCGGATACGATCTGCGCGCCGTGCTGGAGGCGCGGCTGCGGCAATTGTCCGGCGGCTAGACGCGGCTGGTTCTCTCTTGCAACCCGCCGGCCCTCGCCACAATGTCCGCCCGGGCCGGACCAGACCAATGGACGCGGCTTGATTAGGAACAAAGGCGGGGTTGCATGCCGCGCCTAAAAGCCGGACATGGCGGGCAAACCGCCTGAGATCCACGGGAGCGTGACGCCATGACTATCCATGACAAAAGCCGTTACCGCGAGGTTCATGCCCGCTCGCTGGCCGACCCGGAGGGCTTCTGGGGAGAGGTCGCGAAGGAAATCGATTGGATCGAACCGCCGACCAAGGTGTTCGATGCCTCGCTCGGCCTGTACGGCCGCTGGTTTCCCGGCGCCAAGGTCAACACCTGCTACAACGCGCTCGATCGCCACGTCGCGAACGGCCGTGCCGATCAGCTCGCGCTGATCCACGACTCGCCGCTGACCGGCACCACAGCCAAATTCACCTACGCCGAGATGCTGCGCGAAGTGCAGACGCTCGCCGCGATCATGCAGGACTTCGGGGTGCAGAAGGGCGACCGCGTCCTGCTGTACATGCCGATGGTCCCGGAATCGATGGTGGCGATGCTGGCCTGCGCCCGGATCGGCGCGGTGCACTCGGTGGTGTTCGGCGGCTTTGCGGCGAAAGAGCTCGCCACCCGCATCGACGACGCCAAGCCGAAGCTGATCGTATCGGCGAGCTGCGGCATCGAGCCTGGCCGGATCGTCAAGTACAAGCCGCTGCTCGACGAAGCGATCGATCTCGCCTCGATCAAGCCGGAAGCCTGCATCATTCTGAAGCGGCCGCAGCAGGATTGCGAGCTGAAGCCGGGCCGCGATCACGACTGGGCGAGCTTGCGCGAGCAGGCGCTCGCCGCCGGTAAGAAGGCCGACTGCGTCGCGGTCGATGCCACCGATCCGCTCTACATCCTCTACACCTCCGGTACGACCGGCAAGCCGAAGGGCGTGGTCCGCGACAATGGCGGCCACCTCGTCGCGCTGAAATGGTCGATGGAGAATCTCTACGGCGTCAAGCCGGGCGAGGTGTGGTGGTGCGCCTCCGACATCGGCTGGGTGGTCGGTCACAGCTACATCATCTACGGCCCGCTGATCCACGGCGCGACCTCGATCATGTACGAAGGCAAGCCGGTCGGCACCCCGGACGCCGGGGCGTTCTGGCGGGTGATCGCCGAGCACGGCGCGGTGGCGCTGTTCACCGCCCCGACCGCGTTCCGCGCCATCCGCAAGGAGGACGGCAACGGCGACTTCATCCGCAAATACGATCTGTCGAAATTCCGCACCCTGTTCCTGGCCGGCGAGCGTGCCGATCCGCCGACGGTGGAGTGGGCCGAACAGCAGCTCAAGGTGCCGGTGATCGATCACTGGTGGCAGACCGAAACCGGCTGGTGCATCGCCGGCAACCCGGTCGGCCTCGGGCTGTTGCCGGTCAAGCACGGCTCGCCGACGGTGCCGATGCCCGGCTACAAGCTCGAAGTCGTCGATGAAGGCGCCAAGCCGGTGCCGGCCGGAACGATGGGCTCGATCGTGATCAAGCTGCCGCTGCCGCCCGGCAATCTGCCGACGCTGTGGCAGCAGGACGAGCGCTGCCGCGAGAGCTACTTCGCCGACTTCCCCGGCTATTACAAAACCTCCGACGCCGGCTATGTCGACGAAGACGGCTACGTCTTCGTGATGGGCCGCACCGACGACATCATCAACGTCGCCGGTCACCGGCTGTCCACCGGCGGCATGGAAGAGATTCTCGCCTCGCATCCGGACGTCGCCGAATGCGCCGTGCTCGGCATCAACGATCCGATCAAGGGCGAGGTGCCGTGCGGCCTGATCGTGCTGAAGAGCGGCGTCACCCGCGACCCGGCCGAGATCGAAAAGGAGATCGTCAAGCTGGTGCGCGACAAGCTCGGCCCGGTGGCGGCGTTCAAGCTGGCGGTCACCGTGCCGCGGCTGCCCAAGACCCGCTCCGGCAAGATCCTGCGTGGCACCATCAAGAAGATCGCCGACGGCGATGCCTGGACGATGCCGGCCACGATCGAGGATCCGACCGCCCTCGACGACATCTCCTCGGCGCTGAAGAGCCATAGCTGAGGGCGGACCTGACTTGCGGACTTACAAACTCCGCAATTCAGGTTAGACAGAGCCCCGCAACGTCATTCCGGGGCGCTCGCGAAGCGAGCGAACCCGGAATCCCGATGTTGTTGCGACGAGATTCCGGGTTCGCTCGCTTCGCGAGCGCCCCGGAATGACCCGTGCTCTGGGGACCTTGGATGCCGTCAACCTCGAAACGTCTGATCGTCCTGTCGCTCGCCGCGTTCGCGCTAGCCGGCTGCGCCAGCCGCAACGATGCGCCGGCCGATCTCGGCGACGACGATGCCTATTGCCGGCAGAACAGCGGTGCGGTCGGCTCGACCGAATACGTCGCCTGCCGCAAGGACCGCGACGTGCAGCGTTCCAATGCGATCAGCCGCGCCAACCGCGCCCAGCGCAATCTGGGCGAGTATATGATGCGGAATCCGGAGCGGCCGTAGCGGGTTGCATCGGCCGGCGGGTCTGTAGAACGGCGGCTGTGTCGCGGGAATCGGCAGAGCCCTTCGCGCGGCGGTACACAAATCCGTGACCGAAAAGTCACGCGCGTCGCAATGCCGCAGCGGCCTACCTTCGATTTGATCCAAGTCAAACCGCCGCGCCCCGCGGCGGCATCTGTGCACCTTGAGCGTGGGTTTCCCGCTCACGCGACCGAGCTTCAAAAGGGGCACTTATGACCAAGTTTCTGACTGCAGTGTCGGCGCTGGCTTTGGCGGCGGCATTCAATCTCGCGCCGGCGTCCGCCGACGCTGCCGATCTCGCCACCCGGCCGATCTACAAGGCGCCGGTGGTGGCTGAGTCCAGCCCGTGGATGATCCGCTTGCGTGCCCTCGGCGTGGTGCCGCGCGATTCCGGCTATGTCGACCAGGTGCCCGGCTCGTCGCTGAAGACCTCCGATGCGATCGTCCCCGAGCTCGACATCACCTACTTCTTCACCAAGAACATCGCCGCCGAATTGATCCTCGGCGTCACTCGCCACACCGTTGCATTCTCCAGCGCCCCTGGCGTGGATGTCGGCAAGGCTTGGCTGCTGCCGCCGACCCTGACGCTGCAGTATCACTTCACCGACTTCGGCGCGTTCAAGCCCTACGTCGGCGCCGGCGTGAACTACACCTTCTTCTTCAGCCAGAGCGCCGCGGGCGGCGTAGTTACCGAAAGCCATCTCAAGGACGCGTTTGCGCCTGTTGTGCAAATCGGCTTCGACTACATGATCGACCAGCATTGGGGCTGGAACGTCGACGTCAAGAAGCTGTGGCTGCGCCCCGAGTGGAGCGGCGTCGCCGGCGGCACCGCCGTGACCGGCAAGGTCAATCTCGATCCGTGGCTGATCGGCACCGGCATCACCTACCGGTTCTGATCTTTTCAGCCTGCAACACAGCGCGGGGCGGAGCGATCCGCCTCGCGCTTTTCATTTGGATGCGGCCCGCCGCAGCATTGCGCGGGCGCGGCATTCCTGCTTTGGCTTTGCGCCACCGAACAAGGAACCGACCCATGAGCATCGAAGTCAGGGACTGCAACGGCGCGCTGCTCGCCGACGGCGACAACGTCTCCCTCATCAAGGACCTGAAGCTGAAGGGCTCGTCCACCGTGCTGAAGCGCGGCACGATGATCCGCGGCATCCGTCTCACCGACAGCGAAGACGAGATCGAAGGCCGTACCGACAAGATCAAGGGCCTGGTGCTGCGCACCGAGTTTCTGAAAAAGGCGTGAGCCCGGACCGGCGCAACCCGCCGGCCGCTCAGTGCAACGAGCCGGATTCGGCGCTCGGCCGATCGCCGACCGACACGGCGCGCAGCCGCTCCAGCTCGGCCTCGAGACATTCGTTGACCCGCATCAGCGCCCGCAGCGCATCGTGCAGGCTGTCGCCGTTCTCGGCGACGATCCGGTCGATCTTTTGATCAAGTCTGTTGGCCATCGGGTTACTCGCAGATCAGTCCACGCGTCGTAGAACCGAAATCCGATGCCCTGATTGGGGCGGAAATTCTGTTCGAATATGGCGTCTGTGCGATGGCCGATGAGTTGTCTCCGCTGTCCCCAATGCGGAACCCGGGCCGCGGATGATGCATGCCGGGAACGGGTTAGGCGTCAGCGCGTACCGATGCGTTGGTGTCGTGGCCAGAAACCGGCAAAATGAGCCACGTCCGCCATCTCCGTTGCGGCCGGTTGTCACCCGGCATGCGCAGCGACAATGCGCGAGCCGCGTGGGCGTTCCGCTGCGATCCCAACCCGCCTCGACGGCGTTGCGGTCGGGGATGACGTCGGGCGTGACATGGTCACAGACGCTGCCGCGTCACCCGCGTTAGCAAGATGTCAGCGACAGGGGTGGACCCTGTCTTGCTCGCCCCGCGTCATCCCATCCATTGTCGCCTGGTGCCGCCCTTCGAAGGAGCCACGATGCCGCATCGGAAGATCGAGAGCAGAGCCGTCGCGGTGCCGAGTTCGCGGCTGTCGCGGCTCGCCAAGCTCGGCGGACTGGCCTCGTCGATCGCCGGCAACGTCGCCGCCGATGTGGCTGGCCAGCTCGTGCGCGGCCAGCGCCCACGGCTCGACGAACTGCTGCTGACGCCGGCCAATGCGCTGAAGGTCGCCGACCGGCTGGCGCAGATGCGCGGCGCGGCGATGAAGGTCGGCCAACTGATCTCGATGGACGCCGGCGACATGCTGCCGCCCGAACTGGCCGAGATCCTCGGCCGGCTCCGTCAGGAAGCGCATCACATGCCGGTGCCGCAGCTCAGGCGGGTGCTGACCGAGGCGTGGGGCCGCAACTGGCAGCAGCGCTTCGCCGAATTCGACGCCGCGCCGATCGCGGCGGCCTCGATCGGCCAGGTGCATCGGGCGCGGACCAAGGACGGCCGCGATCTGGCGATCAAGGTGCAGTATCCCGGCGTCCGCCGCAGCATCAATTCCGACGTCGACAATGTCGCGGCGCTGATGCGCGTCGCCGGCCTGGTGCCGGGCGGCGTCGATATCGCGCCGATGGTCGTAGAGGCCAAGCGCCAGTTGCACGAAGAGGCCGATTACGAGCGCGAGGGTCGATGCCTGTCGAGATTCGGCGCGCTGCTCGCCGACCGGCCGGAATTCCGCGTGCCCGAGCTTCACGCCGATCTGACGACGCCGAACGTGCTGGCGATGAGCTATGTCGACGGCCGCCCGATCGACGGCCTCGCGGCGGCGGCGCAGCCGGAGCGCGACCGCGTGCTTACGCTGCTGATCGGCCTCTTGTTCCGCGAGCTGTTCGCATTCCGGCTGATGCAGACCGATCCGAACTTCGCCAATTATCGCTACGCGCCGGCGACCGGGCAGGTGTTGCTGCTCGATTTCGGCGCCACCCGCGCCTTTCCGCCGGAGTTCGCCGAGCTGTATCGCCGCCTGCTGCGCGCCGGCCTGAACGGCGATCGCGCCGGCATCCGCGCCGCGGCGCGTGACATCGGCTTCCTCGCCGACGATGGGCCGGCGCGGCTGGAGCAGGCGATGCTCGAGATGTTCGAGATGTCGCTGCAGCCGCTGCGGCAGGATACGCCGTTCGATTTCGGCGGCAGCGATCTGGCGATGCGGATGCGCGACGCCGGCATGGCGATGGCGTCGGACCGCGCGCATTTCCGCATCCCGCCGATGGACACGCTGTTCCTGCAGCGCAAGTTCGGCGGGATCTACATGCTGGCGACGCGGATGCGGGCGCGGGTCGATCTGCGCCGCATCATCGAGCCGTATCTGTAACGACTGGTCGGGAGGAGCCGCCCATGGCCGAGGCCGCCAACGCCAAATTCTGGGACAAGGTCGCCGACCGCTACGCGGCGCGGCCGATCAAGGATCCGGCCGCGTTCGACGCCATGCTGGCCGATGCGGCGGGCCGGCTGCGGCCGACCGACCGGGTGCTGGAGATCGGCTGCGGCACCGGCTCCGCCGCGATCCGGCTGGCGCCGCATGCCGCCGAATGGATCGCCACCGATTTCTCGGCCGAGATGCTGCGGATCGCCCGCGCTAAGCCGGCGCCGGACAATCTGCGCTTCGTCCAGGCCGATGCCGCCACCGCCTTCGACGGCGGCCCGTTCGATGCGATCTGCGCCTTTCAGGTGCTGCATCTGGTGCCGGACATGCCGGGCACGCTGGCGCAGATCCACGCCCACCTGAAGCCCGGCGGCCTGTTGATCAGCAAGACCTGGTGCTTCGCAGAGATGAGTTTCAAGCTGCGCGCGCTGTTCTTCGTCCTCCGCGGCATCGGCCTGTTTCCCCGCGCCCAGGCGCTGACCCGCAACGCGCTACGCCAGGCGATCCGCGACGCCGGCTTCGAGATCGCCGACGAACGGGTATTCGGCACCAACCCCCACGGCCCCTACATCGTGGCGCGCAAGCCGGGGTAACGGGGACGGCTCGCGTGAGTAAGCCGCGCCGACCTGCCAATTAAGCGCCTATGTTCTAATTCAGCCGGAACCCGAAATGATCTAGTCTCCGCGAGACCGAGGCAGGGGGGCGGCTTTGGAGATCGAATTTCCGATCGAGTTCATTGTGGCAGATACGCCGGTTTCGCTGCAGGCCAAACGGCGCCAGTCGCTCGATCAATGGAAGAGCCAGGTGATCGGCGCGAGCCGGGTGGCGCTGCCGGAAGGTCATTTCGCGACCGCCCGCCCGATCTCGGCGACGCTCTTCTACTTTCCTCCGACCGAGATGCCAGGAGACATCGACAATATCGTCAAGCCGATCCTGGATGCTCTCGGAGGCCATATTTACTTGGATGACCGGCAGGTCCATCGCGTCGTCGTCCAGAAATTCGAGCCGGAGGGCATCTTCCCCTTCGCGGCCCCAAGCCCTACCTTAGAAGCGGCGTTACGGGGCGAGAAGCCTGTTCTTTATGTCCGGTTGTCCGACGATCCGTTCGAAGAGTTGAACTGATGACGAGCACAGACGTCGCCGAGCGGGAAGTGATCGAACTGGTGCTCCCTCGCTATCGAGACGAGGGCTACGAGGTCTATGTGCATCCTTCGCCATCTCTGTTGCCGGCATTCATGAAGTCGTATCAGCCTGATGCGATCGCCATGAGAGACGGCAGGAAGGTCGCGATTGAGGTCGTCCGAGGCGATGATGGTGGCCGAAAGGCAGAGAGCCTTCAGTCGCTGTTCGCGGATCAGGACGATTGGGAGCTGCGGATAATCTATGCGCCTCCGCTGTCGCCTCGATCCAATCTGTTGATAGCATCGCGGCCGCTCATCCTCGACGCAATACGCAAGGTCGATTCTCTCAGAGCGGCGGGCGACCGGTTGCCTTCATTGATGATGGCTTGGGCAACGTTCGAAGCGATCGGCAGAGCATTGCTCCCGACGCAGCTCGGCCGGCCCCAGCCCCCGGCGCGCTTGGTCGAAGTGCTGGCGTCTGAAGGGATTGTGACACCGGATGAGGCGCGGATTCTTCGTCGCGCAAGCTCGATCAGAAACGACGTCGCGCATGGCGCGATCGACGCCGTGGTTGATGATGAACTGCTGCAGCAGGTGATCACAATCCTCTCGACATTGGCAGAGATGGCACCGGTCGATGCGTAATCGTCCCCCTTTAGTCTTGGTTGCCTCCTGCCGACCGCCCCTTGACTCCGCCCGGCCGGAGTGATCGTCTGCCGCCCATGCGCACGTTCCGCCCGACCCCTCAGCTCAGACGTCGTTGGTGGCGCACCTCGTAACCAGAGGTGGCCGTGCGATCCCGTTAATTTCCGATCGTCCTGAGGCCGCCACGCGAGGCGGCTTTCGTTTGTCCTGTGTGGCGTTCCTCCGGCAAGTTGCTTAAGAGGATGCCATGAACAGGACCGTTTTTTCGCTTCCCGCGACCAGCGACTACAAGACCGCCGCGGGCCTCGCGGTGACGCGCAGCGCCGAGCCCTTTGCCGGCGGCCAGGCGCTCGACGAGCTGATCGACCTGCTCGATCACCGCCGCGGCGTGATACTGTCGTCCGGCACAACCGTGCCGGGCCGTTACGAGAGTTTCGACCTCGGCTTCGCCGATCCTCCGCTGGCGCTGACCACGAAGGCCGACACCTTCACCATCGAGGCGCTGAATCCGCGCGGCCGGGTGCTGATCGCGTTCCTGTCCGACAGGCTGGAAGAGCCCTGCGTGGTGGTGGAGCAGGCCTGCGCCACCAAGATCAGGGGCCATATCGTCCGCGGCGAGGCGCCGGTCGACGAGGAGCAGCGCACCCGCCGTGCCAGCGCGATCTCGCTGGTGCGCGCCGTCATCGCCGCGTTCGCTTCGCCGGCCGATCCGATGCTCGGCCTGTATGGCGCCTTCGCCTACGATCTGGTGTTCCAGTTCGAGGACCTGAAGCAGAAGCGCGCCCGCGAAGCCGACCAGCGCGACATCGTGCTGTACGTGCCGGATCGCCTTCTGGCCTATGACCGCGCGACCGGCCGCGGTGTCAGCATCGCCTACGAATTCGCCTGGAAGGGGCAGTTCACCGCCGGGCTGCCGAACGAGACCGCCGAGAGCGTCTACACCCAGACCGGCCGGCAGGGCTTCGCCGACCACGCGCCCGGCGACTACCCCAAGGTGGTCGAGAAGGCGCGCGCGGCGTTCGCCCGCGGTGACCTGTTCGAGGCGGTGCCGGGCCAGTTGTTCGGCGAGCCGTGCGAGCGTTCGCCGGCCGAAGTGTTCAAGCGACTGTGCCGGATCAATCCGTCGCCCTATGGCGGTCTGCTCAATCTCGGCGACGGCGAATTCCTGGTGTCGGCCTCGCCCGAGATGTTCGTCCGCTCCGATGGCCGCCGGATCGAGACCTGCCCGATCTCGGGCACCATCGCCCGCGGCGTCGATGCCATCAGCGACGCCGAACAGATCCAGAAGCTCCTGAACTCGGAGAAGGACGAGTTCGAGCTCAACATGTGCACCGACGTCGACCGTAACGACAAGGCGCGGGTCTGCGTCCCGGGCACCATCAAGGTCTTGGCGCGGCGGCAGATTGAGACCTATTCGAAGCTGTTCCACACCGTCGACCACGTCGAGGGCATGCTGCGGCCGGGTTTCGACGCGCTCGACGCCTTCCTCACCCACGCTTGGGCGGTGACGGTCACCGGCGCGCCGAAGCTGTGGGCGATGCAGTTCGTCGAGGACAATGAGCGCAGCCCGCGGCGGTGGTATGCCGGCGCATTCGGGGCGGTCGGGTTCGACGGTTCGATCAACACCGGTCTGACCATCCGCACCATCCGGATGAAGGACGGCCTCGCCGAGGTGCGCGTCGGCGCCACCTGCCTGTTCGATTCCGATCCGGTCGCCGAGGACAAGGAATGCCAGGTCAAGGCCGCGGCGCTGTTCCAGGCGCTGCGCGGCGATCCGGCCAAGCCGTTGTCGGCGGTGGCGCCGGACGCCACCGGCTCGGGCAAGAAGGTGCTGCTGGTCGATCACGACGACAGCTTCGTGCACATGCTGGCGGATTATTTCCGCCAGGTCGGCGCCCAGGTCACCGTGGTGCGCTATATCCACGGCCTGAAGATGCTGGCCGAGAACGCCTACGATCTCTTGGTGCTGTCGCCCGGCCCCGGCCGGCCGGAGGACTTCAAGATCAAGGACACGATCGACGCCGCGCTCGCCAAGAAGCTGCCGATCTTCGGCGTCTGCCTTGGCGTCCAGGCGATGGGCGAATATTTCGGCGGCACGCTCGGCCAGCTCGCGCAGCCGGCGCACGGCCGTCCGTCGCGGATCCAGGTGCGCGGCGGCACGCTGATGCGTGGCCTGCCGAACGAGGTCACCATCGGCCGCTATCACTCGCTCTATGTCGACATGCGCGACATGCCCAAGGATCTGACCGTCACCGCCTCCACCGACGACGGCATCGCGATGGCGATCGAGCACAAGACCCTGCCGGTCGGCGGCGTCCAGTTCCACCCCGAGTCGCTGATGTCGCTCGGCGGCGAGGTCGGGCTGCGGATCGTCGAAAATGCCTTTCGTCTCGGCCAGCCGGCCTAAGCCCAATGGCCGGCATCCGCGATTGATCCAGATCGAAGGCCCGCCGGGGGAGCTCTGCTACCACCCCCGGCGGTAACTCAGCCGAATTGCCCGATTGCGCCGCCCGCCCGCCAATGACGAATTGCGCCATCCGTAACGAAAGACCCGCGCCGATGACCCCCGAGTTCGCCCAAGATTTGAAGGCCAGTGTCCGGGCCATTCCGGACTATCCCAAGCCCGGCATCATTTTCCGCGACATCACCACGCTGCTCGGCGAACCGCGCGCGTTCCGCCGCGCCATCGACGAGCTGGTGCAGCCTTGGGCGGGTTCGAAGATCGACAAGGTGGCGGGCATCGAGGCGCGCGGCTTCATCATCGGCGGCGCGATCGCCCATCAGGTGTCGAGCGGCTTCGTGCCGATCCGCAAGAAGGGCAAGCTGCCGCATACCTGCGTGTCGATGGAGTACGCGCTGGAATACGGTACCGACAAGATCGAGATCCACGTCGACGCCATCGCCCCGGGCGAGCGAGTGGTGCTGGTCGACGACCTGATCGCCACCGGCGGCACCGCCGAGGGCGCCATCAAGCTGCTGCGCCAGATCGGCGCCGAAGTCGTCGCCGCCTGCTTCGTCATCGACCTGCCCGAGCTCGGCGGCGCCGACAAGATCCGCGCCATGGGCGTCCCGGTCCGCACCCTGATCGCGTTCGAAGGGCATTGACTATTTCTACAGCCTTGATCGGGGAGCGGACGTCATGCCTGGCGTTAGACCGGGAAATAGCTGCTCGGAATCCTGTGGTCGGGCGGGGACCGAACCCTCGATTGAAGCACTCGGGGAGGCCTTGAGCTGCGTCTTCGACATCGCGCTCGATATGCAGCCCGCCCGCGGCGTATGACCGCCGAAGACTTCGTAGAGACGATGCGAGAGGCTGAAGAGCGAAGCTTCCTTGATGCCCTTGTCGTCGGTGGATCGCACGGTGACGGTCGCCGTCATCCCGGCGATCAGGGGAATCTCCGGGGGAAGCTCGGTAATCTTGATCCTGACCGGAACACGCTGCGCAAGCCTTACCCAGGTGTAGACCGGGTCGACCCCGGGAAGGCCTTGCGTGCCCGGTGTCGCATTGGTCGTGCTGATTCCGCGCGTGATCGTATCGACGCGTCCGATGATCGGATTGTGGTAGCCCATCAGGCGAGCCTCCACCCGGTCGCCGACGCATATCCGGGACATTTTGGTTTCTTCGAAATAGCCATCGATCCAGTAGCTGTCCGAGTCGATGATCGAAAGTTGGGGCTTGCCCGCCGTCGCGTAGTCGCCGACGCGTAGCAGCAGGTTGGTAACGTAACCGTTGACGGGGCTTTTTACTTCGGTGCGTTGAAGGTTCACGTCCGCCTGGGCGACCTGTACCTGTGCGGCCTCGAACGATGCCTGCGCCTGCTCCGCATTACCCACGTAGATCTGCTTGTTCTCCACGGATGCGGCAAGATCGGAAAGCGATTGCCGACGTTCCGCCTGGACTTTCTTGACCTGAAGGTCTGCGGCTCTGATCTTCTCCTGCGCCTTCGCGGCATTGAGCGCCGCTTTGTAGTCGAAGGGGTCGATCACATAGAGGACGTCGCCTTTCCTGACGAATTGATTGTCCACTACTCGCACCTCGATGATCTGCCCGGAAACTTGTGGAGCGATGCTGGCGACCTGAACGCGGATGCGGCCGTTGCGAGTCCATGGCGACGTCACGTAGTAGTTCCAAATCAGGAGCGCGGCGACGATGGCGACTCCGAAGACCGCCAGCGTTGCCGTCAACTGCGCCGCTCGCCTGATTTTGCCGGATCCGGCCGGGTCGGCCTCGGTGTCGATGTCCAGAACATCATCGTTTTTGTAGGACGCTGCGGCCGGGGGCGGTGAGGCATCGCTCACGGCTGGCTGCTCTGTCTTGCGCGCGGCGCCTTCGTTGCGCTGTTCGTCGTCGCGGCGGGGCGATGCGGATTTTGGTGAAGGCCGATCGATCATGGGATGTTTCCAGGCTCTCAGAAGAACGCGATCAGGGATGCGAGAATGATGATGAAAAGACTGCATTCCGCGACGGGCGGATGGCTGAATACGAGTTCGAAGCCTACCCGGCGTGCGAGCGGCCTGATCAGCAGAAACACGATCAGCGCGACCACAAGGTAGGACACGAAGGGTGCGATCATCACGTCGTCGATGACGAGTTCCTGGAAGGTGCGAGTCATGACAGAGCATCCCTCAGCTTCGCGGTTTCTCCGGGGCTGCGTTCGATGAGACCCGCCAGCCAGACAAGAGCGAGGCCCAGTCTGAGAACGCCGGAGTGATCGCGACTTCGATCGTCCGGACGTCCGCGTATGAAATGATCTCCGGCTAGGCGCAGCGCGGTCGCGTCGAGGCGACCGATCGCGCGTCGCACATCAATAGGGAGTTCGTCATGAGGGCGTTGCCCGATCTGCGCGATCAGTGCTCTGCACCGTCTGGCCGCATAGGATAGGTCCGCAAGACGGCACAGTTTGCCCATGTCGGCTTCCCGTCTGGCGGGGTCCGGCAATTTGAGCCGGCCGAACTGCGCGATCCGGCTAGCGTCCCTAAACGACATCTCCGGGGAGTTGTCGGACTTTCCGCGGCCGGCGAAGGCATCTCGGCAATCTGTTTCCGCAGACTCCAGGAGCCAGCGCCGACGATGACGATCGGTCGTCGGAAGCAGCAACGAAAGCGCGGGCAGCAGAATGAAAAATCCGCCGAGGGTCAGCATGGTGTTCACCAGAAATCCCAGGGCGCTATAGTCCTCAGGATTTTGGGGATTCATCAGGCCCGGCGAGAGGGCGACGGTCAGAAAGCCCAACAGGAAGGCCGACGGCTTGGGGATCGTCAACAACAGCGCACCGGCCATCACCAATGGCGCCATACTGATAGCCAGAAGGGGGAATGCGTCGGCCCCGCTGAGAAGTACGAACTTCGTGATGCCAACGAGCACGGCGGCAAGGACAGCCATGATACAGGCGCCCTTCACGAAGCCCAGGGGATCAGGCGTGCTGCTGGACATGGCCGCCAATGCGGTCGCAGGGATCAGCACTGCGGAAACCGCGGGCCAGTTCGTCAAGGATAGCAATGCTCCGACAACGAGAACGACGCAAAAGACTCTCAAGGCGTTGCGAAGAGCCGACGCTCGGCAGCGGAAGATCGGCAGGTCCGAAGATTCTCTCCGTCCCCGGCCGCTCCGAAGGTCGCTGATCGTCAGTGCGCCTTGCCGCTCACACTCCAGCAGGAGCGTGACGCCGCTGGCTGCAAGCAGATGGCCCGTGGGACTGTCGGGCGCACGCTCGACCGATCTCAGCTTGTTGCGCAGCTCCGTTGCCGCCTGGTGGTCGCTACCCTTCATCGAGGCGACGAGTTTCTCCCGCTGCTCGGCTCCGATGTTGCCGAGATCATCGATGGCTACCGCCACCGCGCGAGCCATGTTCGTTTGCTGAACCAGTGCGGAGACAGCGGCAGCAGCAGCTGCTGCCCGACGCCCGCCTGAGAGTCCTTCGGCGGCGACCGCGTCGATGTCGGTTCGGATGGCTGTCACGGTTTGAAGAAGGTTGCCCACGTCCGAGGCCGTCGTCGTCCCCTTCGTGATGGTGGTCGCGGCGAATTCCGTTACCTGCATCCGCGCGCGCGCCAGTTTCTCGCCAACCAGCGTCGACAGATCCGGCGCGGCCAGGATGTCGTTGATCACCGTCACGACGACGATCGCGACGAAGATGGCCGCGCCGCGGTTCATGCCGGCCATGAACACCTTATCGGGAGCGTCGATCTGTGCGATGGCGACGATCGCAACCGTGTAGCCGCTGAGAACCGCTCCGTAGGCCCGGTTTCCTTCGAAGTGACTGGCGATATAGGTGCAGATGCCGAGCCAAATCGCGTAGGACAGGAACATCAGTTCCCTGATCTCGTTGAACGCACCCGTGATCGCAATCGACACGACCACCCCTACGGCCGTTCCGAACAGCCGCCAGAACGCCTTCTCCAGTGCATGCCCTCGGGTTGGCAAGGCGAGGATTCCGACGCAGGTCGCGGCGGATGCGGCGCCCTCTAGCTGCAGCCAGAATGCGATGTAGAGAGAGATCATCATCGCTGCCCAGATGCGCAGGGCGAATCCCCAGTCACGCAACGCAAATCCTGCGATACGGAACGGCTTGGCAGGCGACATCGTGACGAGCATCGAGGGGAACTCCTGTGTGAAGGGCGCGCGCACGCTCGCCGGACACTTGAGGCCGCTGATAAGCCGTATATGATACGATGCCGTATCTTTTCAAGGGTAGTTTTGACGGCGCGGCCGATGCCCGCCAAATAGCCGGGGCAGGACGATGAAGAACAAAGACCAGAAAGCGCCGCCACGCCGTGGGCGACCACCCAAGGGAACTGAGGACGAGTCGCTCGAGCGCATTCTCGACGCGGCGGCGGCCTCGTTCCTCGAGTACGGCTATGCGGCCACGAGCGTCGACGGTGTCACCGCGTCGGCCGGAGTTTCGAAAACGACGTTCTACGGTCGTTTCGAGAGCAAGGCCGCGTTGTTCGCGGAGGTCGCTCGGCGGTGGATCGGACGCGGGGCGGAAATTCCGGAGCTCGGTGAGGGGAATGACAGCGCAGCCGTCCGGGAGCGCCTGCACGCGATTGCCCTCTCCATGCTCGGCACGGCACTGAAGCCGGAGGTCATCGCATTCGATCGGATCATCTCAACCGAGACGGTGAGGTTTCCCGAACTTGCGCGCATCCATAAGGGGCTCGGGACGGTACACGGCGCGCGGGCGATCGAGGATTGTCTGCGAGCGGGCGTTGAACGCGGCGAACTTGCCCTCGACGACATCGGGTTCGCGGCCGATTTCTTTCTCACTGTGGCAATCCGAGGACCGTTGCGAAAGGCTGTCCTGTCGGTCGAGAATGCCGGACTTTCCCCAAAGCACCGCCGGGACCTCCAGAAGACGATTGAGTTGTTTCTCAACGGTGCCCGAAAGCGCGAAGCAACGTAGCGGCATCGGAGCGCGCAGATGTGAGCGCAGGCTCGGCAATCGGAAATTCGGAAAGGACCTTGTCGGATCAGAGCAGGCCGAGGACTGCTCCTGGCTTGCAGGGACTACCCGCTGGCTTGTCGTCTCCTGATTGAGATCGCTCATCTGGCACTGCCCAACCTCTCCCCACCCTTTTGCGGGGAGAGGTCGGATTGCGCAGCAATCCGGGTGAGGGGCCAGGCACTGCGGACGAGCGAGCCACGGCATTCGGTGAGAGGTCGCGGCCGAGCGAGGGAGCCCGCCGCCTGCAAGGCGAGATCGCGGATGAGCGCTCTAGCTGCAACACTGTCCGCGGTGCGATAGCAGCGCTACCGCCCTTGCGTCAGCTCCAGCTCCAGCGCGCGGAAGGTCGTGTAGTTGGCGCGGATCCACTGGTTGAGTTCGGTGGAGGCGTCGGGCTCGGCGCGCAGGTAGCCGGTGAACGAGAAGCTGACGCGGTCGATGTAGGTTTTCAGGAATGGCGGCAGCCCGCGGATTCGCATCACGCGGCCGTGGGCGTACACCGCCGGCAGTTCGCCGAGCAGGATGTGCTCGTTGTCGATGGTGATGAGTTGCCGCGGTGGCACGATGTCCTGCAGGCGGTCGTAGGCGCGCGCCGAGTTACGGTCGGTGTCGGCGAGGAACAGCACCACCGGCGCTACCCGCCGCCGCGCCGCTTCCTTGATGAAGCCGATCTCTGCAAAGGTGTCGAAGAACTCGTCGAAGGCGTGGAAGCCGAGGTCGACCACCTTGGCGAGGTCGTCGTGGAGGATCAGCCGGTCCATCAGCGCCATCTTGCCGAAGGTGTCGTCGACCTGCGCGGTCTCGGTGACGCGCGGCAGATAGTCGAGCAGCGACGGTTCTTTGACGTTGATGTCGAACGCCAGCACCGCGCCGCGCTGCAGCAGCAGATATTCGGTGAGCACGCGGGCGATCATGGTCTTGCCGACGAACGGCCGCGGCGAACAGACGATGTAAATCGGGGTGCGCGACATCATGCTGTATCGGACGGGGAATGCCGTCCGATATAGCCTGATTTTGCAGCGATGCGAGCTATTTCTCGCCCGGCTCGTCGGTCACCGGGGTGCCGCGGCCGTTCTTGTCCTTGCCGACGATGTCGGTCAGCTTGATCCGGTCGAACTCGCTCCAGACATTGGCGAGCCAGTGCCGGACATAGCCGCGCAGCACGAACGAGTAGTTGGCCGGCTCGCCGCTGACGCCCTTGTTGGCGACGAACTTCAAAAACGGCACCGACGACACTTCGACCTGCTCATAGGCCATTTCGTTGAGCTTCGGGATCGTCAGCTCGGTGGCGTCCTTGATGCGGTGGAAGTACGAGTTGTAGGTCGCCTGGTCCCACTCGAAGAAGCTGGTATTGTTGATGAAGTTCTTCGTCAGGAAGTACTTCGCGCCGATCATGAAGTTGGCGGTCTCGGCGATTTCGTCCAATGAGGCGATCGACGGACCGAGGATGTGGAACACCGCGAAGGTGATCTGGCCGGAGCGCGCCGCGTCGAGGAAGCCGATGTCGCGGAGCGAAGCCAGCGCGGGCGACAACAGGCCGGCGCGGACGTCGATCACGGTGACCGACGGCACCGCCGAGTTCAGCGTGTCGAAGATCTTCATCTGGTCGGCCGTCGACGTCATGTCGACGATCTCGGTGATGTCGGGATGGAAGCGCTTCAGCGTGCCGCGCGGCGACTCGGTGTCGAAGGCGCGGGTCGGGACGTTGTTGGCGCTGAAATAGTCGAGCAGGGTGCGCGACACCGTGGTTTTGCCGACGCCGCCCTTGTCTGCGCCGACGACGATCACTGCTGGCTTCGCCATGAGATTCCTTTTCGGGCCGGTTCGATCCCCCACCGCGGCCGAAGGGCCAAGGTGCAGACCTCTGCTTTGGGCGAGAACATGGCAGAAACAAGGGATAATTCAATCGGGCGGGCGGTGACACCCGGCAATCTCAACAAAATCATTCAGATGCGAAGCGATAGCGCGTGCGCGGCGTCCGATCAGCTCCGCCGGCCCCACGGCCCGCGCAGGAATCCGCCGCGCGGCGCCGGTGGTGGTGTATCGCCCCACGGGCCGTGGTGCGGTTCGGCAGGCACGGTATCGGCGTCGTCATTGCCGTCCGTTGCCGCACCTTCGGCTCCGTTGGACTCGGTTGCGGGCGCCGGCAGCGGCGGCAGATAATGCCCGCCGGCGAACTTCACCAGCGCGTCGACCCGCGACTCCACGGACGGATGGGTGGCGAACAGATCGGCAAAGCCCGAGCGCGGATTGTCCAGGCACATTTCCATTACCGCCGAGGTCGCGCCCGGCAGTTCGCCGCGGTTCTCGATCTTGCGCAGCGCCGAGATCATCGCGTCGGGGTTCTTGGTCAGTTCAACCGAGCCGGCGTCGGCGAGATATTCGCGCGACCGCGACAGCGCCAGCTTCACCACCTGCGACAGCAGCCAGGCCAGCAGGATCAGCACGATCGCCAGGATCACCACGACGATGGCGCCGCCGCCGCTCTTGCGGTCGCCCGACGACGAGGAGGAAGAGGACGACGAGCCGCCGCCGATCCGGATTCCGCCCTGGAAGAACAGCCGGAACATCAGCTCGCCGAAGAACCCGACCACGCCGGCGATGATCACCGCGATCACCATCATCTGCACGTCGCCGTTCTTGATGTGGGTCAGCTCGTGGCCGAGCACCGCCTCGATCTCGGCATCATCGAGCCGCTCGACCAGCCCGGTCGTTACCGTGATGGCGTATTGCCTCGGATTGAGCCCGCTGGCGAAGGCGTTCAGCGCTTCGCTGTCCATGATCTTCAGCTTCGGCATCGGAATGCCGCGCGAGATGCACAGGTTCTCGAGCAGATTGTACAGCCGCGGTTGTTCGGCCCGCGTCACCGCATGGCCGCCCGTGACGGCGTCGATCAGCTTCTGGTGGAAGAAATAGGCGATCACGATCCACAGCGCCGCGCCGATCGTGGCGAACGGCGCCGCCTTGATCAGATCGGCACCCGCCGCGCGCAGATAGTCCGGCACCGCGCGACCGCCGTCGATCATCACCTCGGCGATCAGCGCGCCGGCATAGACCAGCACATACACCAGCAAGAACAGCCCGATCAGCAGCAGCACCGATCGGGTCTTGTTGGCGGCGATGTGGGTGTAGAGACCGTAGGCGGCCATGATGGGTGTCCAATCCTCGCAGCGCCGGCCTGAACCTCCCTCCCCCTTGCGGGGAGGGCGGCCGGCCGTAAGGCCGGTCGGGTGGGGATGGACACGAGTACTGTGCTCGTGGCCCCCCACCCCCGACCCCTCCCCGCAAGGGGGAGGGGAGCGAGAGGCGTTCGAACTAGAACTTCACCTGCGGCACCTGCTCGACCTGGGTGCGGGTTTCGCCGAGGTCGAAGTAATCCTTATGGGTGAAGCCGAGCGGGGCGGCGAACAGCGCGGCGGGCATCTGCTGGATGCCGGTGTTGTATTCCTGCACGGCGTTGTTGAAGAATCGGCGGCTCGCCGCGATCTTGTTCTCGATGTCGGCCAGCTCGCTCTGGAGCTGCTGGAAATTGGCGTTGGCCTTCAGATCCGGATACGCCTCGCCGAGCGCGATCAGCCGGCCGAGCGAGGCGGTGAGCGCGTTTTCGGCCGCGGCCATCTGGCCCGGCCCCTGCGCCGAGATCGCGGCATTGCGCGCCTTGACGACGTCCTCCAGCGTCGAGCGCTCGTGCGTCGCGTAGCCCTTCACGGTCTCGACCAGGTTCGGCACCAGATCGTGCCGCTGCTTGAGCTGCACGTCGATATCGGCGAACGCCTGCCCGACGCGCTGCCGCAGCGCCACCAGGCGGTTGTAGGTCACGAGCGCATACAGCGCGACCGCGGCGACGATGCCGAGAAAAATCCACATACTGGCGGCTCCCATCCAACCAAGACCCTGTGCCGGCGCGCCGACTTGCACGCACGCAGCCAAAGCCGCGCACCCCGCGCGGCGTCTGTTGGTCGTTGCTGCAGGCGCGAATGTTCAATCGATCGTGTCGCCCCAGCCCAGCCGCCGAAACCGCGCATAGGCCGGCTTGTCGCGGCGCGCGGCGACTGCGAGCTCGAGCTTGCCGGCCGGCGTGCAGAGTTTGGCGGTGATCGCCGCTTTGGTCTGTTCGGGCTGGCTCAGCACTCGTGCCGGCCGCTCCGGCAATGCGGTCCGTGTCAGCGCCACGTAGCTGAACTTCTCGTCTTCGAACGGCACGTCGGCGGATTTAAGCTGCAGATGCAGCTTCGAGCGCGGCAGCCGCTGCACGAAGTGGCACCAGTCCGGCGCGGTCACCGGGCAGGCGGCATCGTGCGGGCATGGCGCGATCACGCGGGCGCCTTGGGCGATCAGCCGGTCGCGCAGGTCGAGGATGCGCCGATACCCGGCGGGCGTGCCGGGCTCGACCACCAGCAGCGTATCGGTGGTCTTGCGCCACAGCATGTCGGCGAACGAGGCGCGCGCGGCGTCGCTGAGTTCGTTGATGACGTAGCTGGCGATCACCAGCGCCGCCTCCGGCGCATCGGCCAGCGCCTTGCCGGCGTCGCCGAGCCGGTAGTCGATCGCGGGCAAACGCGTCGCTTCGGCAAGGTGCAGCGCCAGCTTGCGCAGCGCCGGATTGGCGTCGAGCAGGGTGAAGCTTTGCAGCGTCTCGAATGCTTGAGCCGCGGCCCAGCTCGCGGTGCCGGGGCCGGCACCGACGTCGAGCAGCGTCGCCGGCGCGAAGCCGGGGCGGATCGCGGCCATCGCGTTGAGGCAGGCGATCACCGCCGCGTAGGTCGCCGGCATCCGCGCGCCCGCATAGGCCAGCGCATCGGCTTCGCTGGTGATCGGCGCCGAGGTGCCGCCGCCGCGATAGGTGAGCGAAATCCGCTCCGCCCGCGCCGCCGCGTCTCCGCGCGCGAGCCCATGCAGCTTGTGCTCCAGCACGGCTTTGAGTTCGGCGGGGAGGGATGGGGGGATCATGGCAAAGCCGCGCAGCGAGCCGAGTTTCCCCTCCCCCTTGTGGGGAGGGTGCATAGGCGGCCCTCGGCCGCCGTCTTCAAAACAGACGCCGATGCTCTGCATCGGCTTTGCCGTAAGGCCGGTCGGGTGGGGGAGAGCCCCACACTCAGTGCCCGGGGTACCCCCACCCCGGCCTCCGCTTCGCTCGGCCGACCCTCCCCGCAAGGGGGAGGAGGGGGCTAGCAGCGCATCGCGCGATAACAAGAAAGCTCGGTCTCAGCGCGCGTGTTGTCCGCCCAGCGCTCACGCCACGTTCTGATCCAGAATATCCACCGCGCCCTGGAGGTCGACCGAGACGAGCTGGGAGACGCCGCGTTCGGCCATGGTCACGCCGAACAGGCGGTTCATGCGGGCCATGGTGATCGGGTTGTGGGTGATGGTGATGAACCGCGTTTCCGTGGTCTTCGCCATGTCGGTGAGCAGGTCGCAGAACCGTTCGACGTTGTGGTCGTCGAGCGGCGCGTCGACTTCGTCCAGCACGCAGATCGGCGACGGATTGGTCAAGAACACCGCGAAGATCAGCGCCATCGCGGTCAGCGCCTGCTCGCCGCCCGACAGCAGCGACAGCGACTGCGGTTTCTTGCCCGGCGGCTTGGCGATGATGTCGAGGCCGGCTTCAAGCGGGTCGTCGCTTTCGATCAGCTTCAATTCGGCCTCGCCGCCGCCGAACAGCGTGGTGAATAGCCGCTTGAAGTGGCCGTTGACGACGTCGAACGAGGCCAGCAGCCGCTCGCGCGCTTCCTTGTTCAGGCTCTGGATGCCGGTGCGCAGCTTCTTGATCGCCTCGACCAGATCGTCGCGCTCGGCCGCCAGCGAGCCGTGCTGGGTCTCGACCTCGTTGAGCTCTTCTTCGGCGCGCAGGTTGACGGCGCCGAGCCGCTCGCGGTCGCGGCGCAGTTTTTCCAGGCTCTCTTCGATCTCGGCGAGCGGGGGCAGTTCGGTGCCCTCGACGATTTCGGCGAGCTGGGCCGCAGCCTGCGGCTCGACCTCGAGCATGTCGCGGATCTCGCGCTCGACATCTTCGAGCCGGCGGCGCGCGGCTTCCATCCGCTCCTCGGCGCGGGCGCAGGCTTCGCGGGCGCTGGAGAGCTGTTCGAGCGAGGCTTTCGCCAGGCGGTCGGTCTCGCTCATCGCCTGTTCGGCGGCGGCCAGCGCGTCGGCGGCGGCGCGGCGATCGGCCTCGGCGAATTCGATCTCGGTGATCACCGCGCTGCGCTTCTCGGCGAACACTTCCGGTGCGTTGTCGAGTTCGGCGCGTTCGGCGGTGAGTTCGGCGACGCGCTCTTCGACGGTGGCGATCTGCGACGCCGCGCCGGCCTTGCGCTTCTGCCAGTCCATCCGCTCGGCGGCGATCGCCTGCAGCCGCTTGTCGGCGAGCTCGGCTTCGCGCGCCAGCGCCTGGGCTTCGGCGCGGATCTGCGCGGCGATGCGGCGGCGGCCGTCGATGTCGCCGCGCACCGCGGCGAGGCGGCTCTCGGCCTCGGTGTTCGGCTCCAGCTCGGCGATCTGCGCTTCGGCGTTCTCCAGTGCGGCTTCGGCTTCGGCGCGGTCGGTGGCGAGGCGCGACTGCGCTTCGGCCAGCGCCGATTTGCGTGCGGCGTGGCGGTTGACCTCGCGCTCGGCGGCGGAGAAGCGCTCGCGCGCGGCGTCGACTTCGCGGCGGGCGCCGCGCAGGCTCTCGCGAGAGGCGGTCTCGGCGGCGGCCGCCAACTTCAAATCGGCTTCGGCGGTTTCCAGCGCCTGGCGCTTGGCGGTGGCCTCGATCCGGGCCTGCTCCAGCTCGTTCTCGATGTCGATCAGCCGCGCCCGTTCGGCGAGCCGGCGGGCGGCGCCGGTCGGCGCGTGCGCCGAGGCGACAAAGCCGTCCCAGCGCCAGACGTCGCCGTCGAGCGACACCAGCCGCTGGCCGGTCTTGAGCTGTTCGCACAGCTCATTGCCGCGTTCCTTGGTGACGACGCCGATCTGGGCGAGGCGGCGCGCCAGCTCCGGCGGCGCGGTGACGTGCTGGGCCAGCGCCTCGACGCCTTCGGGCAGCGCCGGGTCTTCCGGCTGCACGCCGACATCGGTCCAGCGCATCGGCGCCGAGGGATCGACCGGCGCGTCGAGATCGTCGCCGAGCACGGCGCCGATCGCTTTTTCATAGCCCTTGGCGACGGTGATGCCGTCGATGATCGGCGGCCACAGATTCTTGGTTTCGCCGTTGAGAATCTTGCTGATCGTCTTGGCTTCGGTCTCGAGCCGCTGCACCTTCTTTTCGGCGTCGACCAGCGGGGCGCGCGAGCCGTCCAGCGTCTGCCGCGCGGCGATCTGAGCGGCTTCCGCGGCCTGCACCGCGGCTTCCTGCTCGGCGAGCAGCTCCTGGGCGATCTCGACCGCTTCGGCGAGTTCAGTGAGGTCGCCGGCACCGGAGGTTTCGGCGGCAAGCCGGTCGATCTCGCTCTCGACGTTCTTGATCTCGGTGTCGAGCCGCGCCAGCCGGTCGCGATGGGTGCGGACGCTCTGCTCGAACTGGTTGCGCCGCGCGGTCAGCTCGGCGAGCTGGGTGGTGAGTTCGGCGAACAGCTGCTCGGCCTCGCTCAGCGAGGCATCGGCCTCGGCGACGCGCTCGTCGACGCCGCTGCGTTTCTCGACCCGCTCCAGGATCTCCTCGCGCAGCTCGACGTCTTCGGTGTCGAGCCGTTCCAGCGCGGCGTCGGCGTCGATCGCCAGCCGCTGCTCGCGCTCGACGTCGGAAGAAAACTGCGCCAGCCGCCGCTCCAGTTCGACCACGCGCTCCTTGGCGCGGACCTCTTCGCGGTCGAGCTGCTCGCGGGCGTTGATCAGCCGCTGCAGGCCGGCGGCGGCGCGGGCTTCGGCCTCGCGCAGGCCGGGCAACGTGGAGGCGCGGTCGGCCTGGATGCGGGAAGCTTCGGCCTGCACGCGGGTGCATTCGGCGAGCTGGCGCACGCCGAGATCGTGCACCTCGGCGGCCGCGCCGACCTCGGCCTGCGCGTCGCACCAGCGCAGGTGGTACAGCATCGCCTCGGTCTTGCGGACCTTGGCGGCGACCTCGCGGAACCGGATCGCCTGGCGCGCCTGTTTCTTCAGGCCGTCGACCTGGGTCGAGAGCTGACCGATCACGTCCTCGACGCGGGTGAGGTTGGTTTCGGCCGCCTTCAGCCGCAGCTCCGCTTCATGGCGGCGGGCGTGCAGGCCGGCGACGCCCGCGGCGTCCTCCAGCACGCGGCGGCGCTGCTCGGGCTTGGCCTGGATGATTTCACCGATCTTGCCCTGGTGGACCAGCGCCGGCGAGCGCGCGCCGGTGGCGGCGTCGGCGAACAGCAGTTGCACGTCGCGGGCGCGCACTTCGCGGCCGTTGATGCGATACTGCGAGCCGGCCTCGCGTTCGATCCGGCGCGAGATGTCCAGGGTGTCGGCATCGTTCAGCGCCGCCGGCGCGGTGCGATCGGAATTGTCGATCGACATCACCACTTCGGCGTGGTTGCGCGCCGGGCGGTTGCCGGAGCCGGCGAAGATCACCGCGTCCATGTCGGTCGCGCGCAGCGATTTGTGCGAGGTCTCGCCCATCGCCCAGCGCAGCGCTTCCACCAGATTGGACTTGCCGCAGCCGTTCGGCCCGACCACGCCGGTCAGACCCGGCTCGATCATGAAGTCGGTGGGCTCGACAAACGACTTGAAGCCGTGGAGGCGGAGACGCGTGAGTTTCATCTGGTCCGATGCTCTATGGGCCGCAGGTTCCCGCGGCTGTAGCGAATCTCTCAAGCAGGACAATACCATAGGTTGTCCCGCCCGGTCGCAACTCGCTCGCAGCCATTGGCGGCGTTAGCCGGCGACAATGGCGGCCGATTAAGGCATGAGCAACCACGCCAGCGGGCTTTTCCACGGCGGGATTCGCAGGAAATGCGCGATAAATCTGGGGATTTCGGAACGCCGCCGACTGTGTCGGTCGCAACCAGGTATTGCCCATTCTCTGAAAGGACTTGCTGACGCAACGTTCGTCATTCCGGATTGCGCGCTTTTGCGCGCAATCCGGAATCCATACGCCGTGAGGTCTCGGTTGCGATGATCAGCGGGACGTAAGTTAGGTCGATCAGTAGCGCAGGGGATATGGATTCCGGGCTTGCGCTACGCGCGCCCCGGAATGACGATCTGCTCATTGGCGGCGTTCTGAGTCAGCTTTGCCATGGATGCCACTTACTCCCCTGGGGAGGAGGCGATCAGCATCTCGATAGCGTCGCGTTCAATACTCGCGTGAAAATTGCAAGGATGAGGCTCCGGCTTTTGGTATGCCTCACCTCCCGCGGTCATCGCCCGGCTTGTTGTTCAGCCCGGAGACATAGTCGACACGTGTTCGGAGACATGACCGACACTTTCCCCGCCGGTCAAGTCGTTGGTGGGGAGTGGGGGGCG